>NZ_CP014145.1:2767294-3074771 GCF_001542775.1 Microterricola viridarii
CGACACGTCGAGTGGGAAGCGCAGCATGAGGTTGTAGAGCGCAAACTCGGACGGCCTGGCGGCTCACGTCGCTCTTTTCGGCTCAGGCAAGCCCTCGGGGCGAGCACCACCCATCCGAAATCCGGGCTCACCTGGCAGCCAAACACGGCAAGGTTGACCTCTTGTGGAGCACGTGTGGCGGAGGCCCGAATATGCCTGCCCTACTTGACGACTCTCCCCTTGCTGAGATCCCCGTCGAGGAACACCGGCTGAAGCCCGAGATCCACAGTCACCTTGCCCTTCTTGGGCTTCAACTCCGTGACCGCTCCGAGATAGCTGGTCATGACAACCGGCGACTGGGTTTCATAGCTCACCCGGACCGGGCTGGTCGCCCAAGCAACACGGGTAGATTCGGCGCCCTCGCCGAAGGCGAATGAATAGCTCGTCTCGCTCAACGTGTCACGCTCGCTGAATGCCTTCCCCGTCAGCTTTCGAATCATCATGGCTTGTGCCATGGCGGCCGGCTTGGGTTGGAAGGCCGGCAGCACCTCGGAACGCTGATGCAGGAGGCCAAAGCTGTTCTCCGCCTCAACGGGGTCGAGCCCATCGTTGACGAGGTCGTACCAGAAGAATCGTTCAACATTGGCGGCGAGCGCGATTGCCTCGGCGCGGATGAGGTTTTCCGCTTGCTGCGACTCCGTGACCAAAGACGTGCTCCAGCCAAGCTCCGTCAGCCAGATCGGCTTTGGCTTCCCATCGTTGAACTCGCGGATTCGTGCATTCGCCTGCTCAAGATTTGCGATCAGAAACTCTGGACCCGAGTTGTAACCCTCTTCGTAGGGGTGGAAGCTCACTGCATCTAGATACTGCAGCCCGCCGGCCTGGTACAACTCAGTAAGGAAGGGGTCGTCTTGCCTCGCGTTTGCGGGACCAACAACTTTTGTTCCCGGGCTCTCCGAGTGAATTTTGTCCGCGGTTGGTGCAAGTAGTTGCTGGTAACACGAGCCTGTTCGACCGCATGCACCCTTGTTGAACGGCTCGTGGTTGTACTCATTGAAGAGTTCGATGGCCGTAGCGCCGTAGTGCGTGGCAATCGCGTTCGAGTAGTTTGCGTAGCCCGCAATGCCCTCTGGGCTGCTGACTGCAACACCTCCGTCGTAGTACTTGTTCGCGTATGCGCTGATGGGAAGCAGCTCAATCCCGCGCGCAGCGAACGCCGCGATTCGCCCGTCAAGGGTCGGGTCAAAGCTGTACTCCCCCTGGTTGAGCTCAGTCTTCGACCAGAACATGTCGGTCCGGGCGCTCGTGAAGCCAATCTGCTCGGCTGGAAGCTCGGACCCCGCGTAGTAGTCGCGGTCGAGGTGTGTGCCAACGCCGAATCTCTCGTCCGGCTCGGCAAGCGCCGCCTCGTCGAGGACCATGAAGGTCAAGGTTTGAACTGGGAGATTGCCTTCTACGCTGGCGAACTCAACAGAGTAGTAGCCTTGGCGCAACTCACCGAGCGGCAGGAGCCCGAGTCCGTTCTGGAACTCAATCGAGCCGCTTTCAACGTCTGCGCCCGAGACGTCACGCACGTTCCACTGGGCGCTCTGCACTCTGGCTGCGATCCCGATCGAGGCCGCGCCGCTTTGCATGATCAGGGACTCGTTCGTGATCTGTGCGTCGGCCGCGTAGTCCTCGAAGGATGCATTTGCAATCAGGTTTTCGCCCCCGGCCACGTTGAGGCTCACATTGTCAATGCGCGCAGAACCGGTATCGCCGGCTGCGTTGATCGATAGCTCGAGGGAATACTCGTCTGTCCCGGTCGTGTATTCCCAGCTCGCGTGCTCCCACTCAGCCGCTGTCTGGGCAGCCTCGAGTCTCGTCAGGGCGTTCCCGCCCACTGCGATCGAGATCGCGGTGTTGGATTCAAGAGACGCGAAGTGGTCGACGCCGAACGAGTAGGTCGTCAGCGGCGCCACACTCACCGTCTGGCGCAGGGTGACGCCGTCGGGCCCACCAGGAGTGAGCAACAGCGCAATGTTTCCTTCGCTGCTTTCTCCCGCTTCCGCACGCAATGCTGCGTCATTCGCTACACCGGCAGCGTCCCATCCCGCGAAAGCTGCTGGCGCCGACACGGTCGTCGGTGGAGAGAATTGGGCGACCGGTTTCGGGGTGGGCGTTGGAGACACACTCTGCTCCGCTTCCGGAGTCGACCCTGCTGAACTCGCCGAAATGACGACCGCAGCGCCCACCCCAATGAGAAGCGCAGCCACTGCCGATGCACCCCCGACTAGCCAGAGCTTCTTTCCCCGGCGACTCATGGGATTACCGGGGCGTCGAGTCATTTTTGGATCCTCATTTTTACGCGAGCGCTCGGTGTTGAGCGCACGGCTAGTCGATCAGGGCCGGAGTGTGATGCGGGAGCCCTAGCGAACTTCGGAGCGCTCGCCTATTCAGGCGCTACGCGCTACCGCGCTTAGATTCCACCATCATTAGACAATCAGATCCAACTCCCACGCCGGGCCTCGCAATCCCCCCGTGTGGCGCAAGAGCACCTCTCGATTCGAGAGTGCAGCCGCAGACGCCTTACTCTAGTTACGCAGTGTGAGTACTGGTCGGCTTCCGGGGCACGCTAGTCGCGGTCTTGTACTCCGGGCTAGGAACGCCCGCCCCGCTTGCAGGGAGTGGCGTTGCCGTGGCTGCATCAAGCGCTGGCACTCGACCAAAGCGCAATCAAAGAAAACCGGGGGGCTCGCTTTGAGCAAGATCGAACACAGCGCAAGCTGGTCAGAGTCGACCTCGTTCTCGCTCAGCGTATGCATTCCGACGCACAACCCCAATATGGGGTATCTCGCTGCTCTCATCGAGAGCATCGTCACAGACGGACCCGACAGCCTCGAGTTGGTGCTCTCCGATGACAACAGCACCGACCCTGCGCCGATCAGGGAGCTGCTGGAGAGTTGTTCAGTGCCTTGGACCGCGATCTGGTCGACTGAGGCGTTGGGGATGGTCTCGAACTGGAATCGGGCCGCCGCTCAGGCGCGCGGGGCGTTCACCCTCGTGACCGGTCAGGACGACCTGGTCGTTGGCCGCAATTTGAGCAGGGCGATCAACGCGGCCCAAGAGTCGCACGCGGGTCTCGTCCTCTCTGCCCCGCAATACGTCAGTTCGACCGGGACAATCACTCGGAACCCGAGCAAAGCAGCCTCCGCAGATCGAGTGTTCGACGAGTATGCGGCTGTCACCCCATCGCCTGATGCGTTGGTGACCGCCGCACTTCTGTACGGAAACGTACTCGGGGATCCGTGCCACACCTTTTTCTCGACCGTGCTCTTCAGAGACGTTGGAGGGTTCTCGGCCGAGTACGAGCACGCCGTCGACCTCGAGCTTTGGCTGCGTATGCTCGCAACCGATCCGGTTGTACTTCGAGTCCCCTATGAAATCGGCGCTCACCGTCAGCACGCCGCCGCGGCCACTGGGGTCCATGTTCGAGATGGCTCGGCTCAACGAGACAGACAGCGCTTAGTGGATCACTACGGCTCGGCGATGTCCATTGCCGCATGGAACAGAGCGGTTGCTCGCCTCCATACCCATCGGCTGAACGACCGTATCCGGCATCAGACTCCGATGCAGCCGCTCACAGCGCTCATGCGCGGACGAGCCATTGACCGTGTACGCGCATGGACCGCCGAAGCTTTGGAATCAGCCGGTCTTCGTAAACCCATGCTGGAACGGTATGTCCGTGCCGTGCCGTCGGCCGAGCGCTGAGTCACCGATTCCATGATCAGAATCGACAACGCGAGTGGGGATTACCTTGCGCCCGTGACGCCCATCGAACGAAATGCCCTCCGATGAGCGGGGCATTGAAGCGAGTCGGTGGCACCTCGAGGAGCGTTGCGATAGCCACGCTCGGCAATTTGGGGGCTCCGCTCGCAGCATTCATCAGCGCCCCGATCCTCGCCAGGGTCTTGGGCGTGGATGATCGGGGCGAAGTTGCCGCAATCACGGCACCGTTCCTGCTCGCAGTGAGCGCGTTGACGATCGGGCTTCCAGAGGCAATAACCTATTTCGCTTCCAAACGCCCGGCCAGCGCACGGCGGGTTCTTCGGCAGGGTACTTTGATGCTCGCCGCGGTGGGGCTCCTCGGTAGCCTCGCCCTGCTCTGGCTCATGCCTCTCCTCATTCCGGGCGTCGACGGCGTCACATCGGCTTGCGTTGCACTGGCATTGATACCCAGCCTCGTACTCGGCGGCGTTCGCGGCTACGCCGCGGGTTTGGGCGCATGGAAGCAGATCTCGATCGAGAGAACGTTTGGGGCGCTCGCACGACTCGCCGCTGTCGTCGCTCTCGCTTGGCTGGACGTGCTGACGATTGAGTCCGCCTCGCTCGCGATCGCCGTCACCACTTTCGCCGGAGGGATTTGTTATATCCCGCTGCTGCTGAGTAGAAGGTCTCCGCGTGACGCTCCGGACGAGCTGGGGGAGATCGCGCCGCGCAACCTTCTCTCCTTTGGAAGCCGGCTCTGGTTCGGTTCTCTCGCGGGTGTCCTGTTGTCGAGGCTCGACCAGACGCTCATGATTCCGCTTTCGAGCCCGCACCAACTCGGCCTCTACGCTGTGGCGGTCAGCGTGAGCGAAGTCACGTTGGTGTTCAACAGTGCGGTTCGAGATGTCATCTTCGCCGCCGAATCAGGGGGCACGAACGAGGCTCGGCTGACGTTGGCCGCACGCGCCTCGACGATGCTCACCTTTGTGATGTGCGCTGCAGTCGGGATCCTCTCCACCTGGTGGCTGGCACCCGTGTTTGGTGAAGAATTTGCGCCCGCCATCGCCATCGTGCATGTGCTTCTGATTGGCGTGGTGCTCGGCAACCCGGGCTCGGTGGCGGGTGCCGGCCTGTCGGCGAGGGGCCGGCCGGAACTGCGCAGCTACGCGCTCGTCGTGGCCTGCATCGTCAATGTGGGGCTCGTGGTGCTCTTGGTGCCCACTCTGGGCGCGATGGGGGCAGCGATCGCCACGGTGGCGGGCAACACGGCCGCCGGCGGGATGTGCATTTTCTGGATGAGACGCGTCTTCGGAGTGCCCGTCCTGGAATTTCTGGGCGTGCGCTGGTCGGATGTCGTCGAGCTCACCGCGCTCGCCCGGCGCCTGGTCCGTTAGGGCGAGCCGCCATTCGCTGCCCAACCGAGCTGGTTGGGCACGGACAATTCGCTGAGAAGATTGGTTGAGGAACTTATGGGTAGTGGAATGGCTGAAGCGCCATGGACCGTCTCGGTCGTGATCCCGACTGTCGGCCGCGCCGAGTTGGGCCGAGCGATCGAATCGGTCGCAGCGCAGAGCTACCCGGCAGCCGAAATCTTGATCGTCTCCGACACTGCAGACCCGATTCACCTGCCCGATCTGCCGGGCCTCCGACTCCTGACCGTCGGTCCTCGGGCGGGCGGAAACGCCGCTCGGCAGCATGGCATTGAGTCGGCCCACGGCCGGTTGGTCGCGCTCCTCGATGATGATGACGAGTGGTTTCCAGACCACCTGTCCGAACTCGTGACACTGGTGCAACGCGCAAATCCTACCGACGACCGCTGGGTTGCGAGCAGCAGAGTTGTTGCGCGCCGAGCTGGCGGCGACGAGGTCTGGCCGGACCGGCCGATACGCGACGACGAGCAGCTCTCGCACTATCTCTTCCGCAAATCGTCTGTTAAGGGCGGCGTGGGATTTATGCAGGCCTCCACGCTCGTGTTCCCGAGATCGCTCGCAATGGATATCCCGTTTGACCCGGCGCTGCGCTTCCACCAAGATGTTGCCTGGCTCAACGCACTCTCAAGGTCGTCTCAGCCCCCGCGCGTGTTTCAACCCGAAAGCCCGACCGTGGTCCACCACATCGGCAACGGCGTGGCGAAGTCGATCACATCGGCCAAGTCGATTGCGTGGGCTCGTCAGCATCTGGATGCAAGTGACCGCCGCACGATCGGCGATTTCATTGCCGTCCACTCCCTCAACGCCGCAAAGAACGAGGACTCTGTCCGGCGGATGTGGGAGACTCTCCGCACCGCGTTCACCGTTGGCCGGCCCGGCCCGGCTGCCACAATCTACGCTTGTGCGCTAATCGCACAAGTTTCTCTCCGCCGTCCCGGCAGAGGTTAGGGTGGACGGTGATTGACGGCTGCGCAGCGAATGGTTCGTTTCGGGCTGCCGCGCGTTGTGTGACATGGATGCGGGGGCTCCAATGATCTTTGTGACAATTCTCTTTGTCGCTGGTGTTTTCGCTGTGCTCAGAACGCGGGCGAGAGTCTCGGGCTACGTGGCTGCTGTGTGCGCGCTCGTGCTGGCGGTGCTCGTACCCTCCAACACCCCGCCAACTAGCGTGGTCGCGCTGGCGACCCTCGCCTCGTTGCTGCTGTTGGCCATCGGAAGTTTTCGGGCTCTGCCCTTCATCGATTTTCGTCGAACCAATCCGTGGCTGATCCTGTTCATCTCCTATGTCACGGTTCGGAGTCTGGTCGAAACTGACTGGCCATACGGGCTCGTCATCCTTTCGTCGGGTGCGGGACTGAGCCTTCTTGCGGTGCTCGCGGGGCAAAGCTGGGTAGACAGACGCGGGAGACCCCTTGACCTCCTCCTGACCGCCATTCCAGCAGTCATCGTTCTACAGTTCCTACTCGCAGTGGCCGAAGTCTCCTTCCGTGCCGAAGCTATCTGGCCGATGAGCGTCGGCTGGGACCATATCGAGAGCCGCGTCAATACGATTGCGCCCTGGCTCGTCGGCCGCGCGATGGGCTCGACCGGACACCCCATTCCTCTCGGCGTCCTTGCCGCTGTCGGAATCGTGGTTTGCATCTGGCTGTTTGTTGAACGGCGTCTGTATTGGGCTCTGGCTGTTGCCGCCGTCGCCGGCACTCTCATCGTCTTTTCGGGCACACGGAGTGCCTTGATCGCGGCGGTACTTGCGCTTGTGTACTTCTTGGCCACGAAGCTGCGGCTGAAGACTCTCCTCATCGGCGGCGCCGTCGCCGTTGCCGTTTCTATCGCCGTCTATTACTCAGGACTGCTCGAAAACCTCGGTCTCGGGACCGTCAAGGAAACTGACTCTTTCACGCACCGGGCAGGGGTCCTCCAGCTCTTGCCTGAATTGGTGCAGCGCGGCTCGGTGCTCGAGACACTCTTCGGCACCGGCTACGGCAGCATTGCCGAGGCACTGCAACGCTTCGCGGTTGGAGTGGACGGCATCGACGTTTTTGACCAGGAGTTCTTGCGCACGGGTTGGGCCACTGGCCTCGTGGGTCTCGGTCTACTGGCGGCGGCCGTGATCGTGGGCTGGCTGCGCAACGACGTGCTTGGGCGCATGCTGCTCATCGTGATGTTGGTTATGTTCGCCTCGTGGGATGCGCTCAGCTGGAATCTCGGCTTCGTGCTGCTGGTGGTGGTCGCGGCCCGACGCAGACCGCTCGATCCGCAGGCACCCGGTGAGGTCGACATACGAACCAAACGCGGACGACGCGCACTCGGCCGCCAGCCGGCCCAGAGCAGCGGCGACGCACCGCTGTCGGACCAGGACGAGCTGGCGAGAGGAAGTGCGCACGCGGCACCATCGGCTGTGCCGCACGAACTGAGTTAAAGTGACTGAGGCGACCTCCTCGCCCGCACGCACCCCATCGTCAGAACTGGCCCGAGAGTATGAAGTGCACGTATTACATGTAACAGAATCGATGGGCAGCGGCGTCATGACGCTGACCGAACGGCTGAGCCACATGCAGGCAGTTCAAGGGGCCCAGGTCGAGGTCATGTATCTTGTCCGCAGCGACACGCCCAGCCCCGAAGAGCTGCGTACGCGATTCAACCACGCGGTGAAACTCCAGCGCGTGGAGCCGCACGGGAATCGCGTCGTTGACCTTGCCACAATGTGGACCAACCTGCGCCGCATCTACAGAGACAATGCGGTGGATGTCGTCCACTGTCACTCCACCGTGGCCGGTGTGATCGGGCGAGGTGCGCGAATGGGCATCCGATCGAAGGTCAAGGTCTTCTACTCGCCCCACGGTTTTGCGTTCTTGCGCCTCAATATGCACCCCATCGTGCGGCGGGCGGTCCTCGGGCTCGAGCGGTTCCTCGCCCGGCGCGGCTCTGGCCTCATCCTGTCGTCGAACTCGGAGATGGCGCTGGCCGCCGAGACCATCCGTGCACCGCGCGCGTTCCTGCTTCGCAATGGGCTCTCACATGAAGCGCATCGGATTGAGGCCATTCCGGAGGACGCAAAGGGGAGACTGACCGTTGGCATGGTTGGCCGAGTCTGCTACCAGAAGGCGCCTTGGCGTTTCGCGGCCGTCGCAAAAGAGCTCTCGTCCAGAGCCGATTTCGTCTGGGTGGGCGGCGGGGACGAGGCAGACATCGACCGCTGGCTGGGGCGCCCCGAGGTCGATGTGACCGGCTGGATCAACGCTGACGAGCTGAAGAAGACGATCTCCGGCTTCGACCTCCTGCTCTTTCCTACGCTGTGGGAAGGCATGGCCTTGTCGTTGATCCAGGCCCAGTTGCAGGGCGTTCCCGCGATCGTGTCGGACGTGGTCGGGAATGTCGATTGCGTGGTTGACGGCCGGACCGGCTACATCTGCCGTGACGATGACGAGCTCGTTGCGCGAACGGCCGAGCTTCTCGATGACCATGAGCTGCGTCTCAGCATGGCGACGAATGCTCGGACCTGGGCACGGGCGAATCTCACTGACGACCACATCGGGGTCGGCTCACTTGAGATCTACGACATGGCCTGACGCCGAGCGACCGAATTCTGGGGTCGCGCCTGCTCAGCGTGTTGCGTGCTGAGCAACCACACGCGAGTAGACGGCCTCAAGCTTTCGTGCGCATTCGGCGCTGTCAAAGTGCTCAGCGATGTGCGCTCGGCCCGCTGCACCATACCGTGCGGCCTTGGCTCGATCGGAGAGCAACTCGCTCAGCGCCTCCGAAAGACGTTCGGGGTTGTTCTCTGGAACAAGAATCCCTGTTGTCCCCGAAACCACGGCTTCCGGAATCCCGGAGTGCTCGGTGCTGACCACCGGCAGGCCCGCATATGCACCCTCCAAGATGATGGTCGGGAGGCCCTCGGAGTCACCGTCGGCTGCGGTCTTTGACGGCACACACAGCAGTGCGGCGGCATCCATCTCGGCCTGGATCGCGCTCGCATGCTGCGAGCCTTTGAAATCGACGTTCACGCCGTGCTGCTGTGCCAGCAGTTCGAGCTCGCTCCGAAGCGGCCCGTCGCCGACCACGACAATCTTGGTCCCGGCCAACTCGGGCGGGAACAGGCTCGCTGCCCGGATCAGATCCTCGAGCCCCTTCTTCTCAACGAGGCGTCCCACGAAAAGGATTCCGTCTCGCTCGGCGTTGTCCGCCTGGGCTGGGGCGGAGCTCAGCGCGATTCCGAGATGAACCACTTCGACCTTGCTCGGATCCGCCCCGCATACCACCGCGCTCTCCGCCATGAAACGAGAGTTCGCCAGAATTGCGGATGCGTACTCAAACGCTTCCGTGCGTCGACGCGCTTGGCGCCTCCCCAACTGAGTGTTGGGCAGAGCTCGGGTCACGTCAAAGCCATAGACGCTCACCACGGTCGGAAGGTTCAGGCGTCGAGCAGTTGGTGTGATGAGGCCGGCATCTTCGCTGAAGTGCGCGTGAATCATCTCGGCGCCTGCGCTGGAGAACAGGCGCTCCAAGCGGCGTGACTTTCGGGTGAGGCGAAACAGTCGCAGCATAACCGCGCTCCGATATCGCCCGTGTTGCGCCACGAGGTCGTCGGCTCGCGACAGCGACGACGCAATCGCCTTGAACCCGACTGTCCGCGCCTGCCATGTGATCAAGGCGTCACTCTGAGTACGAATGAACGTTTCTGTGCTTTGAAGCACGACGAGCCGCCAGAAGCCGACGACGGGTTTCGCTTGAATGCCCAACTTGAGCCTTTCATGCCACCCGTTTCCGAGCTGCATAGATCGGGCCCACATTTAGCAGCGAAACCTGCCCCTAAATGCCGTGAGCACCCCTGCACCCAGCGTAGTTGATTCGTCACAGCTACCCAGGGCTGTGACGGCCTCCGAGACTGACGTCGTCTCGTCGTGGCGGTACCTGCGCCGCCCCTTGCTCGTCGAGCACGTCTACGCCGTTGTGTGGGCCCGTGCGGTCAGAACAGAACGGGCCGGCATCGCGGGCGGTTTGCCGCGTGCCGATCTGATCCTTGAGCGCGTTGAAGGGCGTCTCTACAAATTTGTGGCTGAGCACAGTCGCAATGCCGGTGAGGACGACCGCGACCGCTCCAAGTGCACCGCCAGACAGGTCGGTACTCGTACGCAGAATGAACAAGATCGGATAGTGCCACAGGTAGATCCCGTAGCTGACCACACCGACATAGACCAGCCAGGGGCGCGAGAGGCACCACACGAGGGGGCCCTTCCCACTCGCTGCATGGAAAATCAAGAACGGCGTGGACAGGATGACGACTGCGGCCACCGCGAAGTTCGACACTAGGCCGAGCATATGACCGGCTATCGAAACAAGCATGGCCGCCACCCCCAGATATGCGAGGGGAGTGCTCTGCCACGGCTTGTCCGCAACGACGAAAGCAGCAGCGCAGCCGACGAGGAGCGCGCTTGTGTTGGCCAGCGGGCTGTATTCCACTGTCGCGAGCGTGATCTTCAGCATGAAGCCGGCAACTGCCAGGCCGCCGGTGAGGATCGCAAGCGTCCGGTTGCTCAGTTTGAACGCGAAGAGCGCCACGAGGATCAACGGCCAGAGGAGGTAGAACTGCTCCTCCGTGGCCAGCGACCACGTGTGACGGAACGGCATCATGTACGTGCCGAAGTAGGACATCGCGATGTTCGAGGTATAGCTCAGCGCTACGACGGCGTCGCTGAGAAGCGTTGGAACCAGAATCCCGAGCCCCAGCATCACGAACGTCACCACGGCAACCATTGTGAGAAGCGCCGGGTAAAGCCTCAGAAACCGCTTCAGATAGAACCGTCCGAGGTTGATACGACCGTTCTTGACACGCTCTTTGATCAGGATGCGCGTGATGAGCCATCCGCTGATCACAAAGAAAACGTCGACTCCGAGCCAGCCCGGAACCCCGAGCCAGTGGAAGGCATGGTAGAAAAACACCACGAGAACCGCGACACCTCGTATGCCGTCGAGCGCAGGAAGGTAAGTCAGGGTCTTCGAACGCACTCGACCACTCTATCGACTTACAAAATGCAGTTATGCGGGGCGGCAGTCGCTAGCACCCGCTCCCCGCATGCACCTCTCGCTGGCATGCTTGGTCTACCCAAGCGGTATTGCTATGCGGGTACGAGGACCGCCTCGGGAGCCGGTTTCGGCGAGTCGATGCGGGCCCGGAACTTCGCGATCGGCTTCGCGAGAACCATGTGGCTGAGCGCAGATGCGGTAAGGGTGAGGATGAGGGTGATGAGCCCGACCTGAGCTCCGGTGAAGTCGCCAGTGTCGCGCACTGCACGGAAGATCGGGTAGTGCCATAGGTAGATCTCGTAGCTGATCACCCCGATGTATACCAACCACGGTGCTGAGAGCAGGCGGGTGATGAAGCTCTGTCCGAAGGCGGCGTGAAGGATCACGAGCGGTGTCAGACCAATCACGATCCACGTGGTGGCGGTGTAGTTGAAATCGGCGAAGGTGTGGGCGAACACGACGCCTGTGATCGCGAGCGCGGCAATGTACGCGATGGGCGTGTTCTGCCAGGGCTTCTTCTCGACCAGGATTGCGACTGCGCAGCCGACCAGCATCGCGCCGGCGCGCGAGATCGGGTTGAACGGCTGGTCAGGCAGGAGCACCCACGAAGCGAAGCTGATCGCCGTGCCTACGCCGAGGAGTGTCAGCATCAGGCCGCGCGGCATCTTGAGCGTGAGCATGAGGATCAGGACGAGGGGCCAGATCACGTAGAACTGTTCTTCCATCGCCAGCGACCACGTGTGCGCTAAGTGCAGCACTTGTGACCATCCGGCCGTCATCGCAATGTTCGAAAGGTAAGTCAGTGACCATGCCGACGACTCGAGCACCTTTGTGAACGGTTGACCCTGTGTGAACCACAGCAGTAGGAACGTGGCGACAGTCACAAGCAGGGGCGGGTAGAGGCGAAGTGCGCGTTTGGCGTAGAACTTGCCGAGGTTGATCTTGCCGTTCTTGTCGAATTCCCTCAGCAGGATGCGGGTGATGAGCCATCCGCTGATGGCGAAGAAGACATCGACGCCGAGGCCGGGGATTCCAGACCACGGAAAGACATGGTGAGCGAAGACCGTCAGTACCGCGATCGCACGGATGCCATCGAGGGTAGGGGTGTGTGGCAGCGATCTTCCACGCACAGTGTCTCGCCTACTTGTGGCGCATGATCGCGCGCGATTTGATAGCCGCAAGAGATTACCGGAAGCTCTGATTGAAGTTTGCCCACGGCTGACTTTTGCATTCCGGTGCCCCCGGGGTGTTCTTCGCGTGGCGCAGCGCGATCATTGGGCCGAACGTGGATCACGGCATGCACGTGCTCGCCTGGCTGCTCCTACTGGACGTTCGAGGGGTTCGCCCCAGCGCCGTCAGCGAACGTTTCCAATGATTCGAATCGTGAGGCAAAAGTGCGTGCAAATGGTGCGGTGATGTGGCTGGTATCGAGATAGGCAGGGATCCCGCCAACGATGGAGTGGCACACGGTTTCGTCGCAGAAGTCTGACTCAAAGTCGACGAACTCAAATCGAGGGTGTTCGATCGCGGCCGCCGCCCTCTTGAGTGGTCCAGCTTCGGCGATTCGCGAGGAAGGCCACGTGCATGGGTCCACCATGGTGAACTCCTCCGCGATGCATTGCGGAACTGATCGCTCTGGCTCAGGAACCTCGTTGATCACGAGAACGCGTTTTCCAGCTGCAAGCCACGTGTTCCATGCGGCGACATACCCTTCCCCCGTGTCCACCACGCGGTTGCCGCGAGAATCGGTACCGCCAAGATAGTTCCGGTCGAAGCTGGACGTAATGACGACGTCGATAAGAGGGTCTTCGGCGATCTCGCGAATCGCGGATTCGCGCCACACGCGACACTGCTCATCGTGCGCGCTCGCGTTCGCGTAGCCCACAGATGGATCAAGCGTTGGGGAACACGCGCTCTTTACATAGGCCGTAACTCTCAGCTGCGTCTTGAGCGCAATTGCGTCGAGCGCCGGGAACCACATGCGCGCATGGGAGTCCCCGATGAGCGCCGCATTCACTCGCTTGGTCTCATCCTCTGCTCCAAACGAACAGGGCAGGAGTTCCGTCTCCTCACGCGCCTGCAGACACGTATCGCCGTTACGGACGGTGTCTATCTGACTTTCGGCCGTGATGAGCAGGAAGTCGGGATCGGTCAGAGTATGAGAGTGAGCGCAATCGGCGCCCGAAAGAAAGGCCTGCGCGCCGAAACAGCCGTCTGGCTCCACCGAGTTCACGTGGAGCGCCCGCGCCGCAGTCTCTGCGCGGTCGCCCAGTCGCGCTCCCGCCGCCCACGTGCCGACCAACAGAGCTGCCATTGTCACCGCGGTCAAGGCGAGCACTGGCCGTGGTCGCTGGAAAAGTTTGGCGTCAGAACGCCTGACTGGGTCCTCAACGAAGCGCTGTGAAACGAACGCGAGGGCAATTGCGATGGCGAGCAGGAGAACCTTGTCGACCGCATAGATTTCGCGGTTGAGCACAAATGGAGCTGCGACAATCAGCGGCCAATGCCACAGATACAAAGAGTATGAGATGTTGCCCACAAACTGGATCGGGCGCAGGGAAGTTAGTCTCGCTGGCGCCCAAACGCTGTTAATGTCGCCAATCCAGATCAGGGCTGCCGTTGCGATGACCGGCACGAGGGCCAGGGCCCCCGGGAAACCGCTGCTGCCATCCAGCACGTAGGCACCCAGCAGAAGGATCACCCAGCTCGCCCACGCCACCGGGATGAGCAGAGGCTTCAACCGGGATTTCGGGGAGGGCAGGAACGTGAGCAGGCCACCAGCCGCAAACTCCCAGGCTCTCCCAGTGGTCTGGAAGTACGCCGCAGCCTGCTCGGCGTTGGCGCTGTGAATGCCCCAAGCCAGCGATCCGATGAACACCATCGTGATGAGAATTATGATCAAGGCATCGCGCGAGAGCCCGGGCAGCTTGCGCGCCAGAAGGAGGCTGCTGACGATCAGCAGTGGCCACGCGATGTAGAACTGTTCCTCGACAGACAAAGACCAGAAGTGCGTAACTGGAGAGGGCGCCGACCCAGTCGCGAAGTAGTCCATTGAGGTGGCTGCGAGCAGCCAATTGAGCACGTACGCCCCGGCGGCCCCGATTTGCTGGTAGGCCGACTCGCGGTCCGTAATTGGCAAGAGGACCGCGCTCACGAATGCAGAAAACAGTAGAACAAGGAACGCGGCGGGCAAGAGGCGTCTCGCGCGACGGGCCCAGAACCGGGCAATGTCCACTCGCCCTGTTTGGTCAACTTCGCGGCGGAGGTGCGCGGTGATCAGGAAGCCGGAGATCACAAAGAAGATGTCGACGCCTATGTATCCGCCTGCCACGCGATCGGGCCACAGATGGTTGAGAACAACGAGTCCGACAGCGAGCGCCCTCAGCGCCTGGATGTCGCCGCGGACGGGCGTCAGCGTCTTTTCAACGCGGGCAGGAGCCGACGCGCTGTGTTGCAGTGCCATGGATATCGCTTTCCCTGGGCTATCCGAATGATTGTGATGACGGCTGTCGGTCGGCCCCGAGCTGGCTTCGCTGCGCACGAGCAAGACAGATGGGCTGCAGCAGGAGCGCTCGGCTACAGCAGGAAAGTTGCGCCAGCTAGCGCCACGGGCAGCCCGACGGCACCTTCAACACCGAAAGCCGGAATCTGAGATGAATGAATCGCGGAGGGCGATGCAGTTACGGCCGCCCCATGCCCCGATACGTCCATCCGGCAGCACGCCAGGCGGCGGCATCCAGAACGTTGCGGCCATCGATCACGGTTTGCCCGCTGACGAGCGTCGCAGCCCACGCCGGGTCGAGCTCGCGGAACTGCTTCCACTCGGTGGCAAGCACCACGAGGTCCGCGCCGGCCAGAGCCTCGTCGACGGACTCCGTGTAGTCGAGCTGCGGGTGACGCCCCCGGGCATTCTCAATGCCCTGCGGGTCTGTCGCGATGACCTGGGCGCCCAGGCCCTTGAGCTGCACGGCGACGTCGAGGGCCGGGGAGTCGCGCACGTCATCCGATTCGGGCTTGAAGGTGACACCGAGCACAGCGACGCGCTTGTGGTTGACAGAGCCGCCGAGCGCCTCCACCGCGAGGTCGACGACGCGCTGACGCTGACGCATGTTGATCGAGTCGACCTCTTTGAGGAATGCAACGGATTCGCCGCGGCCGAGCTCCTCGGCGCGCGCCGTGAATGCCCGGATATCCTTGGGCAGGCAGCCGCCGCCGAAACCGACACCGGCGTTCAAGAAGCGGCGGCCGATGCGAGCGTCGTGCCCGAGCGCGTCAGCGAGCTGACCGACATCCGCGCCCGTCACCTCGGCGATTTCTGCCATCGCATTGATGAACGAGATCTTGGTGGCCAGGAAGGCGTTGGCCGACACCTTGACCAGCTCGGCCGTGGCGTAATCGGTGATGATCCGCGGGGTGCCGGTGCCGAGCGCCGTGGCGTAGACCTCATCCAGAACGGATGCCGCGCGCTCATCAGCCACGCCATAGACGAGACGATCGGGCTCGATCGTGTCTTTCACGGCGAAGCCCTCGCGCAGAAACTCGGGGTTCCACGCCAACATGGCTCCGGAGCCGCTGTCGGCGATCTTCTTCGCGAGCCTGGCCGCAGTGCCCACCGGCACGGTGCTCTTGCCGACGACGAGGTCGCCTTCCTTCAAGAAGGGGATCAATGCGTCGATCGCCGCGTCGACGTAGCGCATGTCTGCCGCGTGGCTGTCGCGCATCTGCGGCGTGCCCACGGCGACGAAGTGCACGGTCGACTCAGCGACCGCGGCCATCTCGGTGCTGAAGCGCAGGCGCCCGCTCGCGCCGGCCGAGGTGAGGATCTCGGGCAGACCCGGCTCGAAGAACGGAGGTGTGCCGGCCGCCAGCTGCTCGATCTTGGCCGCGTCGACGTCGATCCCGACGACCTCATGGCCCAGCTCGGCCATCGCCGAAGCATGCACGGCTCCGAGGTATCCACAGCCGATTACGGATAGCTTCACGAAGCCACTCTCCCCAAGTTGGTATCGGGGCAGTCAAAGCACCCGCTAGATCGGCCGCGCCGACAAAGTCCACACCAATCATCCACGTACCAGCCGGTTGAGCGAAATCCGTCCGGGCGGACCTCAAGTCTCTGAATGGCTCTACTGGCCGGATACGGGCCCAACACGTTTGAACTGGGACCCAGTGGGGGCATCCCCACCGCACAGTCGGGCATCAGTGCGCGCCTTGTGGTCATCTGTGGGGTGCTCTGGAAGGACTCCGCGACAAAGCACTTCGCTGCAATTGAGTACGTTGCAGGACAGAATCCTTGCCCGGCATGCAGAAAGTCGTGTCGGTGGTCGGGGGCATTCTTGTCGTAGGCCAGAAACTCACACAGACATCGATCGCACAAGGAGGTGCAGCGATGAACGAGGCCATTAAGGCCCTCGCCAGCACGGTGGATACTCTCTCATCCGCCTGGGAGCAGGCGGCCCCGGCATCATTTGCGGGCCCGCCCCACGAAGGAATCGGGCGACAGCTGGAGGCCGAATTCGAGGGCAGGACGGATGCCACCCTCAACAGCACCGTTGAACAACTCCAGCGCGTGTCACGCGCTACGGATGCGGGCGGCCGCAGAGGTCGGCCGGCGCTCCCGCCCAGAGCTCGGCCCGGAGCGGCTGTGCGCGAGGCAGGGCAGCAATTCCGCGCCGGCGTTCCTCTCCGATGTGATGCTGGTGCCGATCGGCGAGCGCGGCGATCATCCCCGTCGTGCTCGGCGGGACCGGCGAGGTGCTCGACCTCGGCAGGGCTCGCCGCACCTTCACCCGCGCCCAGCGGATCGCCCTTGCCGAGCGCGACGGAGGTTGCGCCTGGCCCGGGTGCCCGCATCCGCCCGGCTACGCCGAGGCGCACCACCTCAAATGGTGGGAGAAGGATGACGGTCCCACCGACCTGGCGAACGGCATCCTGCTCTGCAGCGGCTGCCACCATCGAATACACGACAACGGCTGGCAGATTGAGATCGTCGACAACGTGCCCTGGTTCATCCCGCCGGCCAGCGTGGATCCGGCGCGGACGCCTCACCGGGGTGGACGCGTGAGCATCGACGCGCTCGCCAGCTGAAGCCGGCTCGCAGGCTACTCAGCGAGCCCGTGTAGCGGGGAACGCACCCTGTCTCTGCTGTTCTTGCTGCTGCCACAGCGCCCGGGCAATCACCTTCTCGTCGCGCGCGTTCACGATCGCGCGCAGGATCATGGCCAGCAGTGTGCCGAACAGACCACCGATGGTGTTGGCGAAGACGTCACTCATCGTGGCGAAGCGCGCCGTGAGCAGGCCGGCCTGCGTCAGCTCGATAGCGATGGAGAGCGCTGGCGAGACGAGCACGGCAATCCACCAGATACGGGCGGGCAGCGCCAGCCCGACAAGGAAGCCGAGCGGCACGAACATGAGGATGTTCGCCGTGAACTCGAGCTTGTTGTAGCCGAACCACTCGGGCACGCCGTTGCGGTGCAGCACGCTGAGGAACTTGTCGATCGTCGACTCGAAGCCCTGGTCGAGCGGTGTCGGCGACAGCGTCATGGCGGCGACGACGCCGATGTAGGCCAGCAGCAGCACCAGCGAGGCGTTCCGGCGCGCATGGCTCGGTGGTGGTTGCTGGCTCATTGGCTGGCGCCCCTCGTTTGCCGGTCAGGTCAGATGGCCAGCGTAGGTGAAGGGGCTGAGGTTTCGCGCATCGGCAGCGCACCCCCGCGGGTCGGGCTCGCAGCCGGCATCCGCCAGTTTCTCGGGCTGGGTGCACACGGCAGCGCAATGCGAGCGACAATAGAGGGGTGAGTGATGCTGTGCTGGGACTGTTCGACACCGATTCTTCTGGTGACGAGGCGCCCGCCGCAGCCGAGGCCCCCTGCCTCACCCGTATCGTGGCCGACTCCGGCGATCGCGCCGCCTGGCTCTACGCCCGGGCACGCGGCATCACGGCGACGGATGTCGCCAAGCTCTCGACCCCGCGCTCGATCCAATCGGCCGCCTACGAGAAGCTCAACGGCTCCAGCTTCAGCGGAAACTCGTGGACCGACCACGGTCGCGCCCGCGAACCCGTCATCGCCGAGTGGGTGCGCCGCCAGCACGGCATCGAGCCGAGTTCGAGCCTGTTCCACGCCGCGGAGGAGCGCCTGCACCTGGCCACGCCCGACGGCATCGCCGTTCGTCCCGGCGGGCGGGTGGAACTCGCCGAGATCAAGACGACAAGCAAGGCGTGGCGCAGCATCCCGCGCCCCTACATGCGCCAGGTGTGGTGGCAGCAGTACGTGCTCGGCGCCGAGCGCACCCTCGTAGTGTGGGAGCAGCACGACAACTTCGTGCCGATCGGCGACGAGCCCCTCAGCCGCTGGGTCGACCGCGACGACGAGCAGATCGCACTGCTGATCGGCTTGGCCGGGCAACTGGTCGACGAGCTGCGCGACCGCACAGCCCGCAAGATGGAGGCCCAGGCGCAAGCCTCCGCCCGCGCGGCCCGAGCGGCCGAGGCGCGGGAACTCTACGGGCCCGGCGCGCTCTACGTGCCCTGATGTCCACGCTCCTGCTGCACGGGCTCGGCGCCGATCGACGCCAGCCGCTCGAGCTGTTCACCCCGGCCCTGGCCGATTCCCCCGGCCCGGTCGTCGCGCTCGATGTGCGTGCGCATGGCGACTCTCCCCTCGTCGGCGATGCCGCGGACTTCACGCTGGCCGCCCTCGCCCGTGAGCTGGCGGCATCCGCCCGCGACGCCCTGCCTCCGGGTGAGCCCGTCACCGTGATCGGCATCTCGATGGGGGCGGCCCTCGCACTGCGCATCACCCTCGACGAGCTGTTGCCGGTGCGCCGGGCGGTGTTCGTGCGGCCCTCGTTCAGCAGCGAGGCGCTGCCGTCGAACCTGCGTGTGTTCCCCGTAATCGCCGAGCTGCTGGCCCGGCTGGGGCCCGTAGAGGGGCTCGGAGTCTTTCGCGAGAGCTCGCTCTACCAGGAGGTCTTCGCCGCCTCCCCGGCTGGCGGGCGGGGGCTGCTGACCCAGTTCACGGCCCCGGATGCCGCGGCGCGCGCCGTGCGGCTGACCGAGGTTCCGCGCAACCGCGCCTACCACGACGCCGCCGAGCTCGCCGCGCTGGCGGCCAGGGGCGTGCCATCGCTCGTCGTCGCGGCCCCGCGCGACCCGGTGCACCCGGTGCCCGTCGCCGAGGAGTGGGCGGCCGGACTCGGCGCCCCGCTGCTGCGGGTGCCCGCCCGCGACGACTCCCCGGTCGCGCAAACCGCAGCCCTGCGCGCCGGCCTCGCCGACTGGCTGCGCTCTTCCCCTCCGGCCTGAGCCGACATGCGAAAGGCCCGGCCCCCGCAACCGCGGGGACCGGACCTTCGCCTCGCTTCGTTCTAGCGGCGCAGCGCGCTGCCCCAGTAGTCGAAGTTGTCGACCGAGAGCTGCGCACCCGCAGCCCTGCGGCTGCCGTCCTCGAAGAATCCGGTCTTCATCATGGCCAGCGTCATCGTGGCGTGCGCCGCCGCGTCACCGAGCTCGCTCAGCGCGGCTGTGCTGAGGTTGTTCATCGTGTCGCAGGCCTGGTGGTAGCAGGGGTCAAGCGCGGCCCCGGCCGTGCCACCGAAGATGGCTGCCTGCTCCGGGGTCTTCAGCTCTTCGGCACCGCTGAAGAGACCGCCGGCGGGGATGCCGACCTCGATGAAGGGGCCGTAGTCGGAGCGCCCGTCAAAGGCGGTCGGTGCGCTCGCCAGACCCTTCGCAGCGAAGTAGTCGGTGAACACCGTCTCGATCTGAGCAGACCCGGGAGGGCCCGCGAGGCCATCCGGGTCGTCCGAGCCGTCGCCGTCATAGACGAATCGCACGTAGTTCGGCGATCCGAGCATGTCGAAGTTCAGGTTCGCGTAGATCGTTCCGAGCTCCGCGTCGCTGAGGTTTGCGACGTAGTGGGTGGAGCCCAGGAGCCCCTCCTCTTCCGCTCCCCAGAATGCGAAGCGCAGCTGCTGCTGCGGCTTGATGTTCAACTTCGACATCTGGATGGCGGTCTCGAGGTTGGTCGCGGTTCCGCTGCCGTTGTCGTTGATGCCCGGCCCGGCCAGAACCGAGTCGAGGTGCGCGCCCACGACGACGACCTTGTTCGGGTCGCCCTTCTTCGAGTCGGCCAGGATGTTCATGGTCGTGCGGTTCTCTGAGATCGTCGACGTGCTCAGCGACAGCGTGACCGCGCCGGCCTGAGCCGCCGTGTACAGCGCAGCGCCGTCGGCGTAGCTCAACCCGACCACCGGCACCGCTGCCGGCACGCCGAGGGTCACGCCCGTCAGAAGGTCGGTGCGCCCCGGGTTGCCCTCGTTGAAGATCGCGGCCGCGTCATAGCCCGCAGCGACGGCGTTGGCCACCTTCTCCTCGAAGGTGCAGGTGCCACGCTGGATGAGTGCGATCTGCGGCTCCGTTGCCGACGCGGGGGCGAAGTCGCCCGGCAGACATCCGGATGCCGAGCTCGGCGTCGGGGACGCCGGCACGATCGTGTTCAGCGCCGCCACGACGGTTCCGACGACGGTGCCGCTGCCCGAGTAGTCGAGCGTGGCGACCTGGTAGTCGGTCGGGCTCGGCGACAGCTGGCTGAGCGAGGCCGGACCGGTCTCCTCGTAGTAGGGGAAATCGAAGGGCTGCTCAGTGACCTTGTACCCGGCCTTGCGCAGCTCGCCACTGACATACGCGGCCGAGGCGTTGAATCCCGGCGTGCCCGATGCGCGCGTGCCGCCATTGGCATTCGCGATCCGCTGCAGCACCCGGGTGTGGGCCATGATGCCGTTCACCGTGACAGCTTTGAGCAACTTGTCGGTGTTCTGGCTGTTCCCGCCGCCGTTGCCGTTGTTACCCCCGTTTCCGTTGTTGCCGTGGTTGCCGTTCCCGTTGTTGCCGTTCCCGTGGTTCCCGTTGTTGCTGTTGTTGTTGCCGTGATTCCCGTTGCCGTTGTTGCCGGCCATCGCGGGCGCCGCCGGCACCACGAGGGCAGCCACCACCAAACCGGTGAGTAGCAGAGCTTTATATCGCACGATCAACTCCTGTTCCGCTTGTCCCCCTTTGGGGCACAATCCTGTTGCGTAGTAGGGTCGCGTAGCGCAGGGCCTGTGGACGGAAATCACCCCCAAATCGTTACAATCGGCGCCTCGGTGCCCACGCCGCGCCCGTGCGTTAGCGTGGTCAGCGGACCTACGCGCAATGCGCAGTGTGCGATGTGCAATCGAGGAGCGACGGATGCCAGAACCGAAGACCATGCGGGCGGCGGTCATCGACCGCCTGGGCGACGCCTCCGAGCTGCACCTGGCCGAGGCCCCGCTGCCCCTGCGGATCAGCGACGAGCTGCTGGTGCGCGTCGTCGCCGCCGGAGTGAACCCGATCGACGCGAAGACCCGGGCCGGGCGCGGCACGGCCGCAGCGATCGAGAGCTTCCCGACCGTGCTGGGGCTGGACTTCGCCGGCATCGTCGAGCAGGTGCCTTACGCCGCGCACCCGCTGCAGCCGGGCGATGCCGTCTACGGCATGGGACGCTACCCGCGCGGCGGCGGCAGCTACGCCGAGTACATCTCCGTGTCGTCGATGAGCGTGCTGCCGAAGCCGGCCTCGCTGAGCTTCGCCGAGGCCGCCGCGACGCCGGTCGCCGCTCTCACTGCCTGGGGCATGGTCGTCGACCTGGCGAAGGCACACCAGGGGCAGCGGATGCTGGTGCACGCCGGCGCCGGCGGGGTCGGCCACTTCGCGGTGCAGTTCGCCCGCTTCTTCGGCGCCCACGTCACCGCGACGGGCTCGGCCAGCAACGCCGAGTTCCTGCGCGGCCTCGGTGCCCACGAGACCATCGACTACCGCAGCGAGCGCTTCGAAGAGCGCGTGCGCGACATCGACGTCGTCATCGACCTGATCGGCAATGTGCACGCCGACACCGGCACCCGCTCGCTCGACGTGCTGCGGCCGGGCGGCCTGCTGGTGAACGCGCCGACGGGCAGCTGGCCGAGTCTGGCCGCGGATGCCGCAGCCCGCGGCATCCGCGCCACCGGCTACAACATCTCCCCCGACGCCCGCACCCTCGCCGTCATCAGCAGGCTGATCGAGCAGGGCCAGGTGCGCCCGCACGTCGACCGGGTGCTCCCTCTGGCGGAGGCCGCCGAGGCACACCGCCTGCAGGAGACCGGTCACGTGCGCGGCAAGCTCGTGCTGCGCGTCGATGACGAGCTGAACTGACGATGCGAGCCCCTGCGATGACGGCCACCCGATGAGAACGGCGCTGGTCTGGTTCCGCGACGACCTGCGGGTCGGCGACAATCCGGCGCTCACCGCCGCGATCGCCCGCGGCACACCGGTGGTCGCCGTCTACCTGCTCGACGAGGAGTCGCCCGACGTGCGCCCGCTCGGCGGGGCGTCCCGCTGGTGGCTGCACCAGAGCCTGCAGTCGCTGCGCGCCAGCCTGGACGCGCTCGGCATCCCGCTGGTGCTGCGCCGAGGCGCCGCCGGGGCCGTGATCCCGCTCGTCGCGACCGAGGCCGCTGCAGACGCGGTGTTCTGGAACCGTCGCTACGGCCGGGCGGAGCGCACCGTCGATGCGGCGCTCAAGCTCGGGCTGCGGGAGGCGGGGCTGCACGTGCAGAGCCACGCAGCGTCGCTGCTCTACGAGCCGTGGACGCTGACGACCGGCGCCGGCCAGCCGTACTCGGTGTTCACCCCGTTCTGGCGGCGTGCCCTGGCGATGCCGGAGCCGCGCCGCCCGCTGCCCGCGCCGGCGGGCACAGCCGGCACGGCCCAGTCACCGCAGAGCGAGACGCTGGAAGACTGGGGCCTGCAGCCGAGCGCACCCGACTGGGCCGGTGGGCTGCGCGCCGCCTGGCAGCCGGGCGAGCAGGGGGCCCTCGATCTGTTGGCCGAGTTCCTCGGCGAGAAGCTGCCGCTCTACCCCGAGCAGCGCGACGAGCCGGCCGAAGACGTGACGTCGCGCCTGTCCCCCGCCCTGCGCTGGGGCGAGATCAGCCCGTTCACGGTGTGGCACGAGACGATGCGGGTGCGTGCCGCCGCGGCATCCGGGCACCCCGGCGCCGAGGCAGCCTCGGCATTCCTGCGCCAGCTGGGCTGGCGCGAGTTCGCTGCCCACGTCAGTTTCCACGCCGCGGATCTGCACCGAGTCAACTGGCGGCGCGAGTTCGACGCGTTCGAGTGGCCGCCGCTCGATCCGCGCGCACTGACCGCCTGGCAGCGCGGCCTGACCGGTGTTCCGCTCGTCGACGCCGGCATGCGCGAGCTCTGGGCCACCGGCACCATGCACAACCGGGTGCGCATGGTCGTGGCGTCCTATCTGAGCAAGAACCTGCTGATCGACTGGCGGCAGGGCGAGGAGTGGTTCTGGCAGACCCTTGTTGACGCCGACGCCGCCAGCAATCCATTCAACTGGCAGTGGGTCGCCGGGTCGGGGGCGGATGCCGCGCCCTACTTCCGCATCTTCAACCCCGTGCTGCAGCAGCAGAAGTTCGACCCGCACGGCAGCTACGTGCGGCGCCATGTGCCGGAGTGGGGCACGCCCGACTACCCGGAGCCGCTCGTCGACCTCGGCGAGAGCCGCCGGGCCGCACTCGCCGCCTACGAGCGGGTGCGCCGCCCCGCCGCGACGACCCCCCGTTGATTCCGTTGAGAGCGGTCAAATGGTCACTTCGGCGCCTCGAAAGTGGCCATTTGACCGCTCTCAACGGACTTGGGCGGGAGACCCGGCCAGCAGGGCGGAGCCCAGCTCGCTGCGCAGGTAGAGCATGCTGTGCCCGTAGCGCGTGGAGGTGAGCAGGCCGGCCTCCCGCAGCACCCGCAGGTGTTGGTTCACGGCCGACGTCGACACCCCGAAACGGATGCCCAGCTCGGTGGACGAGGACGGCTCGCCGAGCGCGATCAAGAGCTTCGCCCGCACCTCACCGACGATCCCGGCGAGCGCCGCGGGGTTCTGCACCCGCTCCGCCTCCCACATGGCGCCCTGCCCTCGGGCCGGGTAGAACATGGTCGGCGGTTCATCGGGGGCGATCGGTGCCGAGGCGCGGTTCGTGAACATCGTGGGCACGAGCGTGAGCCCCGAGCCTCCCGCCACGTCACGATCCAGCGGGGCGCGCAGTCGCACCGTGAGCACCCGACCATCCCAGGAGGCGGTCGGCGCCAGCCCGTTCAGCATCGCCGAGAGCCCGCTCTGCACCAGCTGCCGCCCCCGGTAGACGATGTCGGCCTCCAGGATCGTGCGCATCCGCGGCCAGTAGTCGACGAAGCCGGCGGCCCACAACTGTTCCAGCGCCGACACCATCCGGGCGATGGCTGCGCGCGGCGGCCCGTCGAGCGCGGCCGGCATCCGCCCCTGGTGCACCATCATGAGCTGCTCGGTGAAGCGCCGGCTGGGCATGCGGCGCAGCACGTCGAGCTCGTCGTCGAGCCGGGTCAGCGGCGAGAGCGGCCGTGGGTTCAGGAAGTCCGGCGTCCAGAGCCTGTCGTCGACCAGCGCCATCAGCATCTCGTTGTCGATGCCGGTCCGCGCCTGCTCGGTGTGCCGCAGCCACGGCAGTTGCAGCGGGTAGCGGGCTGGGTCGCGCAGCGCGCGCAGCGAGAGCCCGAGTTCGCAGAGCGGCGAGAGGGCGAAGCGCACGTTCCCGAGGTCGGTCTCGGTCAGCTGGTAACGCAACATGAAGCAAAACGCTACATCAATATTTGGCGGCGTCCGCCCCGTGGGAGAAATACAGCATGAGCAGCAGCCCCGACACCGCCAGCATCCCGATCGCACCCTTCAGCGATGCGGATGCCGCCGGCACCTCCCCGGAGCCGAAGCAGCGCCCGAGCGGCATCCGCGCGGCCCTCGCCGACCCGGTGCTGCGTGTGCTGGCAACGTCGACGCTCATCTCCACTCTCGGCCGCGGCATCTTCTTCGCGCTCACGGTGCTCTTCTTCACCCACTTCGTCGGCCTGAGCGCGGGCGAGATCGCGCTCATCCTGGGCATTTCCTCGGGCATTGGCGTCGCCACCTCCTACCTCGGCGGCCACTTCGCCGACATCCTCTCGGCCCGGCGCATGCTCTTCGCGTTCCTCCTGCTTGAGGGAGTCACCATGGCGGCCTACCCCTTCGCCAGCGACTTCGGCACCGCGCTGCTGCTGGCCTGCATCGCGACCGGGTTGAATCGGGCGGCGAACTCCACGCGCTCGGCGGTGATCGCCCGCGCCTTCGACGGCGAGCACCGGGTGAGCACCCGCGCCATTCTCCGCACCATCACCAATGTCGGCATCGCAGCCGGCGGCGCGATCGCCGGCCTCGCCCTGCTCGCCGGCACCATCGAGGCCTACCGCGGCCTGATGATCGCCGCCGGCGCGATCTACGCCGTCAGCGCCTTGCAGATGCTGCGCCTCCCCGCACACATCGTTGATGCGCCGCCGCGGGAGCGCCGCGCCCGGCTCGCGGTCGACGCCGATACCGCGGCAATCGCCGCGCACGAGGTCGCCTCGGCGCGCCAGGCCGCTGCCGCCGCCGCGGCGTCCGCCCGCTCGCCGTTCCGCGACCGCCGCTACCTGGCGCTGACCGCCCTGGCCGGGGTCTTCGGCATGCAGTTCGCACTCGGTGAGATCGGCGTGCCGCTCTGGATCGTGCACAACACCGCCGCCCCCGACGTCATGGTGTCCGCGGTGCTCATCGTCAACACCGTCATCGTGATCGCGCTGCAGATCCCGCTCTCGCGCGGCACCGACGACATCCGCAAGGCGGGCCGGTCGGTGCTCATCGCCGGCGCCTTCATGCTGATTGCGTGCGGCCTGTACGCCCTGTCTGCCGGCACGGATGTCGCCGGCGGCAGCGTCGGGGTGGGCGTCGGGATGGCCATCACGCTGCTCGTCGGCGGCGCGCTGTTCCACTCCTTCGCCGAGATCCTCTCCCAGGCCGGCACGTGGGGCCTCAGCTTCGAGCTGGCCGACCCGCAGCGGGCGGGCGCCTACCAGGGCATGTTCGGCATGGGCTTCTCGCTCGGCACCATGCTCGCCCCGCTCGTCATCACGGCAACGGCCCTCGAACTCGGGATGCTGGGTTGGGCGATCCTGGCCGCGCTCTTCGTCGCCTCGGCGATCGGCATCTGGCTGATCGCGCGCAAGTCCGTTGAGAGCGGTCAAATGGCCGGTTGAGGGGCGTGAAAGTGGCCATTTGGCCGCTCTCAACTGAAGTGTTGCCGGGGGTTAGAGCGCGCGCTCCAGCGTGTGGTCGTTCTCGTAGACGCCGCCGAGCAAGAAACGCTTGTTCCCGACTTTCACGAAGCCGCTCTTCTCGTAGAAGCGGATCGCCCGCGCGTTCTGGTCGTTGACGCCGAGCCAGATCCCGGCGGCTCCACGTTCGCTGGCCGCCTCGAGTGTCGCCGCCATCAGCGCGGCGCCCGCCCCGCCGCCGTGCGTCTCGGCGCGCACGTAGCACTTGCTGAGCTCGACGGTCGGGCGGATGCCGACGGCCGCGCTCACCGCCGGGTCTGCCGGCTCCCCGAACACGAGCAGCGTGTAGCCGACCGCGCGCCCGTCCTGCTCGGCGAGGAGCACCGTGCGGGTGTCATCGGCCAGGTAGCCCGCGAAGTGCGCCTCAGAGAGCACATCGCGCAGGAACTCGGCGATCGCCAGCTCGGTGGTCTGCGGCGGGCAGGCGAGGCGGAACGTGGCAGCGGCCACCTCGGCGAGCGCGGCGGCATCCTCGGGCCCGGCAATGCGAACGGTCACGGCGGTCATCGCATCAGCATAGGTGCGGTGCCACCGAAACGCCGGTTGAGCTTGTCGAAACCGGGTGGGGGTTTCGACAAGCTCAACCAGCGGGAGGGGCTCAACCAGCGGAAAGGTGCAGCCGGCGGGAAGGCTCAACCAGTGGGAGGGGCACTCAACCGGCGGGCGGCTCAGAGGAACCGTGCGTACGCCCCGACCGTCAGGAAAGCCGGGAACTCCGGCTCCAGCGCGACGGAGGTGAAGACCTCGACAGCATCATCGAAGCGGTCACCGTCGAAGCGGTCGAGGCCGCCCGCCACCTGCCGCAGCACCGTGCGCGCCCAGGCCACGTCGATGCGGCGCCCCTCGGCGGTGACGGTGTTCTCGTTCACCCACTGCCACACCTGCGAGCGCGAGATCTCGGCCGTCGCCGCGTCCTCCATCAGGTTGTCGATCGCGACCGCGCCGGTGCCGCGCAGCCAGGACTCGATGTAGCGCAGCGCGATCGCGATGTTGTCGTGCACGCCAACCTCGGTCACCTGCCCACCGCCCCATCCGATGTCCAACAGCTGCGCCGCGCTCACCTGCACCTCCGAGCGCGTGCGGTGCAGCTGGTTGATGGCGCCGTCCGGGGCACCGGGCCGTTGGAACGCCGCGTCGAACTCGGCGCGCGCCGTGGGGATCAGGTCGGGGTGGGCGACCCACGTGCCGTCGAAGCCATCGGCGGCCTCGCGGCGCTTGTCGGCGGCGACCTGTTCGAGGGCGCGCGCGGTGACCTCTGGATCGCGCCGGTTCGGGATGAACGCACTCATGCCGCCGATGGCATATGCCCCGCGTCGGTGGCAGGTCGACACCAGCAGCTCGGTGTAGGCCCGCATGAACGGCACCGTCATCGTGATGTGTCTGCGGTCGGGCAGCACGAAGCGGCGCCCGCGCGACCGGAAGGCCTTGATGATCGAGAAGATGTAGTCCCAGCGCCCGGCGTTCAGCCCCGCGCAGTGCTCCCGCAGCTCGTACAGGATCTCTTCCATCTCGAAGGCGGCCTGAATCGTCTCGATCAGCACGGTTGCCCTGATCGTGCCGGTCTGGATGTCGAGGGAGCGCTGCGCGAAGACGAACACGTCGTTCCACAGCCGGGCCTCCAGATGCCCCTCGAGCTTGGGCAGGTAGAAGTACGGCCCGCTGCCGAGCTCGATCAGCCTGGTCGCGTTGTGGAAGAAATAGAGCCCGAAGTCGACCAGGCTGCCGGAGGCGCTCATCCGCCGACCGGTTCGATCGTGGAAGCGCAGGTGCTTCTCTGGCAGGTGCCAACCGCGTGGGCGCATCACGATGGTCGGGGTGTCCGGCCCGGCGATGTCGTGGGTGACCGTGTACTCCTTGCCGTCTGCGCTGGTGTGGCTGAGCGTTCCGGCGAGCGCGTCGAGCAGCGTCAGCTGCCCCTCGATCACGTTCTGCCAGGTGGGGCTGGTGGCGTCCTCCAGGTCGGCGAGCCAGACCTTTGCGCCGGAGTTCAACGCGTTGATCGCCATCTTGCGGTCGGTCGGCCCGGTGATCTCCACCCGGCGGTCCTCCAGGCCGGGCCCGGCGCCGGCCACTCGCCAGCTCGGGTCCTGCCGGATGGCCGCTGTCTCCTCCAGGAAGCGCGGGTTGCGCCCGTTCGCGACGTCGACCGGGTTCCGCAGCCGGGCGGCGAGACGGTCGTGACGGATGCCGGCGAAGCGGTCGTGCAGCGCGGCGAGGAAGTCCAGCGCCTCCGGCGTCAGAATCTCCGCATAGCGGGGGCCCATCTCCCCGACGACCTCGATGCGCGGCTCGTGTGCAGGGACGGTGGGGGCGGCTGCGGTGCTCGACCGCGGCTCGGTGAGCGTTGTCGTGTTCATGGTCTGGCTCCTTGCGAATTCAGTGAGACGGTTTCGACAGGCTCAACCAGCGGATGGCCCGGAACCGACGGGGTTAGAACTGTTCGGCCTCGGTCGATCCGGCGAGGGCGAGGGTGGCGCTATCGGGGTTGAGCGCGGTGGCGATCCGGTCGAAGTAGCCGGTGCCGACTTCCCGCTGGTGACGGGTGGCCGTGTAGCCGGAGGCCTCCGAGGCGAACTCGGCCTCCTGCAGTTCGACGTAGGCGCTCATGTGTCGGGTGCCGTAGTCGTGGGCGAGCGTGAACATGGAGTGGTTGAGCGAGTGGAACCCGGCCAGCGTGATGAACTGGAACGCGTAGCCGAGCGCGGCCAAGTCCCGCTGGAAACTGGCGATCTGCGCGTCATTCAGGTGCCGCTTCCAGTTGAACGACGGCGAGCAGTTGTAGGCGAGGCGTTTGCCCGGGAACTCGGCGTGGATGGCCTCGGCGAACCGGCGGGCCAGCTCGAGGTCGGGCTCCGCACTCTCCACCCAGATCAGGTCGGCGTACGGCGCGTACGCGAGGCCACGGGCGATCACCGGTTCGATGCCGTTCTGCACGGTGTAGAAGCCCTCGGCGGTGCGCTCGCCCGTGATGAACGGTCGGTCGCGCTCGTCGTGGTCGCTGGTGATGAGGCTGGCGGCGAGAGAGTCGGTGCGGGCGATCACGATCGACGGAACACCGGCGACATCCGCCGCCAGCCGGGCCGCGTTCAGCGTGCGGATGTGCTGCCCGGTGGGCACGAGCACCTTGCCGCCCATGTGGCCGCATTTCTTCTCGCTGGCCAGCTGGTCCTCCCAGTGCACCCCGGCCGCCCCGGCCTCGATCATCGACGCCATCAGCTCGTAGGCGTTCAGTGGGCCGCCGAAACCGGCTTCGGCGTCGGCGACGATCGGCGCCATCCAGTCGATCGGCTCCCCGCCGGTTGAGCCGGTCGAAACCCCGCCCTCGGCGAACTCGATCTGCCCGGCGCGTAGCAGCGCGTTGTTGATGCGCCGCACGACGGCCGGAACCGAGTTCGCCGGGTAGAGCGACTGGTCCGGATAGGTCTGGCCAGAGAGGTTGGCGTCGGCGGCGACCTGCCAGCCCGAGAGGTAGATCGCCTGCAGCCCGGCCCGCACCTGCTGCACCGCCTGATTGCCGGTCAGGGCGCCGAGCGCCGCCACCCAGCGCGGGTCCTCCGGCGTGCCGTTGTTCTGGATCGCACCCCAGAGCTTCTCGGCCCCGCGCCGGGCGAGGGTGCGTTCCTCACGCACCGGGCCGCGCAGCGCGATCACATCGGCGGCGGTGTAGTCGCGGCGGATGCCGTCCCAGCGCGGGTCGGCCGCCCACTCCAGCTCAAGTTGCTCCGCGGTCTGCGTCTGGTCGCCGGCCCGGAACGAGTCGGGGGTGTTCTGCGCTGTCATGGTGTTCTCCTTCGAACGGTTCCCGGTGCCGGTGTCGCCTGCTGCCGACCCGCACCCGTTGTGGTCTGCATCCACTCTGCGGCCGAGGTGTCCGCCGCTCCCCCGGCTTGACGGGGTGAAGTTTCACGGAATTTCTGCGCGCCGGAATTCCTCCGCTTTCGACGGAGCTGCGCATTCGATTCGACGGTCTTCGCAACGAAATGGCTTTTTCGCAACGAAATGCATTGTGCAAATCACCGTTCCCAGATTGAATGACCAGAACGTTTGCAGCTATGGAGGTGCCGGTGACCGTTCTCGACGACCATGCCGAAGCGAGTGTGCCGGGCGTCCAATCCCAGTCGGGGGCCATCGAACTGCGGGGGGTCAGCAAGTTCTATGGCGAGACTCCCGCCGTCAACGATCTGAGCCTCGACATTGCTGCCGGTGAGTTCATCTCCCTGCTCGGCCCGTCCGGCTGCGGCAAGACGACGACGTTGCGCATGATCGCCGGCTTCGAACACCCGGATGCCGGCGACATCCTGATCTCCGGCCAGAGCGTGCTCGGCCAGCCGCCGTACCGCCGCAACGTGAACACCGTGTTCCAGGCGTATGCGCTGTTCCCGCACATGAGCATCGCCGAGAACGTGGCCTACGGCCTGCAGCAGCGGCGCACCCCGAAGGCCGAGATCCGGGAGCGCGTGGCCGAGGCCCTCGACATGGTGCAGATGCGCCGCTTCGCCGACCGCAAGCCGACGCAGCTCTCCGGCGGCCAACAGCAGCGCATCGCCCTGGCCCGCGCCCTCGTCAACCGGCCGGCCGTGCTGCTGCTGGACGAGCCGCTCGGCGCCCTCGACCGCCAGCTGCGCGAGGAGATGCAGCTCGAGCTCAAACTGCTGCAGTCCCGACTCGGCATCACGTTCGTCTTCGTCACGCACGACCAGGGCGAGGCGCTGTCGATGAGCGACCGCATCGCGATCATGCGCGACGGCCACATCGAGCAGCTCGCCGACGCCGACACCATCTACTCCTCACCCGCCACCGCCTACGTCGCCGGCTTCGTCGGCCAGCAGAACTTCCTCGCCGGCACCATCGTCGGCGATGTGCCGGGGGCCACCACACTGCAGACCCCGCACGGTCTGCTGCGGGCCGCGCGCACCGCCACCGGCAGCCCGCGGCTTCGCGTCGGCGATGCCGCGCAGGCCGCGGTGCGCCCCGAGTTCGTGCAGATCAGCGCGCGCACGGGCGCAGCGGATGCCAGCCAGGACGGCGCCAACCGGGTCGCCGGAACCCTGATCGGTGTCTCCCACCTGGGTGAGACCATGCAGTACCTGGTGCAGCTCGGCGGGGCGCACGGAGCGGGCACGCAGAGTGTGCTCGCCCGCCGGCCCACCCCCGAGGCACCGCGGCTCTCGGTCGGCGACACCGTCTGGTGCTCGTGGACGCCGGAATCCGTGATCATCTTCGCCGCCGACGACGAGCTGCCGGCCACGGCACACGTCGACCCACCCACCCTCTCATCAGCATCCGCCACCCCCGAATCCCCCATCGAGGAGCACTCATGACCGCCGAACGTTCACCGCTGCGCATCCTCGCCAGCTCGTCCGCTGCGCCGATCATCGCGCGCGAGCTCAGCCGCCGTCGCTTCCTCAGCTTCGCCGCCGCGGCGGGCGGCACCCTGTTCCTGGCAGCCTGCAGCAGCCCGGGCTCCAACGCTGGGTCCAGCGCGCAAGCCTCGGGCGGTCCGCTGGAGGACAAGCTCTCCATCTACACCTGGGGCGACTACGACGCCCCGTCCGTGCTCGAGGACTTCACCTCGGCGCTCGGGCCGGCCGTCACCCTGGACTCCTTCGCTTCCAACGAGGAGATGATCTCCAAGCTGGTCGCGGCCAAGGGCACCAGCGGCTACGACATCATCGTGCCGACCGGGCCGTTCATCCCGCAGATGGTCGAGAACGGGCTGCTCACCAAGCTCAACCCCGAGCTGATCCCGAACATCAAGCACATGGACCCGGCCTTCCTCGGCCAGGACTGGGACCCGAACAACGAGTACACGATCTGCAAGGCGTGGGGCACGACCGGCTTCGTCTACGACAAGACCGTCATCACGCGCGAGCTCACCAGCTGGGACGACTTCATCGACGCCGCTCAGAACGAGGCCAGCGGTAAGACCTCGGTGCTGGATGACCCAGCGCCGCTCGCCGGCATCTACTTCTGGTCGAACGGCATCGACTGGATGACGACCGACCCGGCCGAGCTCGACGCCTGCGAGAATTTCCTCGTCAACGAGCTCGCCCCGCACGTCACCGCCTTCGACTCCTACCCGGGCGGGGCCGCCATCCCGCAGGCCAGCCACGTACTGATGCAGGTGTGGAACGGTGACGCCCGGATCGGCATCCAGGAGAGCCCGGATCCCGAGCGCTGGCAGTGGGTGCTCGGCGCACCGGACACCGAGCTGTGGATGGACAACTGGGCCATCGCGGCGGGCGCCCCGCACCCGGAGGCCGCGCACGCCTTCATCAACTTCGTGTTGACCCCGGAGAACTCGCTCTCCGAGCTGGACTACATCGGCTACCACACGGGAGCGACCGACATCCAGCCCGCCGCCGAGGCGGCCGGGATCGAGATGCTCGACCTCGTCTTCTTCTCGCCGGAGCAGATCGCCACCATGCACACCGGCAAGGTCACCGAGGCTCAGCAGCGCATCGTCGACATCTGGAACAACACCAAGGCCGCAGCAGGCGCTTGATGGCGAGCCCCTCCGCCCCGCGCCGGCTGCCGGCGCCACTCCTGGCCTTCCCCGCGTGGGCCTGGCTGCTGTTCTTCTTCGTCGCGCCCGTCGGCATGGTGCTCTGGTTCAGCTTCGGCTACAAACCGGGCATCTTCGGCACGCACGCCAACGATGTGCTCTCCTTCGACCGCTACATCGAGGCGCTCTCGCCTACCTTCTTCGCCACCTTCGTGAACACGCTCTGGGTCGGCCTGGCCGGCACGGCGCTCTGTCTCGTGATCGGAGCCCCGGTCGCCTACTGGATGGCCGTCAAGGCGCCGATGAACCGCCGCGGACTGCTGCTGGCGCTCGTGATGGTCCCCTTCTGGACCAACTTCCTGGTGCGCACCATCGGCTGGCAGGTGATCCTCGCGCCGGAGGGCTGGCTGTCCACACTGCTGCAAGCGGTCGGGCTGCAGGAGGGGCCGCTCGAGCTGCTCTACACGCGCACCGCCGTGCTTATCGGCGTCGTCTACAACTACCTGCCGCTGATGATCCTGCCGTTGTTCGTTGCCTTCGACCGGGTCGGCGGCCCCCTGCGTGAGGCCAGCAAGGATCTGGGCGCGAACCGCATCCGCACGTTCACCCAGATCACCGTGCCCCTCGCCCAGCCCGGCATCGTTGCCGGTGTGCTGCTGGTCTTCATCCCGCTGATGGGCGACTACATCACCGCCACAGTGCTCGGCGGCGCCAAGGGCAACATGATCGGCCAGCTGGTGGCCAGCCAGTTCCAGACCGCGCAGAACTGGGCCCTGGGCTCGGCGATGGCCGTGCTGCTGATCCTGGTGATCGCGCTCAGCGTCGCCGCCGGCGCCGTGCTGCTCTGGCTCATCACCTGGCCGTTCCGTTCCCGTCGACGACTGGTGTTGGGAGAAGCGTCATGACCGACCTCCAGGCGAAAACCGAGCTCCATGCGACGCGGGCCGTGGCGGTCGCTGCAGGTGAGCGCCCGCCCAAGAGGCACCGCACCCGCCGTTCCGCCGCAGACATCAGTCTCACGGTGTGGAGCGTGCTCGTCTTCCTCTTCCTGTTCGCCCCGATCATCGTGATCATCGCGTACTCCTTCAATGTGGGCCGGCTTCTCGTCTCCTGGGACCACTTCGGATTCGAGTCGTTCGGGGCGATCGTGACCAAGCCGGCGATCCGGGAGGCCGTGCTGCTCTCGATCCGCACCGGCCTGATCGCCGCGGTGCTGGCGACCGCGCTCGGCACACTGGCGGGCATCGCGATGGCACGGCGCCCCGGCAAGTGGGTGTTCTGGTTCATCGGGCTGCTGCTGCTCGTCTCGGTGACGCCAGAGATCGTCGACGCCGTTGCCCTGCTGCCCTGGCTCGTCTTCCTCGGCCAGGACCTCGGACTCGGCATCTTCAGCGATGGTGTCGTGCGCCTAGTCATCGGCCACTCGTTGTTCTCGACGGCGATCGTCGCCTACATTGTGCGGGCCAGGCTCGTCGGGCTGGACGCGCAGTTGGAGGAGGCATCCGCCGACCTCTATGCACCGCCGCTGCGCACCTTCTGGCGGGTCACCCTGCCGTTGGCGCTGCCGGCCGTGCTCGCCGGCGGGCTGCTCTCGTTCACACTGAGCCTCGACAACACGATCGTCGCGGCGTTCGTGCAGGTCTCCGGCACCACGCCTTGGCCGGTGTACGTGCTGAGCGCGTTGCGTAGCGGGCTCCGGCCCGAGATCGCGGCGGTGTCGACGATCATGCTCGTGCTCACGCTGTTCGCCCTCGCCATGGTCGCCGTCGTACTGCGCCGGGCCGGCGACTCCGCCACCCAGATCGCACGCACCATGGCGGGCAGCTAGCGCCCCACCCGCCGGACGAGTCGCCGGGCACAGAACGGCAAACCCGAAGGAGTAGAAATGACCTCAACCGACGCCGACCTGGTCTTCTCCGGAGGCACCGTCTTCACCGCCAACACCGTGCGCTCCACGGCGAGCGCCGTCGCGGTGCGCGGCGGGCGCATCATCGCCGTCGGGCACGAGGAGGTGCGCGAGCTGATCGGCCCGCACACCGAGCTCGTGAACCTGGCGGGACGCCTGCTCGTGCCCGGCTTCCAAGACGCCCACGTGCACCCGGTTTGGGGCGGGCTCGACCTGATGCGGTGCAACCTGGCGGATGCCAACACGCGCACCGAGTACCGCTCGCTCATCGCAGAACACGCCCGCAACAACCCCGACACCGAATGGGTCCTGGGCGGTGGCTGGAGCATGTCGATGTTCCCTGGCGGTACCCCGCTGGCATCCGACCTGGACGACATCGTCGGCGACCGGCCGGCCTTCCTGGTCAATCGCGACGGCCACGGCGCCTGGGTCAGCTCGCGCGCCCTGCAGCTGGCCGGCATCGACCGCAACACCCCTGACCCGGCCGATGGCCGCATCGAACGGCTCGCCGACGGGTCGCCGTCCGGCACCCTGCACGAGGGCGCGATGGCCCTGGTGAACAGGCTGCTTCCGCCGGTGGGAACCGCGGGCATGCGTGAGGCGCTGCTCACCGGGCAGCGCTATCTGCACTCGCACGGCGTGACGGCCTGGCAGGATGCCATCGTCGGCAGCTACGGCGACGCCGACGACCCGGCGCCGAGCTACCTCGCGGCTGCCCGCTCCGGCGAGCTCACCGGCCGCGTCGTCGGCGCACTCTGGTGGGACCGCAGCCGCGGGCTGGAGCAGATCGACGAGCTGGTGGCCCGGCGGGCCGAACTGCACTCCGGGCGCTTCGTCGCGACCAGCGTCAAGGTGATGCAGGACGGCGTCGCCGAGAACTTCACGGCCTCCATGCTGGAGCCCTACGGTGACGGCCACGGGCACCCGAGCGACAACTCCGGGATCAGCTTCGTGCCGCCGGAGATCTTGAACGAAGCCGTCCCGCTGCTCGACGAGCTCGGCTTCCAGATGCACTTCCACGCCATCGGCGACCGTGCCGTGCGGGAGTGTCTGGATGCCGTCGCCGTCGCCATCGAGCGCAACGGGCGGGGCGACAACCGGCACCACATCGCGCACCTGCAGGTCGTGCACCCTGACGACGTGCCACGCTTCCGTGAGCTTGGCGTCGCCGCGAACATGCAGTCGCTCTGGGCGACGCTGGAGCCGCAGATGGTCGACCTCACGCTGCCGTTCCTCGGCACGGCGCGCTCCGCGTGGCAGTACCCGTTCGGCGACCTGCTGCGCTCCGGCGCCGTGCTGGCCGCCGGCAGCGACTGGTCCGTGTCGACGCCGAACCCGCTCGCCGCCATCCACACGGCGGTGAACCGCCAGGCGGCTCCCGGCTACGAGGAGGGCGACTACGAGCCGTTCCTGCCCGAGCAGGCCATCGACTTGGCCAGCTCGCTCACCGCGTACACGGCCGGCTCCGCCTGGATCAACCATCTGGAGGACGTCACCGGCACGATCGAGGTCGGCAAGTTCGCCGACCTCGCCGTGCTGAGCCGCGACCCCTTCGCCGGCCCCAAGGAGGAGATCGGTCTCACCACGGTCGAGCAGACGTTCATCGACGGCGAGCGCGTCTTCGGCGTCTAGCCGCCGCCTCCACTGGCGCGCGGGTACGCCCCGCCTCCCGTTGGCTCCCCGGCTTCGGGCGCTGCGCTGCTCGTTCCTCGCGGCGCGGCCCCCTCAAGCCGACGTGCACACTCCCGTTGGCTCGAGGGAACGCCAGTCACCCGACCCGCGCTGCCCTGCCCCTCCCGTTGGCTCGAGGGAGCGCCAGCGACCGAAGCCAACACCCGCCACCGACGAAAACAGAAGTTCCCGCATTCTTCTGTTTGCGGCATCCGCGGGCCCGTGACAACATCGGTGCATGATCACCGCCGATCGCACCACCGATGAGCCCACGGATGCCGATACCGACGTCGACGCGCTCACGCTCGGCCGCCGCATCCGGCAGCGCCGCGCCGCCCTCGGCATGACCCTCGAACAGCTGGCCGCCGCCATCGAACGCGCCCCCAGCCAGGTCTCGACGATCGAGAACGGCAAACGGGAACCGCGGCTCTCCATGCTCCGCACCATCGCGCTGGCCCTGGACACCAGCGTCGAAGAGCTGCTGCGCGCCGACGCCCCCAGCCCACGCGCCGCACTGGAGATCGCCGTCGAGCGGGCCCAGCGCGGACCCGTCTTCGGGGCGCTCGGGCTGCCCGCGTTCCGCGTCGGCAAAGGCCACAGCGACCAGACCTTGCAGACGATCCTGACCCTGCACAACGAGATCGACCGGCTGCACCGCGAGCGCGCCGCCACCCCGGAGGAGGCCCGGCGGGCCAACGCCGAGCTGCGGGCAACGATGCGCGCCCGCGACAACTACTTCGCCGAGTTGGAGAGCGCGGCATCAACCCTGCTGGCCGCTGTCGGGCACACCGGCGGCCCCGTCTCGCAGCAGATGGTCGCCGACATGGCCAGCCACCTCGGTTACTCGCTGCACTACGTCGGCGACCTGCCGCACTCGACCCGCTCCGTCACCGACAAGCGCAACGGCCGGGTCTACCTGCCGACCGCCCAGTCGGCCTCCCGGGACTCCCGCTCACCCATCCTGCAGGCCCTGGCCAGCCACGTGCTCGGCCACGAGGAGCCGCGAAATTACGCGGATTTTCTGCGGCAGCGCATCGAAACCAACTATCTGACCGCGGCGACTCTGCTGCCGGAGCAGGCCACGGTCCGCTTCCTCAACGAGGCCAAGAACCTGCGCCGCATCTCGATGGAGGAGCTGCGCGACGCCTTCGCCGTGTCGTATGAGACGGCAGCGCACCGCTTCACGAACCTGGCCACCGCTCGCCTGGACATCCCCGTGCACTTCATGAAGGTGCACGAGTCGGGCACCATCATCAAGGCCTATGAGAACGACGCGGTGCGCTTCCCGAGCGACGCGCTCGGCGCCGTCGAGGGCACCATCGTCTGCCGCAACTGGACGGCGCGCACCGTGTTCGACGTCGAGGACCGGTTCAGTCCCTGGTACCAGTACACCGACACCCCCAGCGGCACGTTCTGGTGTACCTCCCGCATCGAGAAGGCGAAGGAGGGCGAGTACTCGGTGAGCGTCGGAGTGCCGTTCGCGCACGTCAAGTGGTTCCGCGGCCGGGAGAGCACGCACCGGGCGGTGTCGCGCTGCCCCGACGAGTCGTGCTGCCGCCGCGCGCCGTCCGCGCTGGCCGAGCGCTGGGCCGAGCAGTCCTGGCCGGCCGCCCGCACGCCGACGAGCCTGTTGGCGGCGTTGCCGACGGGCAGCTACCCCGGCGTCGACCAGACCGAAGTGTTCCAGTTCCTCGAGGCGCACGCACCCCGCTAGGACGGTTGCCCTCCCCCGCTCAGGCTGTTGTCCCGCCCCCGCTGGGGCAATGCCCCCCTCCCCCGCTGGGGCAATGCCCCTCCCCCCGCTGGTCGAGTAGCGAGGAACGAGCGTATCGAGACCTCGCACGAGGCTCGGCTTCCCCCGGGAAACCGGGCCTCGATACGGCCCCGGCGGGCCTGCGCGACCCACGACGGAATGCGGCATTGGCTTCGGTCGCTGGCGACCCCTCGAGCCAACGGGTGGGGTTTCGACAGGCTCAACCAACAGGAGGTTGACCGCTAGAGCCGGGTCAGCCCCGTCACCCGCACGACGGCCTCGCCGGCTTCGTCGGATGCCGCCAGGTCGACCTCGGCGGTGATGCCCCAGTCGTGGTTGCCATCGGGGTCGTCGAGGATCTGGCGCACCTTCCAGGTCGTGGCCGATTCTTCGATCATCAGAAGTCCGGCGCCGCGGGCATCCGCCCCGGTCAGGATCTCGTCGTGCTCGTCGTAGTAGGCATCGAGCGCCTCGCCCCACTCGGTCTCGCCGAAGCCGTGCTCGGCGTCGAGTTCGCCGAGGGCCACCGCGTCGTCGCGCGCCGCCAGCTGCACCCGGCGGAACAGCTCGTTGCGCACCAGCACGCGGAACGCCCGCGCATTGCTGGTGAGCCGCTTCGGGGCCGGTGGCACCACCTCGTGCTCATGCGCGGCGTGGGCCGCGGCATCCGGGTGCACCATCTCGTTCCACTCGTCGATCAGGCTGGAGTCCACCTGCCGCACCAGCTCGCCGAGCCACTCGATCAGGTCGTGCAGGTCCTCGTTCTTGAACTCGTCTGGGATCGTCTGCCGGGCGGCCCGGTAGGCGTCGCTCAAGTAGCGCAGCACGACGCCCTCTGAACGGGCCAGCTTGTAGAAGGCGATGAACTCGCCGAACGACATCGCCCGCTCGTACATGTCGCGCACGACCGACTTGGGCGACAGCTCGAAGTCGGCGATCCACGGCTGGGCCAGCTTGTAGGTGTCGAACGCGGCCTCGAGCAGCTCGCCGAGCGGCTTCGGGTGCGTGACCTGCTCCAGCAGCTCCATCCGCTCGTCGTACTCGATGCCCTCGGACTTCATGGCGGCAACGGCCTCGCCGCGTGCGACGAACTGCTGCTGGCTGATCACCGGGCGCGGGTCGTCGAGCGTCGCCTCGAGGATCGAGAGGATGTCGAGGGCGAAGGAGGGGGAATCCGGGTCGAGCAGTTCGAACGCGGCGAGCGCGAACGGCGACAGCGGCTGGTTGAGGGCGAAGTTCGGCGGCAGGTCGACGGTGAGGCGGATCTGGATCTCGCGCTCCCCGCTGGTCGACGATCCCCCGCTGGTTGAGCCTGGACCCTCCTGAGCTTGTCGAAGGGTCGAAACCTCCCACTGCTCAACGATGCCGGCCTGGCGCAGCGTGCGGTAGATGCCGAGCGCCCTGCGGGCGAGCACCAGCTGGTTGCGCCACGGCTCGTGGTTGTCGAAGACGAGGTCGTGCAGGTGCTGGTAGACGTCGCCGCCACGCCCGATGACGTTGATCATCATGGCACTGGTGATCTGCATCCGGGAGCTCAGCGCCTCCGGCTCGGCGTCGATCAGCTTGCGGAAGGAGGGCTCGCCCCACGAGACGAAGCCGTCCGGCGCCTTCTTGCGGATGATCTTGCGGCGCTTCTTGACGTCGTCGCCGGCCTTCTCGATGGCCTTGATGTTCTCGCTCTCGTGCTCCGGCGCCTGGGCGACGACGGTGCCGGCCGTGTCGTAGCCGGCTCGCCCGGCGCGGCCGGCGATCTGGTGGAACTCGCGCGCGGTGAGGTGCCGCATCCGCTGCCCGTCGTACTTGGTCAGCGCGGTGAGCAGCACGGTGCGGATCGGCACGTTGATGCCGACGCCGAGGGTGTCGGTGCCGCAGATGACGCGCAGCATGCCGCGCTGGGCAAGGGTCTCGACGAGGCGGCGGTACTTCGGCAGCATGCCGGCATGGTGCACGCCGATGCCGGCCCGCAACAGCCGGGAGAGGGTCTTGCCGAAGCTCGTGGTGAAGCGGAACTCGGCGATGAGCTCGGCGATCTGCTCGCGCTGCTCGCGGGTGGCGATCTTGGCGCTGGAGAGCGACTGGGCGCGCTCGAGGGCGGCCGCCTGCGAGAAGTGCACGACGTAGATCGGCGACTGGCCGGTCGTCAGAAGCTCCTCGACGGTCTCGTGGATCGGCGTCGTCTCGTAGTAGAAGTGCAGCGGCACCGGGCGCTCCACGCCGGTGACCTCGGCGGTCTCGCGGCCGGTGCGGCGGCTGAGGTCGTCGGCGATGGCGCGGGTGTCGCCGAGCGTGGCCGACATCAGCACGAACTGAACGCGTGGCAGCATGAGCAGCGGCACCTGCCAGGCCCAGCCGCGGTCGGGGTCGGCGTAGAAGTGGAACTCGTCCATCACGACCTGGTCGACCTCGGTGTCCTCGCCGTGGCGCAGCGCCTGGTTGGCGAGGATCTCGGCGGTGCAGCAGATGATCGGGGCGTCCGGGTTCACCGCGGAGTCGCCCGTCATCATGCCGACGTTCGCCGCGCCGAAGATCTCGACGAGGGCGAAGAACTTCTCGCTGACGAGTGCCTTGATCGGCGCGGTGTAGAAGCTGCGCTTGCCCGCGGCGAGCGCGGCGAAGTGGGCGCCGACGGCCACCAGCGATTTGCCGGTGCCGGTCGGGGTGCTGAGGATCAGGTTCGAGCCGGAGACGATCTCGAGCAGCGCCTCTTCCTGCGCCGGGTAGAGCGTCAGGCCGCGGTCACGAACCCAGTCCTCGAAGACGTCGAAGACGGCGTCCGGTTCGAGTGCGTCGACTTCGAAGGACCCGGATGCCGCACGCGGCAGTCGATCGAGCAGCGGGGTTGTCTCGATCGTCATGGGTTCAAGTCTAGGCGGGAGGCCCTGCCGGTTGAGCCTGTCGAAACCCCTGTCAGGCAGTGGAAGACTGTCTCCATGACGATTATCGCCTCGGCCGACGGTTCAGCACTTGGAAACCCCGGTCCGGCCGGCTGGGCCTGGTACGTCGACGACGACTGCTGGGCGGCCGGCGGCTGGCCGCACGCCACCAACAACCAGGGCGAGCTGACCGCGGTGCTCGAGCTGTTCCGTGCCACGGCACACCTCGACGAGGATCTGCACGTGCTCTGCGACAGCCAGTACGTGATCAACTCGATCACCAAGTGGATGCCGGGCTGGAAGAAGAAGGGCTGGCGCAAGGCCGACGGCAAGCCGGTGATGAACCTGGAGATCCTGCAGGAGCTCGACGCCGCACTGGCCGGCCGCCGCTACCGCTTCGAGTGGGTCAAGGGCCATGCCAACCACCCGATGAACGAGGCGGCGGATGCCCGGGCGCGCGCCGTGTCCGAGGCGTTCCAGAACCGCTCCCCCATCCCCACCGGCCCGGGCTGGACCCGCGGCGGCGCCCCGGCGGCAGCGGCCCCGGTCGCGGCAGCGCCCGTGACCCGCGCCCCCGCGGCATCCGCCCCGGCCACCATGCAGCCCGACCTGTTCGACTTCGACGACCTCACCGACGAGGCCGAGGGCGCTGAGGAGGCCGGCTGGCAGCAGATCAGCCTGACGCTGAGCGTCGACGAGCACGCACGACTGCTCGGCCGGGCCCGCGACCACGGTGTCAGCCCGGAGGAGTTCCTGCGCAGCCTGATCTAGCGCCGACCTACGATCAGGCGGGCAGCGCCTGCGTCTGCCCGCGCTGCACCTTCACCCAGGTGAAGAAGCCCCAGAGGGTGAAGGCACCGTAGAAGATGAACAGGATCGCCGAGGCGTAGTACCCCGCGCTCAGCAGGAGCGGAACGCCGACGATGTCGACTGCTACCCAGATCAACCAGAACTCTGTCCAGCCCTTGGCCATGCCCCACGTGGCCAGCAGCGAGCCGACGAAGATCCAAGCGTCGGCCCAGACCGGCTCGAAGGAACCCAGCGCGGTGAAGATGGGGGTGAGGATCGCCGTGCCGACCACCATCGCCACGACGAGCGCGACCCGGATGCGCGCCCCAGCCCAGCGCGGCTGCACGGCCACGCTCATGCCGGTGGCGACGTCGACGCGGCGGCGGGTCTGCGACCAGCGCACCCAGCCGTAGACGGACACGGCGATGAACATGATCTGCCGGCTGGCCTGGCCCAGCAGGTTGACGGGGTTCGGTGTGCCGAAGACCGCGCCGAGGAACACCGTGAACAGCAACGCATTGCCGACGATTCCCACCGGCCAGGCCCAGATCTTGCGGCGCATGCCGCCGATTGCGCTGGCGATGCCGAAACCGTTGCCGATCACCTCGCGCCAGAGGATGGTCTGGTCGCCGATGACGAGCTGGGCGTCAAAGAGCCATTCGAGCACGTTCATGCGGTTTAGAGCCCGGGGGTGCGGCGATTCGGGTCCGGCCGGTTCAGCTCGGCTTTCGCCTTCGCCTGTGCGGCGGCGTTCACGACGGCGGCCTCCTCCGCGGCAAGCTTCTTGTCCCGGCGCTTCTGCAGGATCCGCTCGATCCAGACGCCGAGCAGTCGCCAGCCGATGAGGAACGCGCCGAGCGTCAGCGTCGCCACGATCACGAACGCGATGTCGGTGCCCTGCCCAGAGATGGCGCGCAGCGCCATGCCGCCGGCCACCGTGACCAGCCAGATGAGCACACCCGTCGGCCAGATCCGATCCGGCGAGCGCCAGGCCCGCGTCACGAGCCAGCCGAGCAGCAGCGCGGCGAAGAACGGCCAGGCCGTCTGCCAGGTTCCGGCGATGTCGAAGGTCTCGTCGTGGCTGCGCCGCCCGATCAGCACGAATGCGAACACCAGGATCAGGTCGATCAGCAGGTCGGGGAACACCTGGGGGCGTGCGGAACGAGGCTCAGACATTACTCCAGTGTATTTCGTGCCGGTCGGATGCCGCTGGGTGCCGCCCGCGCCGGCCCGTTCTTCATTACGCCACAAGGCGGTCCAGACCCGCGCGAAACCGGGGCGAACTCTGCTCGTCATCTGCAGGACATCCAGAGCCCCTACGCTCATGTCAGAAGTGATGCACTGTGGCGGCCGACCGGCCGCCAGAGCCGACCTGGGGAGGACGTCGATGAGCGAGCGGGGATACAAGATCGAGCATGAAGTGGCCGCAGAGCCGGAGTCGCCCGCGCTGCACGCGCTGCGCCAGCAGGCCCTGTCCGAGATCGCGCAGGACATCGAGCTGCACAGCGCCCTCGGTGAGGAACCGCTGCTCTTCCTGCCGGCCCTCCCGACCCTCGACGAGCAGGTCGTGCTCGACCAGTACCGCGAGCGCAGCACGCTGCCTGAGCTGGCCGCGGCACGAGCCCGCGCCTATCACCCTGCAGCCCGGCCGGGTGCGGCCGAGGAGTATGAGTTCGGTGTTCTGCGGGCGATCGCGCTGGAATACCCGGCGCTGAGCGCGGCGGCGTGGCGATTGATCGACCGGGCGCCCCGCCTGCTCGGCCGCGCCGGCTAGCCCGCGCCTGCTAGCCCGCGCTTTTCGCGATGTGCGGGAACTGCCCAGGTACGACCACGCATCTGAGCGGCTCAGTCTTGTGGGACAACGCGTTCGGCGGCTAGCGGCCAGAGCGCCCGCCGTCCCGGTCATCCCCGACGGCGGGGCCAACCGCCAGCAACGCGGCGAGTTCGGAGGCGTCTGTCACGGGCAGGCGGCAGACGAACTGCTCGCAGAGGTAGCTCGTCGCCCGGCCGCCCTGGGCCCGCCGGCCGGCGAAGAGCTCGAAGCCGGCCGCGGCGAACGCCTCCGCCTGCGGTTCACTGAGAGTGATGCTCAGCGAGACGGATGCCGCGCCCCGCCGCGCCTCGACGAGCAGCCGCTCGGCGTCTGCGGTCACGGCCGGAGCAGCGCCAGCCACGGTAACCACATTGACCAGTTGCACCACGGGGCGCCGCAACCGCTCCGCCACCGTCAGCAGACCGCCGTAGCCGAGCGGGCGCTCCGGGGCGTGCGGCCCGACGAGCGAAACCGCGGCCTCGGCCGCCTCCCGGTAGCGCCGGTCCCCGCTCAGCAGCGAAAGATCGAAGGCGGCTGATGCCAGCGCGCTGAGGCCCGACGGGTATGCGCCCTCCGAGGCATCCAACTTGAGCGCCATTCCCTGCGCGGCGAGCACGTCCTCCGCGCCGCCCGGTACGGCGAACGGCAGGCCGCTCGGCCCGGCCTCTGCCAGACAGGCATCGACGAGTTCACGTGCGAGGACCGCATAGCGGGCCTCCCCGCTGGCACCGGCCAGGGCTAGCAGGCCGCCGGCCAGCATGCCGTAGTCCTCGAGCGTGGCCGGGGCGGCAGAGACGCGGTCGCCCCGCGAGGCCCGCAGCAGAATCCGCGGATCGCTGTCCTCCGGTCGGCGCAGGTGCAGCCGGATCAGCGCCTCGGCGGCGTCGCGCGCGCCGTCGACCCACTCGGGCCGCTGCAGCGCGGCGCCGGCCCGCGCCAGCGCTGCAATGGCGAGTCCATTCCATCCGCTCAGCACCTTCTCGTCGAGCGCCGGCGGCACGACCTCTGCCCGCGACTCCTCGTCCAGCGCGTAGTAGCCGCCCTCGCTGCGCCGGCCGTCGAGCATGCTCTCCGAGTCCTGCGCGCTGGCGAAGGCCCCGCCCGGCAGTCGCAGCACGTCGAGCAGGAACCCGGCCAATGCCGCGCTCAGCGTCTGTGCCCAGTGTGCGCCCTGGTCGTTCTGGGCGGCGCGCACCGCGGCGTCCAGCAGCAGGGCGTTGTCGTAGAGCATCCGCTCATAGTGCGGGTCGCCCCAGTCGCGCCGGGTCGCGTAGCGGAAGAAGCCGCCCTCGACCGGGTCGCGCAGCGGGGAGGCCCCCATCAACTTGAGCGTGCGTGCGCCGAGCTCGGCGCCGTCGGCGCGCTCCAGCAGGAAGCCGAGGGCTGGGGCGACCGGGAACTTCGGCTCGGCGAAGTGCGGCGGCGCGCCGAAGCCGCCGTAGACGGGGTCTTCGAGCGCCGCCAGCGCGGCGACCGCCCGCGCCAGATCGGCCTCGGTGGGCAGCCACCGGGTGGGGCTTGGGCCGGCCGCGGCCAGTGCCTCTGCCACGGCCTCCGCGGTCGCGTCCACCGCGTCGCGGCGGCTTGTCCAGGCATCCGACACCGCGTTCAGCACATCGCGGAAGCCGGGCAGCCCGCCGGCCGCCACCGGTGGGAAGTAGCTGCCGGCGAAGAAGGGGTGACCGCCAGGGGTGGCAAAAACGGTGAGCGGCCAGCCGAGGTTGCGGGTGAACGCCCCGGCCGCTGCCATGTAGCTGGCATCGACGTCCGGGTGCTCCTCCCTGTCCACCTTGATCGCGACGAACTGGGCGTTCAGCTGGGCGGCGGTCGCCGGATCGCTGAAGCTCTCCCTGGCCATCACGTGGCACCAGTGGCAACTGGAGTAGCCGATCGAGACCAGCACGGGCACGTCGCGGCGGGCGGCCTCGGCGAAGGCGTCGGCGCCCCACGGCCACCAGTCGACGGGGTTGTCGGCGTGGGAGCGGAGGTAGGGGCTGATCGCACCGGCCAGTCGGTTCGCCATGCCCTCAGCCTAGGCCGCGTGCGGTGCGGTCACACCCCGTGCCGCACGACCCGCACGACCGCCTCGGCCAGGGCCAGCGTCGGATCAACGACCGGCACGGTGAGCTCAACACCCTCGAGGGCGATCGGCAGCTCGGTGCACCCCGCGATCACCAGTTCGGCGCCCGCCTGCACGAGCTCTCCCGCCGCCTCGGTAACCAGCGCACGCGTCTGCGCATCGATGACGCCGGCCTTCACCCGGGCGATGCCCGCCATCACCCGGAATTCCTGGGCATCGGCCGTCGGCACCACCGGTATGAGGCCGTGCCGGCGCAACGCCTCGTCGTAGAGCAGACTCGCCTGCGTCCCGGTGGTGGAGAGCAGCCCGACGTGCAAGGCGTTCGGATGCCGCGCGCGGATGCCGAGCACCGTCTCCTCGATCATGTGCACGAAGGGCAGGCCGACCGCGCTGGCGATTCGCGGGATGAACGCGTGCGCGGTGTTGCAGGGCACCGCGATCACCGAGGCCCCGCCCGCGCGCAATCGCAAGGCCCCCGCCAGAAGCAGCGGGGTCGGGTCGACGCCGCCGTGGAGCAGTGCCCCGGTGCGGTCGGGGATCGTCGGGTCCGACCAGATCAGCGTGCGCAGGTGCTCCTGGTCTGTGCGGGCCGGGGTGGCACGCACCAGTTTCGCGTAGAAGTCGGCCGTTGCCGCCGGCCCCATTCCGCCCAGGATGCCGACGATCCGCCCGGGCTCGTTGACGGCCGGGATGTCGACGGCCTGGTCGACATCCCGGATTCTGTTGGCCATGAGGCTCAGAGAACCTTGTCGAGGAATGCGCGCGTGCGCGGGGACGAGGCGTCGGAGAGCACGCGGTCCGGCGCCCCGGATTCGATGATCGTGCCCGCGTCGAAGAAGCTCAATGTGTCGCCCACCTCGCGGGCGAAGCCGATCTCGTGCGTCACGACGACCATGGTCATGCCGCCGAGCGCGAGCGCCTTCATCGACTCGAGCACCTCTTCCACTAGCTCGGGGTCGAGCGCGCTGGTCGGCTCATCGAACAACATCAGCGTCGGGTCCATGGCGAGCGCCCGCGCAATGGCGACCCGCTGCTGCTGGCCACCGGAGAGCTGGTGCGGGCGCTTGGCGGCGTGAGCGGCGAGGCCCACGCGGTCCAGCTCCTCCAGGGCACGGCGGCGGGCGGCGACCTTGTCCATCTTGGCGACGTTGACCAGGCTCGTGGCCACATTCTCTGCCGCGTCGAGGTGCGCGTACAGGTTGAAGCGTTGGAAGACCATGCCGATGCCGGCACGGAACTTCGCGAAGTCGCGGTCGCGCCAGGGGCGGTAGCTGCCGCCTTCCAGGCTGTATCCGACCTGGCTCCCCGCCACTTCGAGCCCGCCGGCATCCGCCGTCTCCAGCGCATTGATGCAGCGCAAGAAGGTCGACTTGCCCGAGCCGGATGGGCCGATGATGCAGCTCACCTCACCGGCCCGCACCTCGAAGTCGACGCCGTTGAGCACCTTGTTGTGGCCGAAGCTCTTGGTCACGCCGGTCGCCCGGACGAGTGGTTCGGTCATCGGGTCGTCACCTTCTCTGAGATGGTTGCAATGGCCTCTGTCGACGTCTGCGCCTGCTGACCGTTCCGCAGGAACTTCTGCACGAACCCTGGCCCGCGCACGAGGCGCACCGCATCGGATCCGAATCGCCGCTCCAGTTTGGACTGGAAGAACGTTGCGATGGCGGTGAGCAGCATGTACCAGAGGCTCGCCACGATCAGCAGCTCGATGATCAGGTTGTTCTGCTTGTAGATCTGGCTCGCGTTGGTCATCAGGTCGCTGCCGGCGACGACGACGACGAGTGATGTGGTCTTGAGCATCGAGATGAACTCGTTGCCGGTCGGCGGGATGATGATGCGCAAGGCCTGCGGCAGCACGATGATGCGCATGGTCTGCATGTGCGTCATGCCGCCGGCCAGGGCGGCCTCGGTCTGGCCGCGGTCGACGGCCTGGATGCCGGCGCGCACCGTCTCGGCGAAGTACGCCGCCAGGTTCAGCCCGAGGCCGAGCAGCGCCGCCATGAAGCTTGTCATCACTTGGTTGGTGTCCCACTGCACGCCGATCTGGGTGAAGGGGATCTGCAGGGTGAGGTACGGGAACAAGAACGCGAGGTTGTACCAAAAGATGAGCTGCACCAGCACCGGCGTGCCGCGGAAGAACCAGATGTACCCGGCGGCAATCCACTGCAGCACGGGGTTCGTCGCGAGTTTCATCACCGCGAGCACGACTCCGAGGCTGAGCCCGATCACCGTCGCCAGGATGCTCATCCAGATCGTGACAACGACTCCGTCGAGAATGCGCGGGGAGAACAGGTAGTCAAAGACCCGGTTCCAGCGGATGTTCTCGTTGAAGATGATGGCGGTGGCGAGCCAGACGACGACCAGTACCGCGAGGGTACCGACGATCCAGCGGCCAACGTGCCACCGTGGGGTGATGGGGGTCTCAGAGCCGTCCGCGCCGAGAATCGGTGCGGTACGCCGGTGTGATGCAGTCATCCGTTCTCCTACTGCCCGTCGTTGACGATGGCGGAGTCCACGGCCATCTGCGATACGCCCCACGCGTCGAGGATCGCGCCGTAGGAGCCGGAGTCGATCATCGACTGCAGCGCCTTCTGGATCGCGTCGACAAGCTCGGTGTTCTTCTTGTCGATCGCGATGCCCCAGGGGCTCTCGCCACCGTCGATGGCGATGGCCTCGAGGCCGGAGTCGGCCTCGGCCGCGCGGTGCACGGCAACCGGGTAGTCACCGATCGTGGCGGCGGCACGGCCGCTCTTGACCGCGAGGATCGCCTCAGAGTCACCTTCGAACTTGAGGATCTCGATGGCACCCTTGCCGTCGGTTGCGCACTGCGCGTCGAACTCAGCGGCGAGGTCTGCCGAGGAGCCGTTGTCGACGACGGAGACGATCTGGCCGCACAGGTCGGCCGGGACGGCGATGCTGCTCGGGTTGCCCGTCTGCACCAGGAACGCATTGCCGGCGCTGACGTAGTCGACGAACGACATCGTCTCGCGGCGGGCCTCGTTGTCGGTCATCGACGACATGACCATGTCGAAGCGTCCGGTGAGCACGCCCGGGATCTGGGCATTGAACTCCTGGTCGGTGATCTCGAGGTCGACGCCCAGCGTGCGAGCGAGTCCGCGCGCCAGCGACGGGTCGACGCCGACGATGACCTTGCCGTCTGCGCCCCACATCTCCATGGGCGGGTAGCCGACGGACGTGGTCAGCTTGATGCCGTTCGTGCGCAGCGAGTCCGGCACCGTGAGCGAGGTGTCGGGCTGGATGCCCTCGATGACACTGGCTGCGAGGTCTTCGGCGGGAGCGGTGATGAGCACTGCATCACTGGCCTCGGCCGGGCCCTCTGTGCCGCCAATCGACTGAGCGCCGCAGGCCGTCGTGCCGAGCAGGACCGCGCCGAGCACGAGCGCGAGTGCGCCGCGGGCGGGAGTGATGGGGAAACGCATAGTGTGACTCCTCATTTCTTGTTCCGGATCGCTCCGGGCTGTGTGTGTTGCTTGGGGGAATTGTGAGGCGGCTAGCGCTGGAAGCGCACGGCGCCGCCGACGACGGTAGTGAGGACAGCGATGTCGCGCAGCGACTCCGGCTCCGCGGCGAAGGGATCGTCCTCGAGCACGATGAAGTCGGCGAACTGGCCGGGAGCAAGCCGCCCAACCTTGTTCTCCTGGCCCGCGGCGTAGGCTCCGCCGTACGTGTACGCGGAGATGGCCTCTGCAACGCTCAGCCGCTCGGCCGGCTCCCATCCTCCGGCAGGTTCACCAGACTCACTCTGCCGTGTGACGGCCGCGTGGATGCCGTGCATCGGCGTCGGATCTTCGATGGGGGCATCCGACCCGAACACGAGCTGCGCGTCGGCCTCGGTCAGCGAGCGCCAGGCGTAGTTGCCGAGCTCGCGGCCGGCCAGCAGCGCGTTCGCGAGCGGGATGTCCGAGGTGCAGTGGGTGGGCTGCAACGACGGCAGAATGCCGAGCTCGGCGAAGCGCGGGATGTCGGCATGCCGAATGTGCTGGGAGTGCTCGATTCGGTTGCGCAGGCCGCGCTCGGCCGAGATCGCCCGAATCTCTTCGTACGCGTTCAGCACCAGGTGGTTGGCCTCGTCGCCGATGGCGTGTGTGGCCACGGCGATCCCGGCGGAGGCCGCCTTCCGGGCGAGCGCGACGAGTTCGGGGTAGGCGACGATCTCGATGCCGTGGTTGCCTTCCTCACCAGCGAAATCCTCACCCATGTGCGAGGTGTGCGAGCCGAGGGCGCCATCCGAGAAGATCTTGACAGGACCCGTCGTGAACCAGTCGTCGCCCTGGCCGGTGTAGCGGCCTTCTGCGATGGCGCCGTCGAGGTGCTCCAGCGGGATCATCTTGTGCACGCGCAGGTGCAGCTCGCCGTCGGCCTGCATCTGCAGGTAGGCCTCTCGCACGTCTTCGGCGTCGATGTCGTGCACGCCGGTGAGTCCGAGCGAGAGCAGGTGCGCCTGTGCGCGCTTCAGCTGGGCCAGCAGGTCCGCAGCGTAGGCGACGTTCTGCAGATCGCGCAGCGGGTATCGAGCGGCTTCCCGCAGGATCCCGGTCGGCTCGCCGGCGGCGTCCCGCACAATCTCACCCCCGACCGGGTCCGGGGTGTCGCGGGAGTAGCCCACCGCCTCGAGAGCGAGGGAGTTCGCCCACATGGTGTGGCCGTCGACGCTGGGCAGGGCGATGAGGCAGCCATTGCTCACGGCGTCCAGCGCGTAGCGGTCGGGCTGCACGGGCACCTCCCAGGCGTTGGAGTCCCAGCGGCCGCCGACGATGAACGTGCCGGGCTCACGGGTGGCCACGTAGCTGCTCACCCGGTCCAACGCCTCGGCGAGGCTCGTGCAGCCGCGCAGGTTCAGCGCGTCGAGCTCGCGGGCGATCGCGCCGGTGTGGATGTGAGCGTCGATGAAACCGGGGATGACGGCCGCGCCGACGAGGTCGACAACTTCCACGTCGCTGTCTGCCTCGGCCGCCGCGATGGCGTGCTGCCCGGTCGCGGCAATGACCCCGTCGACGACGAGGAGCGCGTCCGTGGGGGGCGGACTCCGCAACCATCGTGTGAATCCGGGGGTGGCGAAAGAGCGTAGAAACCATCAGTTTTCCTTGCGAATGCGAGGGCGTACGTGCGAATGTGTTGAAAGATTATGGGAAACTACGGGCAATACACAGCCCTGGGGCTCGACACCTTGCCACGCTGAGCATAAGGAACGCTAATGATCAATCCGATTCACCTGCGCACACTGCTGGAAACCGTGCGTCTCGGTTCCTTCGCCGCCGCCGCGAACCGGCTCGGCTACACGGCCTCGGCGGTGTCGCAGCAGATGGCGGCGCTGGAACGCGCCGTCGGGGTGCCGTTGTTCGAGCGATCGGGGCGCAGCGCACATCCGACGGAGGCAGCGACGGCGATGTCGCGGCATGCGGTTCGCGTGCTGGCCGACATCGACGCCCTGCTCGCGGCGACGTCGAGCGCGCACGGGGCGATCACGATGGAGCTGAGGCTGGCCGTGTTCCCCAGCCTGGCCAGGCCCCTGCTGGCGCGGATGCAGAATCGGCCGGAGTGGGAGCGTTCCGACGTCGAGCTGCGGTTCTGGGTCGCCGACCCGTCGCCCACCATTCGCGAGATCCGCGCTGGCCGCGAGTTCGACGTCGCTCTCGTCTATCAGGTCGGCAACACGGCGCTCACCTGGCCGCAGTCGGTGCAGCCGGAATGGCTGGGGGATGACGAGTACCGCGTTGTCGTGCCGACGGCGTGGGGTTTCCACGCCCACGAGCCGGTGACGATCCACCAGCTGGCGAACCTGTCGTGGGTGGCGCACCACCCGGGCACCAGCGACGCGGCCATCATCGATCGACTCTTCCGCGGGCACGACCTGCGCCCGCGCACCGTCGCCAACTCTGACGACTACACGGTCACCTTGCAGCTTGTCGCAGCTGGCCTGGCCGCCTCCTTCGTTCCCGAACTCGCGCTGCACCAGCTGCCGGATGGCGTGACCGTGCTCGACGTTCCCGAGCTCAGGCTGGCCCGCCGGGTGTTCGCACTGGCACCGACCGATGGGCCGAGGCCGGCGACGGGTGCATTCCTCGCCGCCGTCTCCGAGATACTCGCAGAACTCGGGGCCGCTCGCCCCGTGCCGGCCTGATCAGAACCTTCCGCCCTGATCAGCGCTTTCCGCCCCGAGCAGAGCTTCCGCCTGATCAGACGTCGGCGCGTGGGATGGTGCCGATTTCGCGCTCCCAGCCGAGCCCAGCCGCCAGCACCTCGTCTTCGGTGCGTCCGATGATCTGCAGGTTGCCGATCGCGAGGGCGGGCAGGTCCAACGCAGAGAATGGGGCGACGAGACGGCCCAGGTCGTCGCGGTAGGTAAGCTCGTCGCTGCCGACGGCCGGGGTCGGGCAGCCGAGGGTGTCACTGACGAGCAGGTCGTAGCCCTCCATCCGGAGCAGCGTCTCCTCACGCAGCGTCCGAAGTGCGGCCAACGCGGCCTGGTGGCGCTCGGACGAGACGCCGGCCGCACCGGCCAGCTTCGCTCGTACGTTGTCGCTGTACGCCTCGGCGGAGCGCGGGTAGGTGCCCTCGTGCGTCCTGCTCACCTCGGCCCGGAACGCCGTCCAGAACGTGTCGAGCACGCCGTCCGGCAGTGAGAACGGGCGCAGCTCAGCGCCGGCGGCGCGCAGCGGTTCCGCCGCCGCCGACCCCTCGAGCACGCCGACCACCAGGCCGCGGAGCGGCCGGGCCGCGGCGACGGGCTCACCGCTCAGCACGGACCAGGCGAGCGCCGTGTCGGTGACGGATGCCGCCATCGGCCCAACCACGTCGAAGGAGGGCGCCAGCGGCGCCACTCCAGCTCCCGGAACCCGGCCGGTGCGGGGGCGCAGGCCGACGACGCCGCAGCAGGCGGCCGGCATCCGGATCGATCCGGCCGTGTCGGTGCCGAGGCCGATCCGAGCGATGCCGGCGGCGACGGCCGCAGCGGTGCCGCCGCTGGAGCCGCCGGGGATCAGGTGCGGGAACTGTGGGTTCAGCACGTCTCCCCAGTGCGGGTTCTCGTTGCTCACGCCGTAGGCGAACTCGTGCAGGTTGACCTTCGCGACCAGGGCGGCGCCGGCGGACTCCAGCAGTGTCACGCAGGGTGCCGTCGCCAGGGCGTCAACCCCGCCGTAGAGGGCGGAGCCTCGGCTCGTCGGCAGCCCGGCGACATCGATCATGTCCTTGACGGCGAAAGTGAAGGCCTCAAGCAGCCCGGCCTGCGGCATTGCCCGGCGCGCACGCTCAAGAGTCGCGGTGATCACGATGTTCGAGGAGCTGTGCGCCTGAAGCGCGAGCGCAGAGACCTCAAGAGCACGGACAGTGTCGGCAGTGGGCATCCACACATCATGCACCACGTCGACGGCACGTTAACGCAAGAAGGCCGCCCTGCGGCGGCCTTCTCCTGTGTTGCCTAACTTCACGGTGCTGCTTAGCTTCACGGTGTTGCTTAACGAAAGAAAGCCACCCCGAGGGGTGGCTTTCTTTCTAAGTTAAGTCCGGCGGTGACCTACTCTCCCACAGGGTCCCCCCTGCAGTACCATCGGCGCTGAGAGTCTTAGCTTCCGGGTTCGGAATGTGACCGGGCGTTTCCCTCTCGCTATGGCCGCCGAAACAACTGGTGATGGGCACCCTTACGGGGCCGTCAAGTCATTTCAACATTCAATGCTTATTGAATTGTTGTGCCACGTGTCCTTGGACACGGGGCGTTGTTCTCGACCGTACATCGAGAACCACATAGTGGACGCAAGCTTCTCACGGACTTTCTCCGTGCCACACACACCAGCCTTACAACGGTGTGTGTGTAGTGTTTTTCAAGATATCGGCTTATTAGTACTGGTCAGCTCCACGAGTCTTTAGTCCTCGCTTCCACATCCAGCCTATCAACCCAGTCGTCTACTGGGAGCCTCTCCCCTAAAAGGGATGGAAATCTCATCTCGAGGCCGGCTTCCCGCTTAGATGCTTTCAGCGGTTATCCATTCCGAACGTAGCTAATCAGCGGTGCTCCTGGCGGAACAACTGACACACCAGAGGTTCGTCCAACCCGGTCCTCTCGTACTAGGGTCAGATCCTCTCAAATTTCCTGCGCGCGCAGCGGATAGGGACCGAACTGTCTCACGACGTTCTAAACCCAGCTCGCGTACCGCTTTAATGGGCGAACAGCCCAACCCTTGGGACCTACTCCAGCCCCAGGATGCGACGAGCCGACATCGAGGTGCCAAACCATGCCGTCGATATGGACTCTTGGGCAAGATCAGCCTGTTATCCCCGAGGTACCTTTTATCCGTTGAGCGACAGCGCTTCCACAAGCCACTGCCGGATCACTAGTCCCGACTTTCGTCCCTGCTCGACTTGTCAGTCTCACAGTCAAGCTCCCTTGTGCACTTACACTCGACACCTGATTGCCAACCAGGTTGAGGGAACCTTTGGGCGCCTCCGTTACATTTTAGGAGGCAACCGCCCCAGTTAAACTACCCACCAGGCACTGTCCCTGAACCGGATTACGGTTCGAAGTTAGATGTCCAGAGTGACCAGAGTGGTATTTCAACAATGACTCCACCCGAACTAGCGTCCGAGCTTCACAGTCTCCCACCTATCCTACACAAGTCACACCGAACACCAATACCAAGCTGTAGTAAAGGTCACGGGGTCTTTCCGTCCTGCTGCGCGTAACGAGCATCTTTACTCGTAGTGCAATTTCGCCGAGTTCGCGGTTGAGACAGCTGGGAAGTCGTTACGCCATTCGTGCAGGTCGGAACTTACCCGACAAGGAATTTCGCTACCTTAGGATGGTTATAGTTACCACCGCCGTTTACTGGGGCTTAAATTCTCAGCTTCGCTTACGCTAACCGTTCCTCTTAACCTTCCAGCACCGGGCAGGCGTCAGTCCGTATACATCGTCTTGCGACTTAGCACGGACCTGTGTTTTTAGTAAACAGTCGCTTCCCACTGGTCTCTGCGGCCTTCAAAAGCTCCAGGAGTAAATCCCTTCACCCATCAGGCCCCCTTCTCCCGAAGTTACGGGGGCATTTTGCCGAGTTCCTTAACCACGATTCTCTCGATCTCCTTAGTATTCTCTACCTGACCACCTGAGTCGGTTTGGGGTACGGGCACATTGAACCTCGCGTCGATGCTTTTCTTGGCAGCATAGGATCACCGATTTCGACTTACGTCTACCCATCGAGTCTCAGCCTTATATGAGAGACGGATTTGCCTATCTCTCGGCCTACATTCTTAGACCGGGTCAACCATCGCCCGGCTCGGCTACCTTCCTGCGTCACACCTGTTAATACGCTAACCGCACCAGCATAGGGTCGTGTGCTAGGCCCACACGCATCACCCCGAAGGGATCCGTCACGGGGATTCAGACACTTAGCATCACTGGATTAGCTTGGGCGGTTCTTCTGCGGTACGGGAATATCTACCCGTTGTCCATCGACTACGCCTGTCGGCCTCGCCTTAGGTCCCGACTTACCCAGGGAAGATTAGCTTGACCCTGGAAACCTTGGTCTTCCGGAGGACGGGTTTCTCACCCGTCTTTCGCTACTCATGCCTGCATTCTCACTCGTGTGGCCTCCACGGCTGGTTTACACCGCCGCTTCACTGGCCACACGACGCTCTCCTACCCATCAATACGGCTGGACCACGAAGGCCTACCAAAAATATCAATGCCACAACTTCGGTGGCGTGCTTGAGCCCCGTTACATTGTCGGCGCGGAATCACTTGACCAGTGAGCTATTACGCACTCTTTCAAGGGTGGCTGCTTCTAAGCCAACCTCCTGGTTGTCTGTGCAACTCCACATCCTTTCCCACTTAGCACGCGCTTTGGGACCTTAGTTGGTGGTCTGGGTTGTTTCCCTCTCGACAATGAAGCTTATCCCCCACTGTCTCACTGCTGCGCTCTCACTTACCGGCATTCGGAGTTTGGCTAACGTCAGTAACCTTGTAGGGCCCATCGGCTATCCAGTAGCTCTACCTCCGGCAAGAAACACGCAACGCTGCACCTAAATGCATTTCGGAGAGAACCAGCTATCACGAAGTTTGATTGGCCTTTCACCCCTATCCACAGCTCATCCCCTCAGTTTTCAACCTAAGTGGGTTCGGTCCTCCACGCGCTCTTACACGCGCTTCAACCTGGCCATGGATAGATCACTTCGCTTCGGGTCTAGGACCAGCGACTCATTCGCCCTATTAAGACTCGCTTTCGCTACGCATTCCCCTCACGGGTTAAGCTCGCCACTGATCACTAACTCGCAGGCTCATTCTTCAAAAGGCACGCTGTCACCAGAATCAGACTGGCTCCAACGGTTTGTAAGCAAACGGTTTCAGGTACTATTTCACTCCCCTCCCGGGGTACTTTTCACCTTTCCCTCACGGTACTTGTTCACTATCGGTCATGTAGGAGTATTTAGGCTTATCAGGTGGTCCTGACAGATTCACACGGGATTTCTCGGGCCCCGTGCTACTTGGGATACTCTTCGCGCCATTGGAACATTTCGACTACCGGGCTGGCACCGTCTATGGCTGCGCTTTCAAACGCATTCGTCTATATTCCTTTGTAACGCTCACTGTTCGGCAGAAGCAGCAGAAAAGTCCCGCAACCCCGACCATGCAACGCCTGCCGGCTATCACACATGATCGGTTTAGCCTCTTCCGGGTTCGCTCGCCACTACTAACGGAATCACTATTGTTTTCTCTTCCTGTGGGTACTGAGATGTTTCACTTCCCCACGTTCCCTCTACCCGCCCTATATATTCAGGCGGGAGTCACCAGGTTGCCCGAAAGCACCTGGCGGGGTTTCCCCATTCGGAAATCCTCGGATCACGGTTCGTTTATCAACTCCCCGAGGCTTATCGCAGATTACTACGTCCTTCTTCGGCTCTACATGCCAAGGCATTCACCGTTTGCTCTTAGAATCTTGAAATCACATGAGTTTGAATCGATCGTGCACAACACCCGAAGGCATTGTGCGAAATTGACCAATGATTAGTCGAACAACAACCAAAGTTGTTGTCCTAAAAATCTTTGTGATTGATACCGAAGTATCAATCTAAGATGCTCGCGTCCACTGTGTAGTTCTCAAAGTACGGGCGGTACTCCCCCAACACCAGCCGGCTTACGCCTATGCCGATGTTGACCGAAGTCCAGAAGGTCGTCCACGTCAAAACGTGACCCGGTCCTTCAGGACCCAACAGCGTGCTCCAACAACCCTCAACCAACCAGCCTGTTCCTTTCACCGAAGTGACGTACTAAAACCGACGAGCGTCGCGTTGTTGCAATGTCAATGTTCCACCCATGAGCGCCACCGGGAAACATGTGTTCCCGTAATGGCTGGCAGTATCTGATCGCCCTGTATACAGAGGCGGACTGCACGTGCTCCTTAGAAAGGAGGTGATCCAGCCGCACCTTCCGGTACGGCTACCTTGTTACGACTTAGTCCTAATCACCGATCCCACCTTCGACAGCTCCCTCCCACAAGGGGTTGGGCCACCGGCTTCGGGTGTTACCGACTTTCATGACTTGACGGGCGGTGTGTACAAGGCCCGGGAACGTATTCACCGCAGCGTTGCTGATCTGCGATTACTAGCGACTCCGACTTCATGAGGTCGAGTTGCAGACCTCAATCCGAACTGAGACCGGCTTTTTGGGATTCGCTCCACCTTGCGGTATTGCAGCCCTTTGTACCGGCCATTGTAGCATGCGTGAAGCCCAAGACATAAGGGGCATGATGATTTGACGTCATCCCCACCTTCCTCCGAGTTGACCCCGGCAGTATCCCATGAGTTCCCACCATTACGTGCTGGCAACATAGGACGAGGGTTGCGCTCGTTGCGGGACTTAACCCAACATCTCACGACACGAGCTGACGACAACCATGCACCACCTGTTTACGAGTGTCCAAAGAGTTGACCATTTCTGGCCCGTTCTCGTATATGTCAAGTCTTGGTAAGGTTCTTCGCGTTGCATCGAATTAATCCGCATGCTCCGCCGCTTGTGCGGGCCCCCGTCAATTCCTTTGAGTTTTAGCCTTGCGGCCGTACTCCCCAGGCGGGGAACTTAATGCGTTAGCTGCGACACGGAGACCGTGGAATGGCCCCCACATCTAGTTCCCAACGTTTACGGCATGGACTACCAGGGTATCTAATCCTGTTCGCTCCCCATGCTTTCGCTCCTCAGCGTCAGTTACGGCCCAGAGATCTGCCTTCGCCATCGGTGTTCCTCCTGATATCTGCGCATTCCACCGCTACACCAGGAATTCCAATCTCCCCTACCGCACTCTAGTCTGCCCGTACCCACTGCAGGCTGGGGGTTGAGCCCCCAGATTTCACAGCAGACGCGACAAACCGCCTACGAGCTCTTTACGCCCAATAATTCCGGACAACGCTTGCACCCTACGTATTACCGCGGCTGCTGGCACGTAGTTAGCCGGTGCTTTTTCTGCAGGTACCGTCACTTTCGCTTCTTCCCTACTAAAAGAGGTTTACAACCCGAAGGCCGTCATCCCTCACGCGGCGTTGCTGCATCAGGCTTTCGCCCATTGTGCAATATTCCCCACTGCTGCCTCCCGTAGGAGTCTGGGCCGTGTCTCAGTCCCAGTGTGGCCGGTCACCCTCTCAGGCCGGCTACCCGTCGTCGCCTTGGTGAGCCATTACCTCACCAACTAGCTGATAGGCCGCGAGTCCATCCTTGACCGAAATTCTTTCCACCCCCAGGAGATGCCTCCGAAGGTCGTATCCGGTATTAGACGTCGTTTCCAACGCTTATCCCAGAGTCAAGGGCAGGTTACTCACGTGTTACTCACCCGTTCGCCACTAATCCACCAGGTGCAAGCACCCAGCTTCATCGTTCGACTTGCATGTGTTAAGCACGCCGCCAGCGTTCGTCCTGAGCCAGGATCAAACTCTCCGTAAATGTTTATACGACTAACCAGCAAGCTGGCGTCACATTTTGCGCTTCGAAACCACCGGAAAAAGGCGGACATCTCAGCAAGTTTGAAACTGACAGAACAAATCATTACTGACTTGCTTTGTTGTTTAAATGTTTTCCAAAGGAATCCCAATCACCGAAGTGATCTGGGGTTTTTGGCATTTGACATTGTGCACGCTGTTGAGTTCTCAAGGATCGGATGCACCCGGATTCTCCCCGCCGTTTCAGCGGGTGTCGCTCCGAGGCAACTTGTCTAACTTACCAGACCAACCCGGCCCCGCAAAACCGAGTGAATCAGAAACTGCTGGCAGGAAAACCAGCCGAACGACTCAAACCCGTAAGCGGGGAGTTGGTGAGGCAAGAAGCAATCTTAGGCATGAAACCGGCCGAACGCAAATGCGTGAAGCAGCGGATATGTGGCTAAGACCGTGTCGCTGACCAGTCCGGGAGGCTTTCACTTCCCGCTGTTGCGGCGACAAGAGATAACAATACGGGCGCGTCAGGCACCACGCAAAGCGGGACGGCGTCCGGGCGTGTCGGGCCTAGTTGACGTCATCCGGGTGGGCGGAGACGCGGCCCTCCCGCTCGAGGCCGGTGATCGCCTGCTGCTCGGCCGGGCTGAGCTCGAAGTCGAAGACGTTGAAGTTCTCGGCCATGCGCGCGCGGTTGTTGCTCTTGGGGAAGACGATGTTTCCCTGCTGCAGGTGCCAGCGGATGACGACCTGCGCCGGCGTCTTGCCGTGGGCCGCCGCCGGTGCGGTGACCTCCGGCAGTTCGAAGAGGTTGTACTTGCCCTGACCGAGCGGGCCCCACGCCTCGAGCTTGATGCCGTTGGCCGCGCAGAGCGCCGCAGTCTCTGGCTGCTGGTGGGCGGGGTGCAGCTCGATCTGGTTGACCGCCGGCACGACATCCGTCTCGGCCAGGAGACGAGTCATATAGGGGACAGTGAAGTTGGAGACGCCGATCGAGCGCGCACGGCCGGTCTCGCGGATCTTCTCGAGTGCCTTCCACGCCTCGACGAAGCGGTCGTTGGCGGGGGCGGGCCAGTGGATCAGGTAGAGGTCGACGGTGTCGAGGCCGAGCTGCTCGAGGCTGCGCTCAAATGCGTCGAAGGTCGACTGGGTGCCCTGGTCGTCGTTCCACAGCTTGGTGGTGATGAAGAGGTCGTCGCGGGCGATGCCGGAATCGGCGATGGCCCGGCCGACGCCCGCCTCGTTGCCGTAGATGCGGGCCGTGTCGATGTGGCGGTAGCCAACCTCGAGGGCATCGGTGACGATGCGCTCAGTCTCGGCCGGATCGACCTTGAAGACGCCGAAGCCCAACTGCGGGATCGCGTGCCCGTCGTTCAGGGTGATCGTGGGGACTGCGGTGTTCACGGCGTCGTTGCTCATACGTCCATTCCATCACGGATGGGCCCTAGTGGTAGCGCCGGCCCTCGTCGCGGCGGAACAACAGCAGCGCGGCGGCGAAGCCCACCGCCGTCCAAGCGAGGATGCCCACCCAGACCCACCATTCGAGATCGCCGCCCTGCACGGCCCAGATCACGAACTCGCGTGCCTGCCTGGACGGCATGAACTTGGAGAGGGTGTTGAGCCAGTCGGCGAAGAGGAATGGCGGCAGGAAGAGCCCACCGGCGAAGGCAAGCGCAAACATCACCACCTGCACGACGGCGATCGCGGCCTTGGACGGCATCGAGTAGCCAATGCAGATTCCGATGAGCATGAACGGGAGGCCCGACAGCGCGAGGGCGGCGAATCCGGCGAGGATGCGCAGTGGTGAGGCCTCCGCCGCGGTGAAGAGGCCGCCGATCACCACGACGGGGATGATGGCAGCCAGCCCGAGCATGCCGGTGGAGAAGAGCTGGGCGAGCACCCGCGAGATGCCGGGGGCCGGCAGCGTGCGCAGGTACGGGTCCCACGGCTTCTCGCGGTTCTCAGCGATCGTCAACCCGAAGCCGAACAGGGCATTCGACATCACCGCGAAGACGGCGAGTGAGATCACGGCCTGCGTGGCGAACAGCGCGTTGTCGGCGACCGTGCGCTGCGGCACGACGAAGAACAGCAGGGCCAGCGCGGGAAACACGAGCGAGCCGATCAGAGCGATCGGGATGCGTGCGGTCTCAATCAGGTTGTACTTCGCGTGCAGCAGGGCGAGCGACATGGTGCTCATCGTGAGACCTCCTCGGTCTGGGGTGCGTGCAGCGGGGCAGAGGCCAGTGTGGAGTGGGACCTGTCCGAATCGGTCAGCGTGAGGAAGGCCTCCTCGAGGGTGGCCCCGCGCACGGCGAGGTCGGAGAAGCGGAGGCCGGAGTTCACCAGCTCACGGATCAGCTGGTCGGAGTCGGCCGCGTAGAGCACGAGGCCTGCGGCATCCGCGCCCTCAGAATCAGCCCGCACGACCCCGGGGAGCGCGCTGACCGCGGCCACGTCGGGGGTGCGCAGCCGGATCTGGCGAACGCCCACCTTGCCGACGATGGCCTGCAGGCTGTCGTCGGCGATGACGCGCCCGCCCTCCATCACGACGACGCGTTCGGCGAGCGCCTCGATCTCTTCGAGGTAGTGGCTCGTGACGACGATGGTGGCGCCGGACTCGTGCTGGCGGCGTACCGCGTCCCAGAGCGTGTGCCGGCCGTCGATATCGAGTCCGGTGGTCGGCTCGTCGAGCAACACCAGCTGGGGGCGGCCGACGAAGGCCAGGGCGACGCTGAGGCGCCGCTTCTGACCGCCGGAGAGGGCGCCGGTCTGCCGCTTCAGCAGCGCAGTGAGCCCGAACTCCTCGGCGAGCGCCTCGGTGGCCTGCGGGGTGTCGAAGTGTCGGCCGACGAAGTCGATCACCTCGCCGACCCGCAAGGTGGGCGGCAGCGCCGTCTCCTGCGGGGTGCTGCCCAGGCGCTGCCGGGAGCGCACGTCCTGCGGCGAGCGGCCGAGCAGGCTGACAGTTCCGGATGTCGGCCGGCGCAGCCCGTTGATGAGCGAGATCAGGCTCGTCTTGCCTGCCCCGTTCGGGCCGAGCAGACCGACCATGCTGCCGGCCTCGATCGTGAGGGTGACGTCGTCGACGGCGACGACGTCGCCGAAGCGGCGGGTGACGCGGTCGAGCTGGGCGAGGGCGCTCATGCTGTTCCTCCCAGGAGCTGTCTGAGTGTGTCGGTGTAATCCTCGAAGGCGCGGCGGCCGGCCTTCGTCAGGGCGATGTAGGTGACGGGGGTTCGCCCCTGGTGTTCCTTGTCGACGACGACGTACTCGGCGTCTTCGAGTTTGCGCAGGTGGGTGGAGAGGTTGCCCGGGGTCATGTCGAGCAGTTCCTGCAGCCGGGGGAAGGTGATGCGGTCGCCGGCCGGGAGGGTGGCAAGTGTCGCGGTGATCTTCAGGCGGGCGGCCGCGTGGATGACCGGGTCGAGCTCGCCCTGCTGGGTGGCTGGCATGCCGGTCACTTGCCCTGGCGCAGTCGGACGGAGAACACGATCGCTGCGACGAGGAGGGCGCCGCCGCCGAAGACAGCCATGACGATGTTGTTGGTGGGTGCGCCGAAGAACGGGGCGATGGCGCCGACGACGAGCATGATGATGCCGAGCACGAGCATGCTCACCTGGCGCCAGAGCGCGGCGCCGGCCAGATAGAGAGTGCCGCACATCAGGGCGAAGGCCGAGGGGAAGAAGATGCTCGCCAGTTCGGCGGAGAGCCCGTTGGCGATGAGGCCGACGCCGAGGGCGGCGAAGGCCATGCCGCAGAGCGACCAGGACACCCCGTAGACGGCGCCTGCGAACGAGGAGACGCCCTTGACGCCGCGGCCGAGCCGGATGCCGATGATGATCGAGGCGACGACTGCCCCGGCGATCAGGATGCCGAAGATGGGTGCGGCGAGCGCCATCGGCACGCTGAACCAGGGGTTGCCGCCCTCATACGCCGACCAGAGCAGCGTGAAGCCGACGAGCCAGGCGACTCCCCAGAGCCCGAGCATCCAGGGGATGGGCCGCAGCATCATCTGGTCGACCCGGCGTTGCTGCGCCGTGATCAGCGCGAGCATCTCGGCTGCGTCATCCGTGCGCCGAGGTTCGGTGTTGTTCGTCATATCTACTTTGTAATGCAAAGTGCTTTGATACGTCAATGGCTTTGCGAAAGTTTCTCGGTGCGGTGCCAGGTTTCCATAGGGGCCACAGCCACAAGGCGACCGGTACGATGGAGGGCTGATGACTGACACCGCGATCCCCGAGATCACCTACCCGCCCGAGCTGCCGGTGAGTGCGATGCGCGACGAGATCGCCGACGCCATCCGCGACAACCAGGTCGTGATCGTGGCCGGAGCGACCGGCTCGGGCAAGACGACGCAGATCCCCAAGATCTGCCTGGAGCTCGGCCGCACCAGCATCGGCCACACCCAGCCGCGCCGACTGGCCGCCCGCACCATCGCCGAGCGCATCGCCGAGGAGCTCGGCGAAGAAGTCGGCGGGCTCGTCGGCTACCAGGTGCGATTCACCGACAAGGCCACGGCGAGCACCCGCGTGAAGCTGATGACCGACGGCATCCTGCTGAACGAGATGCACCGCGACCGGCTACTGCGCCGCTACGACACGATCATCATCGACGAGGCGCACGAGCGCAGCCTCAACATCGACTTCCTGCTCGGCTACCTCAAGGAGCTGCTGCCCAAGCGGCCAGACCTCAAGGTGATCGTCACCTCGGCGACGATCGATCCAGAGAGCTTCGCGAAGCACTTCGCGGATGCCGAGGGCAACCCGGCCAAGATCATCGAGGTCTCCGGGCGCACCTACCCCGTCGAGATCCGGTATCGGCCGCTCGTCGCCGAGGAGTCACTCGACGAGGACGATGAGGAACAGACGGGCGCTGCGAACCCGGCGGACGACAAGGACTACCTGCAGGGCATCCTCGAGGCCCTCGACGAGCTGGCGCGCGAGTCAAACGGCGACGTGCTCGTGTTCCTCTCCGGTGAGAACGAGATCCGGGATGCCGAAGAAGCGGTGCGCAGTCACTACGGCATCGCGGGCGGTGGGCGCGGGGGCGCCGGCGTCACCGAGGTACTCCCCCTCTACGGCCGGCTCTCCGCCGCCGACCAGCACCGCGTTTTCCAGCCGTCGACGATCGCCGGCGTGCGCCGCCGCGTGATCCTCGCCACGAACGTGGCCGAGACCAGCCTCACCGTGCCCGGCATCAAGTACGTCATCGACGCCGGCACCGCCCGTATCAGCCGGTACAGCGTGCGCTCCAAGGTGCAGCGGCTGCCGATCGAGGCCATCTCGCAGGCCAGCGCCAACCAGCGCTCCGGCCGCTCCGGCCGCACCAGCAACGGCATCGCGATCCGCCTGTACTCGGAGGAGGACTTCAACCGCCGCCCCGAGTTCACCGAGCCGGAGGTGCTGCGCACCAACCTGGCCGCCGTGATCCTGCAGATGATCGCGCTCGACCTGGGCGACATCGCGAAGTTCCCGTTCCTCACCCCGCCGGACTCCCGCGGCGTGAAAGACGGCCTCGACCTGCTCTCTGAACTCGGCGCGATTCGCGCGGGGTCTCCTCGGTCTCGATACGGCGCTAGCGCGCCTACTCGACCAGCGGAGAGCGGCGCTGGCGCGCCTACTCGACCAGCGGAGAGCGGCGCTGACGCGCCTACTCGACCAGCGGAGAGCGGCGCTTACGCGCCTACTCGACCAGCGGAGACGGACGCTGAAACTCCCGCTGGTCGAGTAGCGACGAAGGAGCGTATCGAGACCAAGGGCGCCACCCCGAAGCTCACCCGCATCGGCCAGCAGCTGTCCAAGCTGCCGATCGACCCGCGCTTCGGGCGCATGGTGATCGAGTCGAAGACGCAGAACGTGAGCCGCGATGTGCTGGCGATCGTGGCCGGCCTCACCATCCAGGACCCACGCGAGCGCCCGCTGGAGCGGCGCCAGGCCGCCGACGAGCAGCACGCCCGCTTCGCCGACCCGACCAGCGACTTCCTCAGCCTGCTGAACCTCTGGAACTACCTCGAGAAGCAGCAGCGCGAGCTCGGTTCCAGCGCGTTCCGCCGCCTGTGCAAGGCCGAGCACCTCAACTACCTGCGCGTACGCGAGTGGAACGACGTCTACAGGCAGCTGCGCCAGCTGGCCAAGCCGCTCGGCCTCTCGGTTCAGGATTCCGGCACCGACGGCCCGGCTGAGCCGAACCCCGACGGCATCCACCGCGCCCTGCTCAGCGGCCTGCTCAGCCACATCGGCCTGAAGGACCAGGCCCAGGCGGCGAAGGCGAGCGGCCCGCGCGGATCGAAGGAGACGGCGGCCGCCCGCCGCGGCAAGGGCGAGTACATCGGCGCCCGGCAGGCCCGCTTCACCCTGTTCCCCGGCTCCGCCCTGGCGAAGAAGCAGCCGGATGCCGTGATGAGCGCCGAGCTGGTCGAGACCAGCCGGCTGTTCGCCCGCACCAATGCGGCCATCGACCCGGCCTGGGCCGAGCCGCTGGCCGGAGACCTCTGCAAGCGCAGCTACTCCGAACCGCACTGGTCCAAGAATCAGGGCTCGGTCATCGCCTACGAGAAGGTGACGCTCTACGGCGTGCCGATCGTGCCCAAGCGCAGGGTGCAGTTCGGCAACATCGATCCGCACTACGCGCGCGAGCTGTTCATCCGGCACGCGCTGGTCGAGGGCGAGTGGGATGTCTCGCGGCTGAACGCCGGGCTGACCGCCTTCGACCGCGCCAACAAGCGGCTGCGATCCGAGCTCGAACAGCTCGAGGAGCGCACCCGCCGCCGCGACATCCTGGTCGACGACGAGGCCGTGTTCGAGTTCTACAACCGACGGATCCCTGCCGAGATCAGCTCGACCCGCAGCTTCGAGACCTGGTGGCGCACCGCCAACAAGGAGACCCCGGACCTGCTCACAATGACGGCCGAGGCCCTGGTGCCGGATGCCGCGACGAGCGACGTGGACGCCGGGCTGTTCCCGCCGAGCTGGCGCCAGGACGACCAGGTGTTCACGCTGCGCTACAAGTTCGAGCCCGGCGCCGTCGACGACGGGGTGAGCGTCATCGTGCCGCTCACCTTGCTCGCCCGGTTGCGGCCAGAAGGCTTCGACTGGCAGGTCGACGGCCTGCGCGGCGAGCTCATCACCGCACTGCTCAAGAGCCTGCCCAAGGTGATCCGGCGCAACGTCGTGCCGGCCGCCGATTGGGCGGCCAAGATCGCCGCCGAGCTGCCCGAGCGCCCAGAGGGCGCGGCCGGGTCGCGCGGTTCCGCCCCGATGACGGTCGTTCCGTTCACCGAGGCCGTTGCCGCCGTGATCAAGAAGCTCGTCTATGTGCCGGTGACCAGCGCCGACTTCGACCTGGACCGGGTGCCGCCGCACCTGCGCGTCACGTTCCGCGTCGTCGACGGCAAGGGCCGCGAGATCGACAGCGCCAAAGACCTGCGCGCGCTGCAGGGCCGGCTCAGTGAGCGGGCCCGCGATGCTGTGGCGAGCACCTTCGCCGACCCGGATGCCGGCGGCCGCGGCCGACGCGGCGGGCGGGCGGATTCCACCGACGAGCAGACCGGCGACTTCAGCGTGCAGCCGCGCGGCGGGCGCCCCGGCCGGCCCGGCGGCCGCGGCACCGCAGTCGGCGCCGCCTCCGCCTTCGTCGAGCGCAGCGGCCTCACCACGTTCCCCACCGACCTGCCGAACATCCCCGGCAACGGACCTGACCAGCAGGGCACCGAGATTGCCCGCTTCGTCGACCTCAAGCAGGGCGAGAACACGATCCGTGCCTACCCGGCACTGGTCGACGAGGGCCAGAGCGTTGCGCTGCGGCTGCTCACGACGGCCGAGGAGCAGGCGAGGGCGATGCCGGGCGGCATCCGACGCCTGTTGTTGCTGGCCGTGCCCTCCCCGTCGAGCTACGTGCAGAAGCACCTGACCGGAAATGAGAAGCTGACCCTGGCGGCCAGCCCGTACCGCAACACGGCGGCGTTGTTCGACGACTGCCTGGCCGCGTGCGTTGACGACGTGCTGTTCCGGGTGAAGCCCGACGGGCTCGTGTTCAGCAAGGCCGAGTTCGAGACGGTGCGCGACCGGGTCTCGGCCGTGGTGATGGACACCATGTTCGACACCGTCAAGATGGTGACCAGCACGCTGACCGCGGCGCGCAAGGCCGACAAGGCGCTCAAAGCGGCGAGCAGCATCACGATCATGTCGGCGCTGGCCGATGCCCGGCAGCAGTTGGACGGGCTGGTCTACCCCGGTTTCGTCTCGCAGACCGGGCTGGAGCGCCTGCGGCACCTGCCGCGCTACCTCGGCGGCATCGGCGTGCGCGTCGAGAAGCTGGTGGCGAACCCGGGCCGCGACCGGGTCGGTCTGACCGAGATCGAGGCGGCGCAGAAGGCGTTCCGTGATGCCGGCGGCACGATCCCGTTGGAACCGCACGCCCCGGCCAACCTGGTGAAGGCACGCTGGATGCTGGAGGAGCTGCGCATCAGCCTGTTCGCGCAGGAGCTGCGCACGGCAGAGAGCGTCTCGCTGCAGCGCATCAACAAGGTGCTCGCCGGGTAGCTGCGGGAATTCAGAAGCCCGCTGACTGAGCCTGTCGAAATCTGGTTTCGACAGGCTCAACCAACGGGCTCAGCGACGGGCGGATCGGCCGAAGCCTAGAGCACCTTCGAGAGGAACGCCTTCGTGCGCTGGTGCTGCGGGTTGGCGAGCACCTCACGCGGGTCCCCGGCCTCGACGACGACGCCGCCGTCCATGAACACCAGGGTGTCGGCCACCTCGCGGGCGAAGCCCATCTCGTGGGTGACGACGATCATGGTCATGCCTGACTTCGCGAGCTCCTTCATCACGTCGAGTACCTCGCCGACAAGCTCGGGGTCGAGCGCACTGGTGGGCTCATCGAACAGCATCAGCTTGGGGTCCATGGCGAGGGCACGGGCAATGGCGACGCGCTGCTGCTGGCCACCGGAGAGGTGTGCAGGGTAGTAGTCGGCGCGGTCGGCGAGCCCGACGCGCTCGAGCAGCTCGCGGGCGCGCTTCTCGGCCACGGCCTTCTTCTGGCCCTTGACCCGGATCGGCGCTTCCATGATGTTCTCGATCGCCGTCATGTGCGGGAACAGGTTGAACTTCTGGAACACCATTCCGATGTCGCGGCGCTGCTTGGCGGCCTCCTTGGGGTGCAGCTCATAGAGCTTGTCCCCGGCCTCACGGAACCCGACGAGCTGTCCGTCGACGCTGAGCTTTCCGGAGGACAGCACCTCGAGGTGGTTGATGCAACGCAGGAACGTCGACTTGCCGGAGCCACTGGGCCCGACCAAGCAGAGCACCTCGCCCTGCTTGACCTCGAGGGAGATCGACTTCAGCACCTCGTTGGAGCCGAAGCTCTTCGAGACGGCGTCGGCGACGACCATCGGGCGGGCGGTGGCTGCGGGTGCGGGTGCGGCACCAGGCTGACCGGCGGCGAGTGAGTCACTCATCAGTGGCCTCCGGATTCATGGGACGGTGCGATCACAACGGTCGGCTGGTTGCCGCCGACGATCGGCAAGGTTCCGGTCGTCGTGGTGCCACGGTCGGGCCGGCGATCGCCGACACCGCGGGCGAAGTGTCGCTCGAGGAAGTACTGGCCGACCATCAGCACGGACGTGAAGAACAGGTACCAGATGGATGCCACGATCAGCAGCGGGATCGGGTTGAACGTCTCTGCCGAGATGTCACGGGTGCGGCTGTACAGCTCGGTGGAGAGCGGAACGGCGGTCACCAGCGATGTCGTCTTCAGCATCGAGATGACCTCGTTGCCGGTCGGCGGGATGATCACGCGCATCGCCTGCGGCAGGATCACCCGGCGCATCGTCTGGAACCAGCCCATGCCGAGGGCGGTGGCCGCCTCTTCCTGGCCCTTGTCGACGGAGAGCAGGCCGGCGCGCACGATCTCGGCCATGTACGCGGCCTCGTTGAGCGAGAGGCCGATCACGGCGAGCCAGAAGGCACCGACGAGGTCATTCGTGCTGAACGACAGCCACGGCTCGGTGAACGGGATGCCGATGTCGATCGTCTTGTAGATGATCGCGATCAGGCCCCAGAACACCAGCTGTACGTAGACCGGTGTGCCACGGAAGATCCAGAGGTAGAACCAGGCGACGCCCTTGACCACGGGGTTCGGCGAGAGCCGCATGATCGCGAGCGTGACACCGAGAAGGATCGCGAAGATCATCGACAGCACGGTGAGCTGCAGGGTGACGAGGGCGGCAGCCGAGACGCGGCTGTCGAACAGGTACTTGCCGACCGAGGCCCAGTCGTAGGCCTCACGCTGCGACGCGTCGATGATGAAGAGAACGAAGATCAACAGGAGCACGACCGCGAAGATGTTGCGCCACGGGTGCTTCAGTCGGATCGCTTTGATGGCGGGTGCGCCACTAACGCCGTTCGGCGGCGGGGAATCCCCCGCCGCCGAACGGTTCGGTTCAGTTGATGTCATGAGCTGTTTCTTTAGGAGGTTGCGACGTTGATGGTGATCTTGCTGATGCCGCCATCCGCGACGCCCCAGGTGTCGAGGATCTTGCCATAGCTGCCGTCATCGACCATCGACTGCAGTGCGGCCTGCACGGCCTCGGCCATGCCGGAGTCCTTGGCCACGACAACCCCGTACGGGGCCACGTCGAAGGTCTTGCCCGCGAGCTGCAGGGCCCCATCGGTCTTGGAGATTGCGTAGAGGGTGACGGGTGAGTCGGCGCTCATCGCGTCGACCTGACCAAGCTTAACGGCGTTCGTTGCGGCATCCTGCGTGTCGAACTGCTTCTTGTCGATCGGCGCCTTGCCGGCCGCGACGCACGCCTCGCTCTTGGCGGGGACCTCGTCGGTGTCTTCAAAGGTGGTGGCCTGCACTGCGACCTTGAGACCACAGGCGTTGTCAGGGTCGACGTCGTTGCCCTTCGCGGAGGCCCACTGGATGCCCGCGTTGAAGTAGTTGACGAAGTCGACCTGCTTCATCCGCTCCTCGGTGATGGTGAAGCTCGACATACCGATGTCGGCCTTGCCTCCGGTGACGCTCGGGATGATGTTGTCGAACTTGGAGACCTGGAACTCGGGGGTCAAGCCGAACTTCGCGGCGATCCCCTCGGCCAGCTCTGCACCCCAGCCGATCGGGTTGCCGTCGGCATCCTTGAACTCGTTGGGTGCATAGGTCGGGTCGATGCCGATGATGAGCTTGCCGTTGGCGCCGACACCCTGGGGCAGCAGTGCGGCGGCGGCGTCATCCTTGGCGATGGCGGTGGCCGATTCGCTGCTTCCCGCATTCGGGCTGGAGTTATCGACACAACCGGAGAGCAGAAGAACTGCAGCAGCAGCGAGGGCCGGAACGGCGAAACGAAGTCGCATTCTTGAATCCTTACGTACGGGGGATCTGAACCCACAGCTTTGGGGGCATGGCCCTCTCGGGTGACATCGAGCATAGTGCACTGTCGTCCCGCCGATTCCCTGCGCGGGTAACGTTTTGGGCGCAGCTGCCGTTGCGCGCGGATCGGGTTCTGGCGCACTTAAAGTGCGCCAGCGTCGAGTTCCGCAATGTTTTCCTGCGGGACTCGGCGGATACCGCGCGTTTCGTTACGCGGGTGTCGGTCCGGTCGCCACCGGCAGCTCGGGGTGGTTCGCCCACGCCGACCAGGAGCCGGGGAAGAGGGCCGGCGCGAAGCCGGCGAGGTTGAGTGCGAGCGCCGTGTGCGCGGCGGTGACCCCGGAACCGCAGTAGACGCCGACGGGCGCAGAAGCCGTCACGCCGAGCGCCTCGTACCGCTCGCGCAGCTCGGCGGCGCCCAGGAATCGGCCGTCGGCGTCGAGGTTGCCGGCGGTCGGAGCGCTGAGCGCCCCCGGGATGTGGCCGGCGCGCGGGTCGATGGGCTCGACCTCTCCGCGGTAGCGCTCTGCGGCACGGGCGTCGAGCAGCCGGCCGTGCTGCGGCAGGGCGCCGGCCTGCTCGATCGTGAGCACGGGCATGCCGCCGGGGGCGACCGTGAGCGTGCCCGGCTCGATCGCCGTCTCTGTGCCGGTTGTCGTCTCTGTGCCGGTTGTCGTCTCTGTGCCGGTTGTCGTGGCGAGCGGATGCCCGGCGGCCAGCCAGGCCGGCAAGGCGCCGTCGAGCACGCGCACGTCGGCAACGCCGACGAAGCGCAGCAGCCACCAGGCGCGCACGGCGGCATGGCTGCGCCAGTCGTCATAGACGATGACGGTGTCGCCGTCGTTCAGGCCCCAACCGCGTGCGGCGGCCTGGAAGTCGGCCATGGCGGGCAGCGGGTGGCGGCCGTCGCGCGGGTCGCCGTGCCCGGCCAGCTCAGTGTCCAGGTCGACGTAAACGGCTCCGGGAATGTGGCCGGCCTCGTAGAGCGGGCGCCCGGCCGGACCGCCGAGACTCCAGCGCACATCGAGCACCCGCACGGGGCGGCCGCCGTCCGCGGCTTCCCGCAGCAGTGCGGCGAGTTCGTCGGCGGTTACGAGGGGGTGCGACATCCGTTGTTCTCCAGATCTTGGGGGGCTCGAAGCTCGTGCTGGCTGGCGGGCGAGCGCGCCCTCTGCCACGCTATATCCTGCGACGACGACCGGCCGCCGCCACGAAACACGCTCAGTAGAATTGGGGAATCGTGAGCAACTACTCGGACCTCCTCAAAACGCCGGGCGTTGCGCGCATCATCTCGGCCCAGCTCGTCGCCCGCTTCCCGTTCGGAATGCTGTCGCTGGCGTTCCTGCTGCACATCGAGCAGATCACCGGCAGCTACGGCGCCGCCGGTCTGGTGCTCGCCGCCACCAGCATCGGCCAGGCCGTTGCCGGGCCGCTGACCAGCCGCTTCATGGGCCGCTGGGGCATGCGCCCGGTCATCACCATCACGCTGGCGATCTGCGCGGCCATGGTCACGCTGATCGCGCTCGTGCCGATGTCGGTCGTCATGTACATGGTCGTCGGTGCCATCGCCGGCCTCAGCATGCCCCCCATCCAGCCGGCCGTGCGCACGATCTACCCCAAGATGGTCAACTCCCGCCAGCTCACCCCGCTGTTCTCGCTGGATGCCACCGCCCAAGAGATCATCTGGGTCGTCGGCCCCGTCGTCACCACTTTCGTCGCCACCCAGATCAGCACCGTGTGGGGCATCATGCTCGCCGTGGTGTTCATGGTCGGCGGCGGCATCTGGTTCCTCTCCTCTCCCGAGCTCGGCCGGGTGCGCATCCCGCGCAGCAAGCGCAAGCTGGGCGCCGTGCTGCGCCGCCCAGCCGTGTTGCTGGCGACCGGGGTCGGCTTCCTGCTGGTCGGTGCCTGCGCCGCCGTGGAGGCCGCGGTCGTCGCCACCTTCGGCCACGGCGGCCCGGAGGCCGGCCTCGTGCTGGCGATCTTCTCGACCGGCTCGATCGCGGGTGGTCTGGCGCTCGGCAGCGTGCAGATCGGCCCGTGGTCGACCGCCCGTCGCATGCTGGTCGTCTTCGTCGGCATGGGTCTGGCCGCTGTCGTCATGTTCCTCTCCGGCGACAACCCCGAGTTCTGGTGGCTGTCCGGCGCCCTCTTCGTCGCCGGCCTCGGTATCGCCCCCGCCCTCGCCGTGCTGTTCGCCATCGTCTCTGCCAGCGTCAAGTTCAGTGACACCGCCGAGGCGTACGGCTGGGTCGGAACCGGCCAGCTGATCGGTGCCGCGCTCGGCTCGGCGGCGGCCGGCTTCCTGATCGACAGCAGCGGACCGGTCGGTGGTTTCTGGGCCGCCGCGATCTTCGCCCTCGTCGGCTTCATCGTGCCGGTGCTGGCCAAGCGCTACCACCCGGACCTCCGCGGCCGCGACGCGAGCCCACTGCCGGACACCGAGGCGATCCCGGTGCAGCCCACCTCCTAGCGCCGGCCCCCGCTGCGCGGGCATGATGGAGTGTGATTCGCCGGGCGACGTTGCCGGGCGGGCGGCAGCGAGACGGAGCGGTGAGACGCGTGGGCACGACTGTTTTCGAGAGACGACGACCTGCGGCATCCGTGGTCGAGCATGCACTGGCCGGCACCCGGCAGGCCGCCTTCTGGCTGGATGACGTCGACCGTCCGCGCTACCCGAAGCTGAGCGGCGCTGTGACCGCCGACCTCGCCATCGTCGGCGGCGGCTACACCGGCCTCTGGACGGCGGTACTCGCCAAGCAGCGCAACCCCGACGCCCGCGTCGTGCTGCTGGAGGCCCAGCGGATCGGCTGGGCCGCGTCTGGCCGCAACGGCGGATTCTGCGAGGCGAGCCTGACCCACGGTCGAGAGAACGGCGAGAGCCGCTGGCCGGAGGAGGTCGAGGAGCTCGACAGGCTCGGCCTGGAGAACCTCGACGAGATCGAGGCGGCCAGCGCGGAGCTCGGCATGGACTTCGAGTTCGAGCGCAACGGTGCCCTCGACCTCGCCGTCGAGCCGCACCAGGTGGAATGGCTGCGTGAGGCGGCAGCGGATGCCGCGGCTCGCGGCGACGACAGCGTCGAACTGCTCGTCGGCGCGGCGGCCAGGGCAGAGGTCAACTCCCCCACCTACCTGGCTGCGCTCTGGAACAAGCGCACCTCGGCGCTGCTGCACCCGGCCAAGCTCGCGTTCGAACTGGCGCGGGTCGCCACCGACATGGGCGTGCAGATCTTCGAGCAGAGCCCGGTGCGCGCGCTCGACACCGCCACCGGCGGCGCAGATGCCGCGGCCGTCACCCTGCGCACCGCAGCGGGCGCCGTGCACAGCAGCCGGGCCGTTCTCGCGACCAATGTGTTCCCGTCGCTGTTGAAGCGCAACACGCTGATGACCGTTCCGGTGTACGACTACGCCCTGATGAGCGAGCCGCTGAGCGACGCGCAGATGCGCGAGATCGGCTGGCAGAACCGGCAGGGGCTCGGCGATGTGGCCAACCAGTTCCACTACTACCGGCTCTCCCGCGACAACCGGGTGCTGTTCGGCGGCTATGACGCCGTGTACCACTACGGGCGCCGCGTGCGGCAGAGCTATGAGCAGCGGCCGGCCGCGTTCGAACTGCTCGCCAACCACTTCTTCACCACCTTCCCGCAGCTGGAGGGCACCCGTTTCACCCACAAGTGGGCCGGCGCCATCGACACGTGCACGCGCTTCTCGGCGTTCTACGGCACGGCGCGCGGCGGTCGGGTCGCGTACGCCGCCGGGTACACGGGGCTCGGCGTCGCGGCGACCCGCTTCGCCGCGAACGTGATGCTCGACCGGCTCGCCGGTGAACAGACGGAGCGCACCCGACTGCGCATGGTGCGCGAGCGCCCGCTGCCGTTCCCGCCTGAGCCGATCGCGGCGCTCGGCATCAACGCCACTCGCTGGTCGCTCGACCGGGCAGACCACAACGACGGCAAGCGCAACGTGCTGCTCAAGACCCTCGACGCGCTCGGGCTAGGATTCGACTCATGAGCATTCTGGTCCCCGGCATCGTCAACGATGCGACATCCATCGCCCTCACCCACGAAGCCGTGCCCGCCGAGCAGAGCATCGCCGGCAACCCGACCACCGGGGCAGTCGAACTGGGCGCGTTCGGCGACGCCGAGATCGGCATCTGGGAGATGTCGGTCGGCACGATGAGCGATGTCGAGGCCGACGAGGTGTTCGTGGTGCTCAGCGGACGCGCGACGGTGGAGCTGGAGCCGGGCGGGCCGGACGCAGAGACCATCGAGATCTCGGCCGGATCGGTCGTGCGCCTGGCCGGCGGGACCCGCACCATCTGGACCGTCACCGAGACGCTGCGCAAGGTCTACATCAGCTGAGAGGCGCGCGCCCCTCGTGCCGCGACCGCCTGCCCGCCTAAGCTGGGGGCAGTGCGCATCGCTGCCCCTTTCCCTGGTGGTGCGAGCGCCCCGAGGAAGGAATGCACGCACATGTACGCAGTGGTCAACCCCGCCACCGGTGAGACGGTCACCAGCTACCCCACCCTGAGCGAGGAGGGTCTGGCTGAGGCCATTGCGGCAGCGGATGCCGCACACCGCGGCTGGTCGCGCAACTCCACCGTCGCCGAGCGCGCTGCACTGATCCGGCGCGTCGGTGAGCTGCACGTCGACCGCCGCGACGCCCTCGCCGAGATCATCGTGCGCGAGATGGGCAAGCCGCTGGAGCAGGCGCTCGGCGAGGTCGACTTCAGCGCCGACATCTACAGCTACTACGCCGAGCACGCCGAGGCCCTGATGGCCGACGAGCCGATCACGCTGCGTGCCGGCGAGGGCTCGGCGCTGATCCGCCGCCGCTCGCTGGGCGTTCTGCTGGGCATCATGCCGTGGAACTTCCCGTACTACCAGGTCGCCCGTTTCGCCGGCCCCAACCTCATCGTCGGCAACACCATCCTGCTCAAGCACGCCGAGCAGTGCCCGGAGTCGGCCGCCGCCATCGAGCAGATCTTCCTCGATGCCGGCTTCCCTGTTGGCGCCTACGTCAACATCTACGCCTCGCACGACCAGATCGCCACCGTCATCGCCGACCCGCGCGTGCAGGGTGTCTCGCTCACCGGTTCCGAGCGTGCCGGCGCCGCCGTCGCCGAGATCGCCGGCCGCCACCTCAAGAAGGTCGTGCTTGAACTCGGTGGCTCTGACCCCTTCATCCTGCTCAGCACCGACGACCTCGACGCGACAGTCGAGGCCGCCGTCATTGCCCGCCTCGACAACAACGGTCAGGCCTGCAACGCGGCCAAGCGCTTCATCGTGATCGACGAGTTGTACGACGCGTTCCTGGAGAAGTTCACCGCGGCGTTCACCTCGTTCGCCCCGAGCGACCCGATGGCCGACGGCACCGTGCTCGGCCCGCTGTCCTCCGCCGCGGCTGCCGACACCCTGCAGAACCAGATCGACCGCGCGCTCGCACAGGGGGCGACGCTCGTGGCCGGCGGCCCGCGCAACGGCACCTTCATCCCGGCGACGGTGCTCACCGACATCGACCCGACAAACGACGTGTACCACGAGGAGTTCTTCGGCCCCGTCGCCTCCGTCTACCGCGTCGGCACCGAAGCAGAGGCCGTCGAGCTGGCCAACGACACCCCGTTCGGGCTCGGCTCCTTCGTCTTCACGACCGACCCGGAGCAGGCGGTGCGCGTGGCCGACGGCATCGAGGCCGGCATGGTGTTCGTGAACGTGGTCGGTGCCGACGGCGCAGAGCTGCCGTTCGGCGGCGTCAAGCGCTCCGGTTCTGGCCGCGAGCTCGGCCGCTTCGGCGCCGACGAGTTCGTCAACAAGAAGATGATCCGCATCGGCTGATCTGTAGCCGGTCTGCGGATGCATGGCCCCGGGACGCACGCGAACGCGGCGCTTCGGGGCCATTTCCGTCCCCGCATCCGCGAACTGGCTGCGGATGCCGCACCGGAACGTCAGCGCTTGCGATCCAGCTGCTCGTCGATCTGAGCCTTGCGAAGCTGCAGGATGCGGCGGAGCAGCTCGTCCGGAACAGGCTGCTCCGCGCTGAAGCGCAGGGCGCTCACACTGTGCGAGAAGTCGGAGAGCTCCGCCCCGAACGCGGGCAACACGCTGCCGCTGAACGGGTACAGCGCTAGGTGTGCTTTGGTCTGCATGGCTGCCACGTAGCCTTTGCCCCGGTAGAGCAGGGTCGGCATGCTGTAGCTGACGCCCTCCACGACGGTTGGCGCCACCTCGCGGGCAATGTCGATGACTCGCTGCAGGGCGGCGCGGTCGGCGGCCGGCTCGATCCCGGCCAGGTAGTCGGTGACGGTGTTCTCGGGCATGCCCCATGGTTGCACGCGAGTGCGGGTTTCGCGATGTTGGCTTCGGTCGCAAGCTCCCTCGAGCCAACGTGAGGAGAGCGCGTTCTCGAGCCAACGTGAGGAGGGAGCGGCCCGAGCCAACGTGAGGAGGGAGCGCCCCGAGCCAACGTGAGGAGGGAGCGCCCCGAGCCAACGTGAGGAGAGAGCGCCCCTAGCCAACGTGAGGAGGGAGCGGCCGCGCCACCGGGCGGCGACGGCATCCGGCAACGCAGAAGGGCCCGCCGCTTGCGCGACGGGCCCTTCGAATACAGCGTGAGACTAGATGGCGTTGACGTCCAGGGGGATGCCGGGGCCGAACGTGGTCGACACAGCACCCTTCTGGATGTAGCGGCCCTTGGAGCTGGACGGCTTCAAGCGAACGATCTCCTCGAGAGCGGCCTTGATGTTCTCGTCGAGCTGCTCAGCCGAGAAGGCTGCCTTGCCCACGACGAAGTGCACGTTGGAGTGCTTGTCGACGCGGAACTCGATCTTTCCACCCTTGATGTCGGAGACGGCCTTGGCCACATCCGGCGTCACGGTTCCGGTCTTCGGGTTCGGCATGAGGCCACGCGGACCAAGAACCTTACCGAGACGACCGACCTTGCCCATGAGCTCGGGGGTCGAGACAGCCGAGTCGAAAGCGGTGTAGCCAGCGGCCACCTTCTCGATCAGCTCGTCGCCACCGACCTCGTCAGCGCCAGCAGCAAGAGCTGCCTCGGCTGCGGGGCCCGTTGCGAACACGATGACGCGGGCGGTCTTGCCGGTGCCGTGGGGCAGGATGACGGTGCCGCGCACCATCTGGTCTGCCTTGCGGGGGTCAACACCCAGCTTGAGGGCAACCTCAACCGTGCTGTTGAACTTGGCGGAACCGGTCTCCTTGGCAAGCGTGACTGCCTCGGTGGGGGTGTAGAACTTGTCGGCTTCGATCTTCTCGGCCGCGGCCCGGTAGGCCTTTGACTTCTGTGCCATGTTGTTCTCCTTGAGAGAATGTGGTCATCTGCGCCTGGCGGGCGCTGCCACGAGTGAAAGTGTGGAGGAAGGAGGGGGAAACCCTACTTAGCCGACCGTGATACCCATCGAGCGAGCGGTGCCCGCGATGATCTTCGAGGCAGCCTCGATGTCGTTCGCGTTGAGGTCAACCATCTTGGCCTCGGCGATCTCGCGAACCTGTGCCTGCGACAGGTTGGCAACCTTGACGGTGTGGGGGGTACCCGAACCCTTGGCAACGCCTGCAGCCTTCTTGATGAGCTCCGCGGCGGGCGGGGTCTTCAGGATGAAGGTGAAGGAGCGGTCCTCGTAGACCGTGATCTCAACGGGGATGACGTTGCCGCGCTGGGCCTCGGTCGCCGCGTTGTACGCCTTGCAGAACTCCATGATGTTCACGCCGTGCTGACCCAGGGCCGGGCCGATGGGCGGGGCCGGGTTTGCGGCGCCGGCCTTGATCTGAAGCTTGATCAGACCAGTAACCTTCTTCTTCGGTGCCATTGTTTTCTCTCTTTCTTATCGAACGCTCCGGATGCCGGAGCACTCTCCCGTTCGCTCGGACGCTCCGTGCGACGGTGGACTGTAAATCTGGGGGTGGCGGCTCTGTTTGCTTAGAGCTTCGTGACCTGGTCGAAGCTGAGCTCGACCGGCGTCTCGCGCTCGAACAGGGAGACGAGCACGGTGAGCTTGCCGCTCTCGGGCTTGATCTCGCTGATCGATCCGGGCAGGCCCGCGAACGAGCCTTCCTTGATCGTGATGGTCTCGCCGATCTCGAAGTCGACCTCGGCCTGCAGCACGCGCTGCGCGCCCTTGGCCGCGCCGCCCTTGCCGCCCTTGGCAGCTGGGACGTCCTTGATCTCGACGAGGCTCTTCAGCATGCCGAAGGCCTCTTCGAAACGGAGCGGGGTCGGGTTGTGCGCGTTGCCGACGAAGCCGGTCACACCGGGGGTGTGGCGCACGACAGACCAGCTGTCCTCGTTCAGGTCCATGCGCACCAGCACGTATCCGGGGATACGAACGCGGGTGACCATCTTGCGCTGGCCGTTCTTGATCTCGACGACATCTTCCATCGGCACCTCGACCTGGTAGATGTAATCTTCCATGGCCATCGACGCCTTGCGGTTCTCGATGTTCTGCTTCACGCGGCGTTCAAAACCGGCGTAGGAGTGGATGACGTACCACTTGCCGGGCAGGAAGCGCAGGTCCTGGCGGAACTCCTCGTAAGGGTCGGCCTCGGCGTCTTCGTCTTCGACAGCCTCGACGGCGGCCTCGGCCTCGTCGGCGGAGTCAATGTCGAGTGCGTCGTCCACGACGGCGTCAGCCTCGGGGTCGGTCGACTCGGCCAGCGCGTCGAGCGCGGCATCCAGGTCAACCACGACGTCGTTCTCATCGACAACGTGAACGGCGATGTGCTCAGCGGATTCGACAGACTCCTCGGCCTCGGCGAGCGTGTTGCCCTCCTGCGCCTCGTCTTCTTCGGCGGACTGCTCAGCAGCCGTCGCCCAGTCGGCGTCTTCGTACTCAGTCTTAGACACTAAATCTCAATCCTTCGTGTATTGCGTTGCTCGCTGTTGCCGCGTGGTTCTCGCGGCTGTGGCCACACCACATTCGCCCAGAAAACCGCACCTGGCACCCATCGGAACTATCCCGCTGGAGTACCGAAGACCCACGTCACGCCGAGTGCGAACACCCAGTCCAGAGCGGAAACCAGAGCCATCATGATGACCACGAACACCAGCACAACGCCGGTGTAGTTGAGCAGCTCCTTGCGGGTCGGAGTTACGACCTTCTTGAGCTCAGTGATGACCTGCTTGAAGAAGAGGCTGACCCGCGCGAAAGGTCCGCGCTTGGTCTCGCGGTCTTTCTTGGCGTTCGCGACGACATCCTCACTGGGTTCGTCGACAACTTTTCGGGCCACCTGATCTCACCTTTCCCGGCCAGCTTGCAAGCTGGCTGGCTTTCGTGGGCCGGCGCATGCACACCGACTTGCAGGGCGGACAGGACTCGAACCTGCAACCTGCGGTTTTGGAGACCGCTGCTCTACCAATTGAGCCACCGCCCTAAGGGCCTGCCTTCAGTGTTCCGCTCGCATTCCTGCGAGCAAGCCACTTGAGACATTCTACCGGTCTCGGCCGCCCGGCCTGCGCACTCCCCACGAACCTGGAACAGGGTTCCGGCACGAAAATAGGCGCAAAAAAGCTTGGCGGATTCAACAACCTCGACCAAGTGTAGGTCACAGCGGCGAGCCTGTAAAGCTGAGCGAATCTGGGCCCGTGGAGTAGCGTGGAACCCGGCCACACCAGCCGAACACCGGGTAGACAGGAAGGGGCGCGCCACCGGCGCAGCGATGAAACGTCGTGACTTTCTGATCGGGTCAGCCACTGGCATCGCCCTCCTGGCGCTGACCGCGTGCACCCCGACCGCCCCGTCCCCGAAGCCGACAGCCACGCGCACGCCCGCGCCGCTGCCGACCGGCGTGCCGAAGCCGCTCCGGCTGCAACGCTCGAATTGGGGCACCGATCCGTTCGCCCGCGGCTCCTTCAGCTACCCCCGGGTCGGCAGCACGGAGGACCAGCGCGCGCAGCTGCGCGGCTCCCTCGGCGAACGGCTGTACTTCGCGGGCGAGGCCACGGCCAGTGACGCCCCCGGCACCGTGCAGGGCGCCCAGGGCTCCGGGCTGCGCGCGGCCCTCGAGATCGCCGATAGCGCCGCGCACGGCGAGCGCATCGCGGTCATCGGCGCCGGCATCGCCGGCCTGACTGCCGCCCGCCAGCTGCGCGAGGCCGGTTTCGAGGTGGTGGTCGTCGAGGCCCGCGACCGTCTCGGCGGCCGCATCCACAGCGTCGAGGGCGGAAGCTGGCCCGTTCCCGTCGAACTGGGCCCGCTCTTCGTCAGCGCCGACTCCACTCTGTTGGCCGGCCAGCTGGCCCTCGCCGGCGTTGGCATCGCGCCGTTCACGCGCACCGAAGAGGTGCGCACGGCGGCCGGCACCATCGTCGGCCCCTCCGACGCCGGCAGCACGGCGCTCGCCTCGGCCGGGAAGTGGGCGAACGAGCACCCGCCCGACGTCTCCGTGGCCCAGGCGCTCGTGGACTCCGGCGCGGCAGCCTCGCTCAGCACCGAGCCCGATGCCAACGGCGTCGCCCCGATCGACTGGCTCGGGCACGAACTCGACACGGTGCTGCAACCGGCGTCAGGGGCATCCGCAGACGTGGTCTCTGCCGAGCAGCTCGGCACCCTGGTCGCCGGTGCCGCATCGATGTCGCAGATCGTGACCGGCGGCGAGCACGGCCTCGCTGGGCTGATCGACTCGCTGGCCGACGGCCTGGACGTGCTCGTCAGCAGCCCGGTCTCGACGGTCATGTGGGGCGAGAACGGCGTGAGCCTGCGGCTGGCCCAGGGCGAGTCGCTGAGCGCCGACCGGGTGCTGGTGACAATCCCGCTCGGTGTGCTGCAGCAGGAATCGACGCTGTTCGAGCCGGCGCTGCCCGGCTGGAAGCTCGACGCGATCGACGCGATCGGCATGGGCACGGTCGACACGGTGTGGGTGCAGTTCGCCGAGGCGTTCTGGGCGACGGATGCCACCGTGCTCAGCACGATCGGCCCGGATTCCGGGCAGCAGAACACCGGCACCCCCTCCGCTACTCCGAGCGACGAGCCCACCGCGACCCCGGGCAGCGCGGACCAGACCGCCGGCCGCAACCCCGTCGCCTATTGGACGAACCTCGCCCCGTTGACCGGATCCCCGATCCTGGTCGGCACGATCGCTGCCGAGTTCGCCGCCGAACTCGGCGCTCTCTCTGACGACGAGTTCACTGCCAGGGTGCTGGCTTCTCTTGCGCCGTATTCTCCCGGAGCAGACGCTCTCGGAGCGACGTCGCCCGCGCCGTGACCTTGCGGCTCACCGCGACCAGAAGCGCAGACACCCCGAGGAAGATGCCGAGCACGAGCAGGCAGTAGAACGCGATGCCGAGCGGGCCGCCGACCTGCGCCGGGTCGAGGAAGAAGTACGGGTACCAGCCGACATCCGCTCCACGCACGAGGGTGAAGACGAGCCAGAGTGTGGGGAACGGCAGCACCCAGCCGAGCGTCGACCAAGGCATCGGGTCGCTGCGGGGGCTGATCACGGCATCCACGAACCAGCCCAGCAGCGCCAGCACGGGCACCACGAAGTGCAGCAGGGTGTCTGACCACGGCACCTCGATTCGGTAGGCGTGGCTCGAGGCCTGCGCCACGATCACGGCGAAGACGATGCCGGAGACGAGCAGATAACACATCGTCACCGTGCGCATGATGCTGAGCCAGTGCGGATCGCGCGGCCGCAGCAGCGCCGTGATCCCGCCTGTGATCAGCACGACGACGGCGATCATCGCCGACTGGATGGTGAAGTAGCTGAAGAAGTTGTTCGTCGCGAAGGAGGAGAAGCCGAGCACATAGTTGAAGTTGCCGAACAGCGCCAGCAGCTCCAGCCCGGCCAGGGCCAGCCGGTAGCCGCCGAGGGCAATGCGCAGCCTGCGCGGGCGCTCGGCCGTTGGGCGCTCGGCAGGCTGGCCGCCCGCATCGGCCGGGGCCCGTTGCGTCGCCGCGGGAGTCTGCCGGCCCCGTGCTGGGGCTGGGGGCTCTGGGGCACGGCGGTGCATGCTTCAACGCTACGCTGTGCCGGACGTGAGGCCGAAAGCACGGGCGGCCGCGCGCGGCGCGGCGGGCTCGCGCTGGGCAAAGCGAGCGTCACATGAGGCGCGCTGCATGGAGCACCGCTTAGGCTGTGAGCGTGACCGAAACTACGCGTATCTCTGCCCGTATCGCCGCCATTGCCGAATCGGCGACCCTCAAAGTTGATGGCAAGGCCAAAGCCCTGCAAGCCGAGGGCCGCCCGGTCATCAGCTATGCCGCGGGTGAGCCCGATTTCGCCACCCCCGCACACATCGTGGAGGCGGCGCTGGCCGCCGTGCGCGACCCCAAGAACTACCGCTACACGCCGGCCGCCGGCCTGCCGGAACTGCGCGACGCCATCGCGGCGAAGACGCTGCGCGACTCGGGCCTGGCGGTCTCGCCCAGCCAGGTGATCGTCACCAACGGCGGCAAGCAGGCCGTCTACCAGGCGTTCCAGACGCTGCTCGACCCGGGCGACGAGGTTCTCGTTCCGACGCCGTACTGGACCACCTACCCGGAGGCGATCAAGCTGGCCGGCGGCCGTCAGGTCGACGTCTTCGCCGGCAGCGACCAGAACTACCTCGTCACCGTCGAGCAGCTTGAGGCCGCCCGCACCCCACGCACCAAGGTGCTGCTGTTCGTCTCGCCCTCCAACCCGACCGGCTCTGTCTACTCCCCGGAGCAGACCAAGGCCATCGGCGAGTGGGCGCTGGAGAACGGCCTCTGGGTGATCAGCGACGAGATCTACCAGAACCTCACCTACGACGGCGTCAAGGCCGTCTCGATCGTCGAGGCCGTGCCGGAGCTCGCCGACCGCACCATCCTGGTGAACGGCGTCGCCAAGACCTACGCCATGACGGGCTGGCGTGTGGGCTGGATGGTCGGCCCGGCCGACGCCATCAAGGGCGCGGCCAACCTGCAGTCGCACCTCAGCTCGAACGTGTCCAACATCTCCCAGCGCGCCGCCATCGAGGCGCTGACCGGCCCGCAGGACGCCGTCGCCGAGATGCGCACGGCCTTCGACCGCCGCCGCAAGCTGATCGTGTCTGAGCTGTCGAAGATCGAGGGCCTGAACGTGCCGACGCCGGAGGGCGCCTTCTACGTGTATCCGGATGTCACCGGGTTGCTCAACCGGGAGTGGGCCGGCGTCACGCCGACCACCTCGCTCGAGCTGGCCGACCTCATTCTGGACAAGGCCGAGGTGGCCGTCGTTCCCGGCGAGGCCTTCGGCCCGAGCGGTTTCGTGCGCCTCAGCTACGCGCTCGGTGACGAACCGCTTCTCGAGGGCGTGCAGCGCCTGCAGCGCCTGTTCGCCGTTTAGTCCGCTTGCCGCCGCCGCGGCATCCGCGAGGCACCGCGGGAGGCAATAGTCGCGCAGGGAGGCCAGATTCTCGGAATCTGGCCTCCCTGCCTCGTTAAGGCCTCCCGCGGGCAGACGGAGCGCGTTTAGTGGGATCCGGCCGTGGCCGCGGCCACCTCGCTGAGGCGGCCGTCGACCATCTCGAGCACACGGTCGCAGTGACCGAGCACGTCGCGGTCGTGGGTGACCATCACAACGGCGACAGCGGAGCGCCTGGCCCGCTCGGCGAGGATCGCGACCACTTCCTGGCTCCGATCCCTGTCCAGGGCGGCCGTCGGCTCGTCGACGAGCAGCAGGGAGGGGTTGTTCACGAGTGCGCGGGCGATGCCGACCCGTTGCCGCTCTCCGCCGGAGAGCTGCCCGGGGCGGTGACCCGAACGGTGCGCCATCCCCAGCTCGGCCAGCAGCGCCTCGGGCTCGGCCGTGCGGTTGCCGGCCAGGCGCGCCACGAGCCGCAGCTGGTCGGCGGCGCTCAGCGCGGGGATCAGGTTGCCGGACTGGAAGACGAAGCCGATGTTCCGCAGGCGGAAGCGGGCCGCGGCTGCTCGGTTGAGCGTGGCCAGGTCGGTGCCGTGCACGCGCACGGACCCGGAGTCCGGCTTGCCCAGCGCGCCCGCGATGGCGAGCAGTGAGGACTTGCCGGAGCCGGACGGGCCGACGACGGCCACGAATTCTCCCGGCTGCACGCGGAGCGAGACGGAGTCGAGTGCGCGCACCCGGCCGTCGCCGTCGCCCAGCTCCAGCACGGCGTCGGTGATCTCCAGCGCCGGGGCGCTCGTGGGGGCAGTGTTTGTGAGAGCAGTGTTCACGGTGTGTGTCGTCATCGTTGGCCTCCGAGGGCTGTGATCGGGTCGACGCGGGTAATTCGGAGCACCGCGACGGCGGCGCCCAGAAGCCCGAGTGCGATGGTGAGCAGCGAGGCGAAGGCAACGGGGGCCGCCTCCAGCTCGAAGGGCATGGCCTCCGGCATTGCGGCGCCGAGGCCGATGCCTGCTGCAACACCGATCGCGGTGAAGCCAATGAGGAGCATGGCGGCCTGGGCGAGTCCGTCCCGCAGCAGGCATCCGCTCGACGCGCCCACGGCGCGCAGCACGGCGATCTCATGGGTGCGCTGGATGGTCCAGACGGTGAAGAAGGCGCCGACGACGAGCGCGCAGATGGCGTAGAGGAACGTCTGGATCATGCTCAGCGTCAGAGTCTCAGCCTCATAGCCCGGTGAGGCGTTGAACGCCTCCGTGCGCAGCATCGTCATGGTGCCGGCTGCGTTGTCGCCCGCCTCGATGTCGATCGAGGAGCCGGCGGCGGCCTTGAGCGCCACAACGCTCGAGTACGGGTAGTCGGCGGCCAGCACCGAGGCCTCCGTCGGAACACCGGGTGTGGCCGTGTTCGATGCAATCAGACGCCACGTGTCGATCGGCAGATAGGCGACATCGACGTGACCGAAGGTCGCCTGCCCGGCTGTGAAGCCGACGACGGTGAGCTCGAGGCCGACACGGTCCAGGGTGACGACACTGCCGACCTCGAGTCCGGCGGCCCGTGCGGTCTCAGAGACGACGATGCCGTCGGGAGAGCCGAGGCCGCGCCCCTCCGAGAGCTCGGGGGCGAGGAAGCCAACGGGTTCGACGCCGAAGAGCGTGAGATCGACCTGCGTGCCCTGATCACTCGTGCCGTTGACGATGCTCACCCCCATCGGCTCAGCCGATTCGATGCCCTCGGCCTGCGCCCAGTACTCGAGTTGATCGTCATCGACGAGCGAACGACTGAACGCGTTGTCCGTCATGGTGCCCTCGTCGAAGGCGAACGCCGTGGCCGGCATCGATTTCAGGCCAGAGACCCCGTCATTGACGAGGCCGGTCGAGAGGCCGGACAGCAGCACCACGAGAACAGCGATCAGGGCGATCACAATTCCCATGAGTGCGAAGCGCCCTCTGGCGAACCTGAGTTCGCGCAGCGCTAAGAACATGGAGACTCCTTGGGGGTCGGAACACTCCGACAGTGTGTCGGCAAGATACCGACAGTCTGTCACCAAGAAGGCGGCGCCTCCAAATCAGCCAGCCTCAGACGAGCAACCCCCGAGTGAGGAGCGCCATGACCTTCGCGGTGACGTCGTCGGCAGCCATCCCATGGGTCACCAACTGGACGCCCGTGTTGAGCAGCCCCTGCACCAGGTAGGCCTGGGCCGCGGCATCCGGGACTCCGAGATCCTCCAGCACCGTGCGCACCGGCTCCAGCAGCGCATCGTGGAGAGCCTTGATGTCCTCCTGCTTGCTCGGCGAGAGCTCCTCGCCGCGCAGCTCGGCGGCGATGGCGTGCTTGCCGTCAGCCGTCATCCGCATCGTGGCGGCCACGTACGCGGAGAGCTGGTCGATGCCCGGCTCCGCCTCACGCAGGGCCTCCTCAATCTCGACCCCCCACTCGTCGAATGCGCGCATGGCAACGGCTGCGAGCAGGTCGTCCTTGGACGGGAAGTAGTCATAGAAGCTGGAGCGGGACAGCCCCGCGCGCTCGCAGACCGTGCGCGGGTTCACACCGGCAACGCCCGTCTCCACCAGGATGGCCTCTGCGGCCTCGAGGAGCGCGGCACGCTGTGCACTGCGATGTTCGGCGACCGTCGGCTTGGATATCTTCGGCATCCGCCCATTATGCCCGGGGCCCGGGCGTTGGGCTCAGACCTGTTGGAGTGCGGCGCGGGCGGCGGCCTCGACGGCATCGCCGATGCGCGAGAGCAGCCCCGAGGCGAGCCGCCACTGCTGCCAGTACAGCGGGATGCCGACGCCCCCGCCCGGGTCGAGGTCGACGAGTGCCCCGGACTCCACGCGCTCGGCCACCTGCAGCGGCGGCAGCATCCCCCAGCCGAGCCCCAGCGCGACGGCGGCCGCGAAGTCGGCGGATGACGGCACGAAGTGGCTCGGCGGGCGCGGCACCGCCGCCGCATCCGGCCCCTGCCCTGCACTGCCCGCGTGCCGCCGGAAACGCATCGCCACGTAGTCGTGCTGCAGGTCGTCGCGGCGGTCGAAGTTCACCACCGGCGCTGCGGCGAGCGCCTCGAGCGTGACTCCGTGCGGGAACCAGCGGGCAGCGAAGGCGGGGGCGGCCATCGGTCGGTACTGCATCGCGCCGAGTGGACGCACGATGCAGCCGGGGACGGGCTCGGCGGCCGAGGTGACGGCCGCCATCACGGTTCCGGCCACGAGCAGCGCGACGGTGTGGGCCTGGTCTTCGCGGTACAGGTCGAAGCGCACGTTCTCGCTGCCGGACAGCTCGGCGAGGGCCGGCAGGATCCAGGTGCCGAGCGAGTCCGCGTTGACGGCCAGCGGCACCGTGACCGGACCCTGGCCGCCGCTCTCCACGCCGAGCGTCGAGAGGGTCTCATGCTCCAGCTGGTCGAACTGGCGGGCCAGGCGCATGACGAGCTCGCCCGACTCCGTGGCGCGGATCGGCTTCGAGCGCACCAGCAGCACGCGGCCGAGCTGCTGCTCCACGGCCTTGATGCGCTGGCTGACCGCCGAGGGCGTGAGGTTGAGCGCGCGGGCCGCGCCGTCGAAGCTGCCCTCGTCGAGCACCGCGGCGAGCGTGCGCAGGTGGTCGGAGTGCAGTTGCATGGGGCAAGGCTAGTGCAGCGACGACATCAATTCTCCTAATGTCACGTAAGGAACATGAGCTGGATTGATCATTCAGAACGGCCTAGCGTCAGAGTGTGACCCCTTCTCTCGCTCCTCTGTTCGCCGGTATCGGCCTCGGCTTCTCGCTGATCATCGCGATCGGCGCGCAGAACGTGTTCGTGCTGCGCCAGGGCATCCGACGCGAGCACGTGCTGGCGGTTGTCATCCTCTGCGCAGTGTCTGACGCCGTACTGATCGTGGTCGGCATCAGCGGCATCGGCGCCCTGCTCGGGCAGCTTCCGTGGCTGCTGCCCGTCGCCCGCTGGGCCGGGGCACTCTTCCTCGTCGGCTACGGGCTGCTGGCCGCCCGCCGGGCGCTCAAGCCGGGCAGTGCCGGGCTGCTTGCCGACGCCGCCGGCGGCGAGGGCGAGGCTGCGGTGGCGGATGCCGCCGCCGAGGGCGCTGCCGGCGAGGCGGGTGTCCCCGGCATCCGCACAGCCACGGCCACCCGCACCCGGAGCGCGCGCACGACGACAGGCACGCTCGGCGCGGCCCTGGCCACGGCGTTCGCCCTCACCTGGTTGAACCCGCACGTGTACCTGGACACCGTGTTCCTGCTCGGCTCGGTCGCCAACGGGCACGGCGACCCCGGCCGCTGGCTGTTCGGCGTCGGCGCCATCATCGCCAGCTGCGTCTGGTTCACCTCGCTCGGCTTCGGCGCCCGCTACCTCGGCCGCTGGCTCGCCACCCCGCGCGCCTGGCGGATCCTCGACTCGGTGATCGCCGTGCTGATGGTGACGCTCGGCGTGCTCCTGGTGGTGCCGCACTAACCCTTCGAGGCGTCGCTGGCCCCGGCCGCGTTGATCGTGATCTGCTCGAGGCCGCCAGAACCGACACCCCAGGCGTCCAGGATCGCACCGTAGCTTCCGTCGTCGACCAGCCCCTGCAGCGCGAGCTGCACGGCCTCGGCCATTCCGGATCCCTTCGCGACGGCGAAGCCGTATGGGGCGACGTCGAACGTCTCGCCCACCGGCTTCAGCTTGCCGTTCAGCTTGGAGATGGCGTACAGCGCCACCGGGGAATCAGCGCTGAACGCATCGGCCTGGCCGAGCACGACCGCGTTGATCGCATTGCCCTGGCTGTCGAACAGCATCTTCTGGATCGCCGGCTTGCCCGCTGCGACGCAGGCCGCGCTCTTCTCGGGGATCTCGGTCGTGTCTTGGTATGTCGTCGCCTGCACCGCGACCTTCAGCCCGCACGCGTCTGCCGGGTCGACGGCGCTCTCGGCCGGGGCCGCCCACTGCACGCCGGCGTCGTAATAGTGCACGAAATCGAGCTGCTTCTCGCGCTCGACGGTGTCGGTGAACGACGACGCCCCGATGTCGAATTTGCCGCCGCGGATGGAGGGGACGATGTTGTCGAAGCTCGCGTCGTAGACCGTGGGTTCCAGGCCGAGCGCCGTGGCGAGCGCCCGCGCCAGTTCGAGGTCCCAGCCGACCGCCTCGCCGTCGCTGTTCTTGAACTCATTGGGTGCGTAGTTGGGCGCCGTGCCGATCGCGAGCACACCGGAGTCGGCGACATCCTGCGGCAGCAGCGCGGCGGCCGCCTCATTCACGGTGGCGGCGGCAACCCGTGCGTCTGCCCCGGTGATCTCGGGCAGCGAGTTGTCGACACAACCGGTGAGCAACAAGACCGCTGCGGAGACAGTCGGCAGAACGAAGCGGGCGCGCATGGAAAATCCTTAACTCGGGGCTCTTCAAACAAGCTTCAGCCCTCGCCAGGCGGTGCGAGTTCGCGCTGAAGCGCGGAAACCTCGTGCAACCCGGACGACTGGAGCTCCACGCGGTCGACCCTCCAGTGGGTGCCATACGAGTTTAGGCGAGACTTCCGAATGGAAGATGTGACCCGGCAGCCGCCGGGCATCCACCGATCGGTGGATGCCGGGAATCAGCCGGTCCACCGCTGGCGCGGCATCCGCGAGGCGAGCAGGCTGGGCTCATGACAACAAACAGTGCGACACGGAGCGAGCCGGTAGTACGGGTGCGCGGCCTGGAGAAGCGCTACGGCGGTCTCGCCGCCGTCGATGGGGTGAGCTTCGACATCAATCGCGGCGAGACCTTCGCCCTGCTCGGGCCGAACGGCGCAGGCAAATCGACGACGATCGAGATCCTCGAGGGGTACCGCACCCGCAGCGGCGGCGAAGTCAGCGTGCTCGGTACCGACCCCGGCCACGGCGGGCTCGACTGGAAGGCGCGGCTCGGCATCGTGCTGCAGTCCACCGGGGAGACCGGCAACGCCACCGTGCTCGAACAGCTGCGCCATTTCGCCGGATTCTTCCCGAACCCGCGCCGCGTCGACGAGGTGATCGCTGCCGTCGGACTCGAGTCCAAGGCGAAGACCCGGATCAGCAAGCTGAGCGGCGGCCAGCGCCGCCGCGTCGACGTCGCCCTCGGCATCATCGGCCGACCGGAACTGCTCTTCCTCGACGAGCCGACTACCGGCTTCGACCCGGAATCCCGCCGCGACTTCTGGACGCTGATCCGGCAGCTGAAGGCCGAGGGCACCAGCATCCTGCTCACCACCCACTACCTCGACGAGGCCGCACAGCTCAGCGACCGGGCCGGCGTCATCGCCGGCGGCAAGCTGATCGAGATCGGCGCCATCGACGAGATCGGCGGGGCGGATGCCCGGGTGCCGGTCGTGCGCTGGCGGGATTCCTCAGGGGCGCCACGCTCCGTGCAGAGCGAGCACCCGGCAGCCACCGTGGCCGCCATCACCGCGGAGCTCGGCGGCGAGCCGCGCGAGCTGGAGGTGATCCGGCCCAGCCTGGAAGACATCTACCTCGGGCTGGTGCGGGCCCACGACGCGGGCTCCGCATCATCCGGCACTGCGGCATCCGGTACCGCCCAGAACACCGCGCCATCCACCAGCACCGCAACCGCCACCGCCCAGGAGGTCCGCTCATGAGCACCATCACCGCACAGCGGCCCCCGGTCGCCCGCCCCAGCGTCGTCTCGCTCGGCATCAGTCGCATCGGCTACGAGGTGCGCAGTTACTTCCGCTCGCCGGATGCCGTCTTCTTCACGTTCCTGTTCCCGGTGATCATGCTGGGCATCTTCACCTCGGCGTTCAGCTCGTCCGGGAACATCGGCACCGCGCCGGACGGCACGGGCGGCATCAGCGTCGGCGCCTACTACCTGCCCGGCATGATCGCGGCCGGCATGCTGCTCTCCGGTGTGCAGAACCTCGCCGTCGAGATCGCCGGCGAGAAGAGCGACGGAACGCTGAAACGGCTCGGCGGCACACCGCTCTCGCCCACCGCCTACTTCATCGGCAAGATCGGGCAGACGCTGGTGACCGGAACCCTGCAGGTGGCCCTTCTGCTGGCGGTCGCGGTGTTCGCCTTCCACATCGCGCTGCCGACCGATCCAGGCGCCTGGGGCACCTTCGCCTGGGTGTTCCTGCTCGGCATCGTGACCAGCGCCCTCCTCGGCATCGCACTGTCTGCCGTGCCCCGCTCCGGCAAGAGCGCCACCGCCGTGGTGATCCCGATCGTGCTGATCCTGCAGTTCATCTCTGGCGTCTACCTGCAGTTCAACCAGCTGCCGGAGTGGATGCAGAACGTGGCCAGCCTGTTCCCGCTCAAGTGGATGGCGCAGGGCATGCGGGCGGTGTTCCTGCCGCAGAGCTTCGAGACGCTCGAGCCGAGCGGCGCCTGGGATCTCGGCCTCGTCGCGCTGGTGCTCGTCGGCTGGCTCGTCGTCGGGCTGGTGCTCAGCCGGCTGACGTTCCGTTGGATCCGGCGCGACGCCTGATGCCACGCGCAGCCCGGGTGGGGCGGAGGCCGGATCAGCCGGAATCCGCCCCACACGGCGCGCAGCCGGGGCCCGCCAGCTGTCAGAGTAGGAACATGATGACATCACGACGCTGGTGGGATGCCGCGATGATCGCGGTCACGGTGCTGCTCATCGCGCTCACCGCCCTGTTCGACCAGCCCGTCGCCGGCGGCGAGTGGGGCGTGCTGGCCGTGCTGGCGGTCGTGCTCATCTGCTATTTCTCGTGGGGCCGGCGCACCCTCGACGGCTCGGGGTCGCTGCCCGGGCTGCTCTACGCGGGAGTGCTGCTCGTGGCCCTCGGCGTCGGGATCAGCTTCGACCCGACGTTCGCGTTCCTGCAGATCATCCTGTTCCCCTCGCTCTGGGTGCTCTCGGCGAACACCAAGCAGGCCGTCGTGTTGAACCTGCTCGCGATCGTGCCCATCACGCTGGGCTACTGGGCCTACTTCGGCCCGACCGGAATCCTGACCGGCGTCGGCTCCGGAGTGCTCGCCGTCGCGTTCAGCCTCTCGCTCGGCGCCTGGATCACCAGCATCGAGCGCGCCGGCACCGAGCGCGCCACGCTGCTCGACGAGCTGCTCGCGGTGCAGGGCCAGCTGGCGGCGGCGAACCGGGAGGTCGGCGTCGACAGCGAGCGGGCACGGCTCGCCCGCGAGATCCACGACACCATTGCGCAGAGCCTCACTGGGCTGGTGATGGTGGCGCAGCGGGCGGGCGGCGAGCTGGCCCGGGCGACGGATGCCGGTAACTCCGGTGCGTCAGCGGCGTCGCTGGCAGGGGCTCGCGCCGACGTCGAGCTGATCGAGTCGATGGCCAGGGACGCCCTCACCGAGGCGCGCGGGCTGGTCGCCGCAATCGCGCCGGTGCGGGTGGAGTCCACGCTGGCCGAGGCGCTCGCCCGCCTCGCGGAGCGTTTCGAGCGCGAGACCGGCGTGCAGGTGCACACCGAGTTGGCCGCGCTCGGGCCCGGCGGGACAGGCGGCGCGCTGGGCGCCGAGCTCGACGTGGTGCTGCTGCGCTGCGCACAGGAGGCGCTCGGCAATGTGCGCAAGCACGCGCAGGCCGGCACCGCCTCCCTGGGCGTCATCCGCGGTGCAGACCAGGTGGTGCTGACCGTGAGCGACGACGGCGTCGGCCCCGGCAGCGCGGCTGACACGGCTGCGGCCACGGGTTTCGGCCTGGCCGGCATGACCGAGCGCCTCGCCCTCGTCGGCGGTACGCTGCGGCTCGAGCCCGCGCTGCCGCGTGGCAGCCGGCTCACCGTCACCATCCCGCTCGGCACGGCTGAGCTCGGTGCGACCCCGCTCGGCACGACCCCGCTCGGCACGGCTGCGCCCGGCTCGGCCGCGACCGCAGCCGGCGACTCCGTGACAGGGGTGAGCGCATGATCCGCGTGCTCGTGGCCGATGACCACCCGATCGTGCGCAGCGGCATCGTCGGCCTGCTGCGTGCGGCCGGGGACATCGAGGTGGTCGGCGAGGCGCACGACGGTGCCGAGGCCGTGCGGCTCGCGGCCGAGCTCCGCCCCGCCCTCGTGCTGATGGACCTGCGGATGCCGGTGCTCGACGGCGTCGCGGCGACCGCGCAGATCATTGCAGCCGCCCCGGGCGCAGGCGCTGCGGTGCCCCGGGTGCTGATCCTCACCACCTACGACACCGACGAGTTGATCCTCGGCGCCATCGAGGCCGGCGCCGGCGGGTACCTGCTGAAGGCCGCGCCGCAGGAGGAGATTCTGGCCGGGGTGCGCGCCGTCGCCGCCGGCGAGACCGTGCTCGCCCCGTCGATCGCGGCGAAGCTGGTGCAGCGCGTGCGTGCGGATGCGACGGGCGGCGCGGCATCCTCGACCCCCGCCCTCTCGCCGCGTGAGCTCGAGGTGCTGCGCCTCGTCGCTGCCGGTCGCAGCAACCCGCGCATCGCCGCGGAGCTGTTCATCGGCGAGGCCACCGTGAAGACACACCTGCTGCACGTGTTCGAGAAACTCGAGGTGGGTGACCGCACTCGCGCGGTCACCCGCGCAATGGAGCTCGGGCTGCTGTAGCGCGGTCGTCGCCCCCTCCCCCGAATCGACTCGCCAAAACGTGTTCCACAACCCGGGTTTTGGAACGTTTTTTGGCGGCTCGATGGGCGTGCGGGTCGTGCGGGGTGTTGACTTCGGTCGCTAGCGCTCCCTCGAGCCAACGGGGGGAGGTTTCGACAAGCTCAACCAGCGGGGATGGGCGTGCGGAGATGGGCGTGCGGGGTGGTGGCTTCGGTCGCTAGCGCTCCCTCGAGCCAACGGGAAGGGGTTTCGACAGGCTCAACCAGCGGGGATGGGCGTGCGGGGAGGCGAGGCTTCGGTCGCTAGCGCTCCCTCGAGCCAACGGGAAGGGGTTTCGACAAGCTCAACCAGCGGGGATGGGCGTGCAGGTCGTGCGCGGTGTTGGCTTCGGTCGCTAGCGCTCCCTCGAGCCAACGGGAAGGGGTTTCGACAAGCTCAACCAGCGGAGAAGCGAGCTGAGGGGCGAGGCTTCGGTCGCCAGCGCTCCCTCGAGCCAACGGGAAGGGGTTTCGACAGTCTCAACCAGCGGGGATGGGCGTGCGGGTCGTGCGGGGTGTTGGCTTCGGTCGCTAGCGCTCCCTCGAGCCAGCGGGAAGGGGTTTCGACAAGCTCAACCAGCGGGGAGGCGAGCTGAGGGGCGAGGCTTCGGTCGCCAGCGCTCCCTCGAGCCAACGGGAAGGGGTTTCGACAAGCTCAACCAGCGGGGAGCAGGGGGGCAAAGCTTCGGTCGTTAGCGCTCCCTCTAGCCAACGGGAAGAGGTTTCGACAGGCTCAACCAGCGGACAGGCGAGGTTTCGCTTAGAGCAGCTTGCGGGCGGTGGCCCAGGCGGTGAGCTCGTGGCGGCTGGAGAGCTGCAGCTTGCGCAGCACAGCGGAGACGTGGGTCTCCACCGTCTTCGGCGAGATGAACAGCGCGCTGGCGACCTCCTTGTAGGCATAGCCGCGGGCGATCAGCCGCATCACCTCCTGCTCGCGCACCGAGAGCCGGTCGAGCTCCTCGTCGGTGGAGGCGACTTCGCCGCTGACCACACCGAAGGCGTCCAGCACGAAGCCGGCCAACCGCGGCGAGAACACGGCGTCGCCGCCGGCGACGGCGTGCACGGCACGGCTGACGTCGATGCCGGAGCTGCCCTTGGTGATGTAGCCGCGGGCGCCGGCCCGGATCACGCCGACGACGTCCTCTGCGGAGTCCGAGACGCTGAGTGCCAGGAAGCGCGTGCCGGGAACGAGCGGGGCCGCCTGTCGGATCACCGACGCTCCCCCACTCGGCGCAGCACCCGAGCCGGCGGGCGCAGAGGCATCCGGCACCGCACCCTCGGGCAGGTGCACGTCGAGCAGCACCACGTCGGGCGCGACCTCTGTGACCACGCGCACGGCGGACTCCACGTCGTGGGCCTCACCGACGACCTCGATTGAGCCGTCGAGATCGGCCTTGAGCCCGGAGCGGAAGATGGAGTGGTCGTCCACGATCACCACCCGCACACTGCGTTCAACCACCGACTGCAACCCCGTTCTGTGTCGTCTGTTCTGAGCCTGCCACGGATGCCGCGGCGGTCGCCGACGCGGCGGATGCCGCCGGCTTGGCGCCGTTCGTGATCGGGGCGCCGAAGCGCAGGCTCACCTCTGTGCCTGTGCCGCCCGCGCCGGCTCGCACCGTGGCGCTGCCGCCGGCCCTGCGCATGCGGCCGATGATCGATTCCCGCACACCGAGGCGGTCGGCGGCGACATCCGCCACCTCGAACCCGGGCCCGCGGTCTCGGACGAACACCTCGACGGCGTGGGCGGTGCCCTCGACGTAGACCGACACCTCACCGCCGGCGTGCCTGGCCGCGTTCAGCATGGCCTCGCGCGCGGCGGCCGCGATCTCGCCGCTGGCACGCTCGCCCGATTCGCCGACGTCGACGACGTCCATCCGCACCGGGTAGTCGAGCTCGAGGGCCGCTGCCCAATCACGCAGGTCGGTGGCGAGGTCACTGTCTGCGGGGACGTCCGCCTCGAACAGCCAGCTGCGCAGCTCCCGCTCCTGGGCGCGGGCGATGCGGGCCACCTCACTGGAGGCTCCGGCCCGGTTCTGGATCAGGGCAAGGGTCTGCAGCACCGAGTCGTGCAGGTGCGCGGCGATCTCGCTGCGCTGCTCCTCACGCACCCGGCGGGTGCGCTCTGCACCGAGCTCGCGCCAGAGCCGCACCAGAACCGGGGCGAAGACGAGCGCGATGCCGAAGAGCAGCAGCAGCACATAGAGCAGCGTGTAGATGCTGCTCTCTGCCGCAAACGGCCCGAACAGCACCGAGAGCACGAGCACGCCGAGCACCAGAGTCGCCGCCGTGCGTACCAACTTCTCGGTGCGTCGCCCGCGCTCCGGGTCGGTGCGGTCGATGAAGGTGACCCAGAAGCTGGCGGCGACGGCCAACACGATGGCCACCAGGATCGGCGGCGCCACCTGCGCGAATGACCAGCCGGAGGAGTAATAGTTGCTGCGTCCGATGAAGAGGGCCAGGCCCGCGGCGAATGCCGACAGCACGACCAGACCCCAGCCGACGGGTGCGCTGCGCGTGATGGTGTCGGCCTCGCCCTTGGCCGGTTCAAACGGCATGAGGGCCCAGAACCAGACGTAGAGCAGTATGCCCATGCCGGAGAGCAGCGAGAGCACCACGAAGATCGCGCGCACGACGCCGACCGGCCAGCCCAGATGGCTGGCCAGCCCCGCCGAGACCCCCGTTGCCATGCACGAGCGGGGCCGGGCCAGCCGCGGGCGCGGCGGACGCACCGGTCTGGGCGGCGGGCCCGCGCCGGCCCCGTGGCGCGCCGGATCCGCACCCGGGGCGGGTGCGCGCGATTCCTGCACGTTCGTGGACATAGTTGAATCCAAACAGAATTGCGCCGCGAGCGCTGGCGCCCGCGCCCGATCTCAGGGTGCGGTCAGGGATTCACCCCATAGCGCGAGAGTGCCGGTGCACGCCACGATCGAATCATGACCACCGAACACCCACCCGTTGCACCGGGCACCGAGCAGGATCCGACGGCACACGCCGCGGCATCCGGAACCGCCGGCGGCACGCCCTTCGGCGCCGCCGATTCGCCCTACACCTCCCGCCAGCAGAGCGATGAGCACGGCGGCACCCCGCACGGCTTCTTCGCCTGGATCCGCGGGCTCGGCCTGAGCCGGCAGCCGGGTTGGATCGGCGGAGTCTGCGCGGGTATCGCTGGCCGTCTCGGCATCGACCCGATCATCGTGCGCGGCATCCTCATCGTCTTGGCGCTGTTCGCGCCTCCCGTGCTCGTCTTCTACGGTGTCGCCTGGCTGCTGCTGCCGGACACGGACGGACGCATCCACATGCAGCGCCTGTTGCGCGGCGACCCACAGCCCGCGCTCGGCGGCATCGCGATCCTGATCTTCAGCGGCCTGTTGCTGCCGCTGTCGGCAGCAGCCCAGGTGCTGACCGGCCTCAACTTCTTCTCACTGGCCGGCGGCGGGATGTGGGGCTTCTCGGCCTCCTCCGTCATCGGTTTGCTGTTCAATCTGGCCCTGCTCGGCGGCCTGGGCGCCTTCGTGTTCTGGCTGGTTCGACGCAGCAACAAAGACTCCTGGAGCGGGGGTGCTGCGTCAGCTTCGCGAACGGCTTCCGCGAGCCCCACCGCCGCTTCGGGCACGAACGGCGGCGGCATCGGGTCGGGGGACCCTGATGTCGCCGCTACCACCGCAGCCGCCGGCGTCAGCGACGTGCCTGCCGCGGCCGCGCCTTCCGCAGCCACGGATGCCGCAGGCGAGCCGCTCTCGCCCGGGGCAGGTGCCTCGGTCGACGAGCTCGCCGCCTGGAAGCTGCAGCACGAGGCATGGCGCACCGAGCGCGAACGTTTCAATCGGGAGCAGGCCGACGCCAACCGCGCCGCCCGCGCCCAGTGGGCCGCCGAGAACAAGGCCCGCTCGCTGGCGTTCGCCGCGCAAGCCAGCGACTACCGCCGTGCCCGCAAACGCGAGCGCCCCCGGGCCAGCGCGTCAGCGGTGTTCTTCACACTCGGCCTCGCCCTCGTCGTGGGCGCGGGCAGTGCCATCGTGGCCCTGACCAGCCCCGCGAACGCCGACTATGCGGCCACGATCGGCGTGCTGGTCGCGGCGCTCGTGACATCCGTCGCCATGATCGTCACCGGTGCGATGCGCCGACGCAGCGGGTTCCTCGCGTTCATCACCGTGCTGCTGCTGCTTGTGGGCCTCGGCACCTCGTTGGTGCCCCGGCAGGCGCAGCTGCTCTGGCCGTGGGCGTATGTCGACAACTCCCAGCAGCTCGGCACGATGACACAGCCGTGGGGCGACCTCAGCGTCTGGGTGTACAACTACTCGAACGACGCGACTGCCCCTCCCCGCGCCATGACGTTGGAGAAGGCGAACGGCAGCCTGTACATCAATCTCGACAGAGGCAGCTCGCTCACCTTGCGCGCCACCGTGGCGCCGGGGCAGCAGGTCATCGTGAACACGAACTCCTACGAGACCGGAGAGCTCACCCAGGTGACAGACAAGGCCATCAACGGCTCCGGTGAGCACAGCCTGTCGCTCGGCAGCTTTCGGGGCGGCCCTACCGCCGACCTGACGCTCGACGCCACGCTGTCGAACGGCTCCATCATCATCACCGAGTACACGGACTGAGGCCGCCACCATGAGCACACGCAACAAGAACGACGCTTCGGCCGAGGTCGGCACCGCACTGACCGAGCTGAACGCAGAAACAGACACGGCGGTCGCCGAGATCGCGGATGCAGCACCGACGCCCACACCGACGCCCACACCGACGGCCACCACGGTACCGATGCTCTCTGTACCCATCGCTGACGCAGCGACGGCCACGGCACCGGCACTTATGGCGAGCGACGGTTTCTCCGCGGCCGACGATGCGGTGCCCGAAGATCGTGCCTCCGCCGGCCCGCGCACCCGGTGGGCCGCCATCGTGTGGGGGCTGCTGTTCGCGGCCATCGCGATCGCCGCGCTCGTCACACTGTTGAGCGCCGAGAGCCGAGACGCCTTCGCCGCGTGGGCATTCGACCTCTCCCCCACCACAGTGACGCTCTACGCGCTGTTCGCCGTCGGCGCCCTGGTACTGGTCGCCGGGCTGGTCGGACTGCTGCGCCGCGCCCAGCGCAGCGTGCAGGGTCGAGGCCAGCGCCGGGAGCAGCGCCAGGCCGCCCGGTCCTAGCGGGACACACGAGGGCCTGCCCGACGCGACTACACGGCGGGCGGGCCCTGGATCACACTCTCGAGCTGGACCCCGGGGCCGGCCTGGATCTCGGCGCCGGCGTCATCCGACTTGCCACTGTCGCCCTTCGCGGGCTTGCCGCGTTTTGCGACGCGACGGCGTTTGTTCTCTGCCGCCTCCTGCGCCGCGATCGCCTCAGGTGATTCGGCCGGTCCGGCGGAATTCGCCTTCTTCTTCTTCTTTTTCTTCAACGGCTTCGGCACGGCGGTCGCGTCGTCGAGCATGCCGAGCCAGGCGTCGCGGCCGAGGGCGTGCACGACTTTGCTCAGTGTCGTCAGCGTCGAGCCCTTGCCCTTCTCGAGGCTGCGGACGGCCGTCAAACCGACGCCGGCGCGGTCGGCCAGTTCACGTTGGGAGTAGTCGCGTTTGATGCGGAGTTCCCGCACGACGAGGCCGAGATCTCGCTCGACACGATCGACATCGAAGTCAATCATCGCAAATCCGGCGCTTGATGCACTAGCATGTAGTCAAGTGTCGCATATGCGACCCTTATTTCAGCCAGTGGTGGGGCAAACTCACCGCATCGCACAGATCGTTGCCCGTCGGAACCTCGCACGGGCAACCCGCTTTTGTATCTGCGCACAGAAAGGATTTCTCTCATGATCGTTCAACTTATCGCCGCAGGCCTGTTTGTGATCGCCGCATCAACCATCACGTGGGCAATGCTCGCTCTGCGCAAGTCGCAGAGCCGACGCTCGGCCGCGGCCTAAACCACTCGGTTCCTAGAGCTCGAGGCCGACGAGCACCGGCTCGGGGTGCAGGATCACGCCGAACTCGGCTTGCACCCTGCCCTGGACAAAGCGGGCCAGCTGCGCCACTTCCTCTGCGCTCGCCCCACCGGTGTTGGTGATCGCGAGCGTGTGCTTGCTCGAAATCGCCGCCCGGGAGCCGGGGAGGCTGAATCCGCGGCGGATGCCGGCGTTCTCGATGAGCCACGCCGCCGAGAGCTTCACGAGCGACTCGTTCGAGGCGGCCGCCCTGACATCCACTGTCGCGGCAGTGAGCTCGGCCTGGTGCGCCAGGAACGCGTCGAGCGGGCTGCCCTCCGCGGCCGCACCGAGCGGAACGGCCTCGTCGCGGGCATCCGGAACCAGCGGCCAGCGCGGGGCGGCAGCCGGCAGGGACCGGGCGAAGTTCTCGCGCACGATCGGGTTGGTGAAGAACGAGCCGGCGCTGGCCGTGTCACGGTCTTCGGCGTTCAGCACCATGCCCTTGGATGCGCGCAGCGCCAGCACGGCGTCGCGCACCTGCTGCACGCTCACCCGGTCGCCCAGCTGCACGCCGAGCGCCGTCGCGAGCTGCGCGTATGCGATGGGCTGGGCGAGCGCGCCACCCAGCACGGCCTGCTCGCCGGCGGTGTCGTGCAGCTCGAGTTCGACCGTGAGCACGATGCCCTGCCGGCCCTGCTTGAGCGCCGAGGTGCGGTAACCGAGTTCCAGCTCGGCGGCGGGAACGCGGCTGACCTCGCCGCTCAGGTAATCGAGGAAGTCGATCGAGACGAGGCTGGAGTCGAGCTCCTGGCCGTACGCACCGATGTTCTGCACCGGCGCGGCGCCGGTCGAACCGGGGATCCCGGAGAGCGCCTCGATGCCGGACCAGCCGCGGTCGACCGTGTAGGCGACGAGCTCGTCCCACGGCTCGCCGGCCTGCACGCGCACGCGCACGCGGTCGGGCGCCGCGGCATCCGTTGGAAGCACCTCGATGCCACGGGTCGCAACTCGCAGCACGGTGCCCTCGAAGGGCTCGTCGGATGCGACGGTGTTGGAACCGCCGGCCAGCACCAGCCAGGCGCCATCGTCGTCCCACAGGTCGCGCGCCGCCTCGATGAGCTCGGCCTGCGTCGTGGCGGTGACCATGCGCTCCGGCACCCCACCAACCTGCATGGTGGTGAGGGCGGAGAGGGCTACGGTTTCTTCGCTCATGGGGTCAGGGCGACGCGTGCCTGCGCCTTGCCGAGCACCGTCTGGCCGTCAAAGCTGACGGTGAGGTCGATGCGGGCGATGCCGGCATCCGGCTCGAGCGCGCCGACCTTGGCGAGCACGGTGACCTCGGCGCCGTCGGCCGGGTCGACGGGGACGGGCCTGGTGAACTTCACCTGGTAGTCGACAACGCGCGCCGGGTCGCCGGCCCAGTCGACGACGGGCTGCACGGCCAGGCCCATGGTGAGCATGCCGTGGGCGAGGACGCCGGGCAGGCCGACGGATGCCGCCACGTCGTCGCGGTAGTGGATCGGGTTGAAGTCGCCAGATGCCCCGGCGTAGCGCACGAGGGCGTCACGGCTGAGCGTGTAGCTGCGCTCGGCGACGACGTCGCCGACGGTGAGATCAGAGAGGGTGGGCAGCATTTATTCGTCTCCTCTGACCACGAGCGTGGAGATGGCCGTGACGACGTGCTCGCCGGCAGCGTCGGTGATGGTGGACTCTGCGGTCACCATGGCGTGCGGGCCGAGCGTCTTGACGCTGGCGACACGGAGGGTGGCGGTGAGTTCGTCGCCGGCCACGATCGGGCGGCTGTAGCTGAAGCGCTGATCGCCGTGCACGACGCGGCTGAAGTCGATGCCGGCATCCGGCTCGGCCAGCAGCTGCGCGAGCGTGAGCTCCTGCACAACGACGGCGAAGGTGGGCGGTGCGACAACATCGGCGTGGCCGGCCGCGCGGGCGGCCTCCGGGTCGAGGTTGATCGGGCTGGTGGCGAAGACGGCGCGGGCGAATTCGCGTACCTTCTCACGGCCGACCAGATAGGGCGCGGTGGGCGGGAAGATCCGGCCCTGCAGTTCGGGGTTCACAGACACGACACCAGTCTAGGCAACGCAGCTGGCCGCCTCTGCTGTGCGAGGGCCTGCGGCATCGGCCCGGGAGGCAATAAACAGGTAGGGAGGCCAGAATCCGTGGATTCTGGCCTCCCTATCTGCCGTGCGCCTCCCAGCCGAAGGCCGACCGGACGCGCCCGGAGACTAGTCGGCTGCGGCGCGGGAGAGCGTCTCGCCGCGGAAGAACGCCGGCCGCCTGCGAGACTCGATGAGCATCACCACGGCGCCGCCGATCAGCACCACCATGCCGAGGATGAACACCAGGCCGACACCGGCGACGTTCGAGCCCGAACCGTAGTTCGGGTCCATGCTGTCGATGAGCGTCGCCACGAAGATCACGGCGAGGATGACGCCACCGACCAGCGGGGCGAGCAGCGTGAAGAAGAACTCCCGCACGCTGTTGGTCCACTGCTTGCGGAAGTACCAGACGCAGGCGAACGCGGTGATGCCGTAGTAGAAGCAGATCATCATGCCGAGCGCCGTGATGGTGTCCCAGAGGACGTTCTCGCTGATGAAGCGCATGACCGCGTAGAACACGCTGGCGACGACCGCGGAGACGATCGTGGCGTAGCCGGGGGTGAAGAAGCGCGGGCTGACCTTGGCGAACTTCGGCGACAGCGCGCCGTAGTGCCCCATCGCCAGCAGGGTGCGGGCGGGCGAGACGAATGTGGACTGCAGGCTCGACGCCGAGCTGGTGAGCACGGCGAGCGAGACCAGCACCGCGAGCGGTCCGAGGATCGGGCCGGCGAGGTGGAAGAACACGTTGTCCTGGATGTCGGGGTTGCCGAGGCCGAACTCCCCGTCGCTGACGCCGGCGAAGGCGATCAGGGAGACGGCGATCAACAGGTAGAGCACCACGATCAGGAACACGGTGATGGTGGCGGCCCGGCCGGGCGTCTTCTCTGAGCCGCGGGTCTCCTCGTTCATGGTCAGGGTGACGTCCCAGCCCCAGAAGATGAAGATCGACAGCGAGATGCCGGCCGCGAACGCCGAGAAGGAGCTGACGGCGAAGGGGTTGAACCAGGACGCGTCGATGGCCGTGGCGTCGAAGGCGTTGCCGTTGGCAACCTGCCAGAGCGCGGCGCCGGAGAAGACCAGCAGCACCAGCACCTGGAATCCGACCAGCCAGTACTGCAGCTTCTGGGTCGTCTGCATGTCGCGGTATGAGATCCAGGTCGCCGCGAGCATGAACAGCAGACACGTCACCACGTTGATGAACGGGTTCGTCGAGAGCGACGCGATGTCTGGGTTCCCGGCGATCTGCGAGATCAAGAGGAACAGGAAGTCCACCGCGATGCCGGCCAGGTTGGAGAGCACGAGGATGGTGGCCGCGATGAGGCCCCAGCCGGCCATCCAGCCGATCCACGGGCCGAAGGCCCGCGTCGCCCACGTGAAGGACGTTCCGGAGTCCGGCATCCGCCTGTTCAGCTCGCGGTAGCCGAGCGCCACCAGCAGCATGGGGATGAACCCGACCAGGATGACGGCGGGCACCTGTACGCCGACCTCCGACACCGTCGGGCCGAGGGCAGCCGTCAGGGTGTACGCGGGGGCGATGCAGGAGATGCCGATGACCACGGCCCCGACCAAGCCGACCGAGCCTGCGCTCAGGCCCTTCTTGGAGATTCCGGTGTCTGTGGTTGCAGCGGTCTTCCCCGCTGCTGCGACCTCTTTGGCGCTATGTGAACTCATGAGGGTTTACTCCCCGACTATCGTTGTGGCGGCATCCCGTGGCACGACGACCATGGGAACCGAAAGTTCGTGCAGCATCTTGGCCGCGGTGGATCCGAGGAACAGCCGGCGCGGCTGCGCAAGCCGGCTCGACCCGACGATGACGATGTCGTCATCGTCCCAGTCGACGCGGGTCACGGCCTCTTCGATGCTCTGGCCGGATGCCACCTCTGTGGTGACCTCCGTGTTCTCGTTGAGGGTGGCCCGCGCATGCTCTGCGGCGGCCTCGGCATGTGCTGCGCCCTTGCGGAGCACCTCCGGGTCGTCGTGACCGCCGGGCAGGTCGACGCCGACGAGCGAGATCAGGCGGAGCGGAACGCCGCCGCTGGAGGCGAGCTTGATGCTCTCCTCCAGCAGCGCCTCCGCGCCGGCCCGGGTGCCGATGGCACAGGTGATGCGGGTGAGCGGACGGTCCATGCGGCCGTTGCGCGTGCCCTCCGGCGCCAGGGCGACGGGGACGTGAGAGACGTGCAGCAGCGAGCTGGCCACACTGCCGATGGTGAAGCGGCCGAGCAGGCCGTGCCGGGCGGCGCCGACAACGATCATCTCGCTGCCGAGCGCCTCGGCCGTCTCGAGCAGGCCGTCGGCGAAGGAGTGCGCGTAGACGAGGTGCGTCTGCACCGGGACGTCTTCCGGCACCATCGCGCGGGCCTCGAGCAGCCAGCCGCCGGCGAGCTCGGAGAGGTGGCGCTCGTAACCGAGGTCGGTGGGGACGATCGTCGGCCGCTCGTCGCTGTGCAACACGATGACGAGGTCGAGACCGGTGCCCCGGCTGCGCGCCAGGCGCACGCCGAGGGCGAGGGCGTCTTCTCCGGCCGGCGTGGCCGTGTAGCCGACGAGCAGGCTCATGATCAGCCCTTGAGCTCTGCGGCGATGGCCGCCGCGGTCTCGCGGCCGACGCGGATGGCGCCGTCGACGTGCTGGTAGCCGGCTCCGGCGAAGTCGCTGCAGGAGAAGGAGATCGGCCCGACGGGGGTGCGCTGGTCGGCGCCGTAGCGGGAGAGGCCACCCATGTCGAAGCTGGCGGCGTAGGCGCCGCGGGTCCACTCCTCGCTGCCCCAGTCGCTCTCGTAGTAGAACACCGGGTTCTTCGCCTGCTCGCCGTAGTAGTGCGAGAGCGATTCCAGGATGCGCTCCTTCCGCTCCTCTGCGCTCAGCTCGAAGACGCCGTCGGCGTTTCGGTCAGAGACGAAGCCGACCAGCGTGCCGAAGGGATCGTCGTGGTTGGTGTTGTCGTAGGCCTCGTGCGAGAGCTCGTAGGGGCTGAACGCGGTGCCGGACAGGCCGGCCTCGCGCCAGAACGGCGTCTCGTAGACGGCGTGCACCTTGATGACGAAGCCCATCGAGAGGTGCTGGTGCAGCTGGTGCTGGTGGCGCGGCAGCGGCGGCTCGTAGGAGATGCGGCTGAACAGCACCGGGGGCACGGCGAGGATGGCCCGCTTGGCGTGCACCTCGAGGCCGCTGGCCGTGATGGCCACGACGCCGTCGGCGCTCCAGCGCAGGGTGCGCACCGGCTGGTTCAGGTGCACGTCGTCGCCGAGGCGGGCGGCGAGGGCGATCGAGACGCCCTGCATGCCGCCGACGACCCGCTTGTCGAGGATGAAGTCTGCGTCGACGAGGTGGGTGAAGCTGCCGGCGGATGCCGCCATCAGCAGTGCCTGCAGGAACGAGAACGCGTGGTCCGGCTTGGTGATCATGGCCGCGCCGATGTAGAGCGAGATGTTGTCTCGCGCCTCCTGGTCACTCGTCGCCTCTTCGAGCCAGTGCTTGAACGTGATCGAGTCGTACTCGGTGGCGCGCGGGTGCGCCCACGGCTTCTCGGCGTCGATCTCGGCGACAATGACGTCGAGCTCGTCGATCAGGCGGATCAGCTCGGCCTCGGTCTCCGGCTTGACCGGGAAGATGTCACCGGTGAACAGGCGCTTCTCGCCGTGCTTGTCGATGTAGACGTTCTCGCCCTCGCGGTAGCGCGAGTAGGTCTCCAGGCCGAGCTCGGCCAGGGTGTCGAGCAGGGCGTCCTGGTCGGGCGAAACCCACTGGCCACCGATCTCGATCATGTGACCGTCGAAGTGGTCGGTCCAGGTGCGCCCGCCGACTCGGTCGCGGGCCTCGAGAACGGCCACCGTGAGGCCGGCCTTGGCGAGCTCGTTCGCGGCGGTGAGGCCGGACGGGCCCGCACCGATGATGACGACATCACGCTCAATGGCGGTCATTGTTGCTCCTTGCTTTCAACTGCATTGTTAAACCGTCGACGCTGACGATGGGGTGCTGCGGTGCGCTCCGGTTCAGGAGGCGGGGATCAGAGTGTACTTGGTAGAGAGGTACTCGTGGATGCCCTCGAGGCCGCCCTCGCGGCCGAGGCCGGACTGCTTGACTCCGCCGAACGGGGCAGCGGCGTTGGAGACAAGGCCAGTGTTGAGCCCCATCATGCCGGTGTCAAGCTTTTCGATCATTCGGTGGCCGCGGGCCACGTCCTGGGTGAAGACGTAGCTCACGAGCCCGTACTCGGTGTCGTTGGCGATGCGCACGGCCTCCGCCTCGTCACCGAAGGTGACGATGCCGACGACCGGCCCGAAGATCTCGTTGCGCAGGATGTCGCTGCCCGCCTGCACGCCGCTCAGCACGGTCGGCTCGAAGAAGGAGCCGGGGCCCTCCGGCCGGCGGCCTCCGACGACGAGTTCTGCTCCGCGCTCGATGGCGTCCTGCACGAGGGCTGCGGTGGACTCGACGGCGTTCTCGCTGACCAGCGGGCCGATGGTGACGCCGGCCTCAGTGCCGCGGCCGATGCTCAGGCCGCGCACGCGCTCGGCGAGGCGGGCAGTGAACTCTGCCGCGACCGACTCGTGCACGATGAAGCGGTTGGCCGCGGTGCAGGCCTGGCCGATGTTGCGGAACTTGGCGAGCATCGCGCCCTCGACGGCCTTGTCCAGGTCGGCGTCCTCGAAGACGACGAACGGGGCGTTGCCGCCGAGCTCCATCGAGGTGCGCAGCACGCCCTGGGCGGCCTGGGCGATGAGCTTCTGGCCGACGGCGGTGGAGCCGGTGAAGCTCAGCTTGCGCAGCCGCGGGTCGGCGATGATCGGCCCGGACACCGCGGAGGAGGTCGAGGTGGTGATGACGTTGACGACACCGGCCGGAACGCCGGCGTCTTCGAGCAGCTGCACGAACAACAGCGTCGTCAGCGGGGTGAGCTCGGCGGGCTTGACCACGACCGTGCAGCCGGCGGCGAGCGCCGGAGCGATCTTGCGGGTGGCCATGGCCAGCGGGAAGTTCCACGGGGTGATCAGGAAGCAGGGGCCGACGGGGCGCTGCGACACGACCATGGTGCCGGTGCCCTCTGGGTTGGAGCCGTAACGGCCACTGATGCGCACGGCCTCCTCGCTGAACCAGCGTAGGAACTCGCCGCCGTAGTTGACCTCGCCGAGCGCCTCAGAGAGCGGCTTGCCCATCTCGATCGTCATCAGCAGCGCGAAGTCGTTCTTGCGCTCCTGCAGCAGGTCGAAGGCGCGGCGCAGGATCTCGGCGCGCACGCGCGGGGCGGTGGCCGCCCAGCTGTCGGCGGCGGCCACCGCGGCGTCCAGCGCGCGCATGCCGTCGGCGGCATCCGCGTTGGCGATGTGCTTGATGACCTCTCCGGTGGCGGGGTCGCTGACCGCGATCTGCTCGCCGGCGCCCTGCTGCCACGTGCCGTCGATGTACAGGCCATCGGGAACGCGGGCGAGAAGCTCGGCCTCGTGCGGGGCCAGGGTGGCGAGTGCTGCGGTCATTGCTGCTGCTCCTAATCGGTGCGTTGTTCTGAAGTGTGTGGTGGGCGTGAACCCGCTGGTTGAGGCCTTGGTTCCCGCTGGTTGAGGCCCTGTTCCCGCTGGTTGAGCTTGTCGAAACCTGGATTTCGACAAGCTCAATCAGCGGGGGGCCGCTCAACCAGCGGGGGCCGCTCAGCCGGCGGGGAGGCCGCTCAATCAGCGGAGGCCGCTCAGCCGGCGGGTAATGCGGTCGGGCTTTCTAGTTGGCGGCCAGCGAGTCGAGCACGACCTGCAGGCCCTCGCGCAGCAGCGCGTCGCTGATGGCCAGCGGCGGCAGGAAGCGGATGACGTTGCCGTAGGTGCCGCAGGTCAGCACGATCACGCCGGCGGCGTGGGTGGCTGCGGCGACCCGGCCGGTGAGGGAGGCATCGGGCTCGCCCGTTGCGGCATCCACCAGCTCGATCGCCATCATGGCGCCGAGGCCGCGGACCTCGGCGATGCGGGCGTCGGTGGCCTGTGCGGCGCCGAAGACCTCGCGCACGATCGCGCCGATCTCGGCGGCGCGCTCGACGAGGCCGTCCTCTTCGTACGTCTCGATGGTGGCCAACGCCGCGGCGCAGGCCAGCGGGTTTCCGCCGTAGGTGCCGCCGAGGCCGCCGATCTGCGGGGCGTCCATGATCTCGGCGCGCCCGGTGACGGCCGACAGCGGCAGGCCGCCGGCGATGCCCTTGGCGGTGACGACGAGGTCGGGCACGATGCCGAACTGCTCGCTGGCGAACATGGTGCCGGTGCGGGCGAAGCCGGTCTGCACCTCGTCGGCGATGAAGACGACGTCGTTGGCGCGGCACCAGTCCACGATGGCGGGCAGGAAGCCCTCGGCGGGGACGATGAAGCCGCCCTCACCCTGGATCGGCTCGATCATGACGGCGGCGAGGTTGCCGGCGCCGATCTGCTTCTCGATCTGGGTGATGGAGAGCTTGGCGGCCTCTGCACCGCTCAGGCCGCCGTCGCGCAGCGGGTAGCTCGTGGGCACGCGGTAGACCTCGGGGGCGAACGGGCCGAAGCCGTTCTTGTACGGCTGGTTCTTGGCGGTCAGCGCCATGGTGAGGTTGGTGCGGCCGTGGTAGGCGTGGTCGAAGACGACGACGGCCTGCTTGCCGGTGTAGTGGCGGGCGATCTTGACGGCGTTCTCGACGGCCTCGGCGCCGGAGTTGAACAGGGCGCTGCGCTTGGCGTGGTCGCCGGGGGTGAGCCGGTTGAGGGCCTCGGCGACCTCGACGTAGGAGTCGTAGGGCGCGACGGTGAAGCAGGTGTGGGTGAACTGCTCGAGCTGCGCGGCCACGGCGGCCACGACCCGAGGAGCGCTGTTGCCCACGCCGGTGACGGCGATGCCACTGCCGAGGTCGATCAGCGAGTTGCCGTCGACGTCAACGAGCACGCCGCCGCCGGCGGCAACGGTGAACACGGGGATGGTCGAGCCGACCGAAGCCGAGACGGCCTGCGCCTTGCGGGCGAGGAGCTCCTGCGACTTCGGGCCAGGAATAGCGGTCACGAGCGTGCGCTGCTGTGGCAGCGAGGGCCCGCCAACGGGTACTGCGGTGGTGCCGACGGTAGCCGCTGAATCGATGAGTGTCATTGCTGCTCCTGGTGTTGTTCGAGCGGCTCGTGGCCGCAGTGCCGATCCGCCATCGTAAGCTCCGGGCGCAACGCCGCGGCACCGCCGCGACGTATAGTTGGCCCATACCGATTCGCCGCACCGTATAGGCGAATCCGGACCGACGGATGACGATGCTCCCCACCCTGCGCAGCCTGACCACGAACCGCGAGCTCAGCCTGCTGCTGCTGACCCCGGAGGGCGCCCTGCCCACCGGCATCCTGGACGCGCCGATCGAGTGGGTGCACAGCTCCGACCTCGCCGACCCGACGCCGTTCCTCTCCCCCGGCCAGGTGCTGCTGACGACCGGCACCCAGTTCGACGAGGCCGCGGGCGGCGACAGCGCCGAACTCACCACCGCCTACGTCGCGCGCCTCGCCGCGGCGGGCGTCAGCGGGCTCGGTTTCGGCACAGAGGTGGTGCGCGCGGGCACCCCGGACACCCTCGTCGACGCCTGCCTGCGCATGGGCCTGCCACTGTTCGAGGTGCCATACCGCACCCCGTTCCTCGCGGTGGCGCGCGCCGCTGCCGACATGACCGCCGAGGAACGCTTCGCCCGCCGCAGCTGGACGCTCGCCGCCCAGCGCGCCATCGCCCTCGCCGCGCTGCGCCCCGACGGACTGAGCGCCAGCCTGCAGGAGCTCTCCCGGCAGCTGGACCGGTGGGTGGCGTTGTTCGACGCGAACGGCGCGCTCGACCGGGTGTTCCCGCCAGAGGCCGCCGCCCTGGCATCCGCGGCAGAAGACGAGGCGACCCGGCTTCTGCGGCGCGGCCACCGGGCCAGCAGCAGCCTGGCGGCAGTCGGCGAGACCGTCTCGCTGCAGACCCTCGGGCGCCGCGACCAGCTGCGCGGTGTGCTTGCCATCGGCGGCAGCACCGAGCTCGACCAGGCCAGCAATGAGGCGATCACCGCCGTGGTCGCACTTGCCGGGCTCTCACTCGAGCAAAGCCACACGCTGGATCGAGCGCGGAACAGGCTGCGTTCGGCGCTGCTGGCCGCATTGCGGCGCGGCGATGTGGAGCTCGCTCAGAGCGTCAGCGTCGAGATCTGGGGCGAGCTGCCGGAGGCACCGGTGAGCATCGCCCTGCTCGGCGCCCCGGCCGAGCAGCTGCACTCCATCACCGAGTACCTGGAGGCGCGTGTGGCCGAGCGGCCCGGCGCTCTCTTCTTCGCCCCGGACCCGGCCGTCGACAACCAGATCGCGTTGGTGCTCGGCGAGCCGGGCCTGCCCGTGCTCGAGGCGGTGAGCGCGAACTTCGCCGTGCACGTCGGCGTCAGCGAGCCCGGCGGCTACGCGGACTTCACCGGCGGCCTCACCCAGGCGGAGCAAGCGTTGGCCCGTTCCCGCGACGGCGCCGCCGGCGTCAGCGGCTTCGGCGAGCTCGCCGAGGAGGGTGTGCTTGCCTACCTGAGCACAACGGATGCCCGCGAGATCGGTCGAGCCACGCTGCAGCCGTTGCGGGCGCATGACGAGTCAGCAGGCACTGAGGTGCTGCGCACACTGCGGGTCTGGCTCGAGCAGAATGCCCAGTTCGACAAGGCCGCCGCGGCGCTCGGGGTGCACCGGCACACCGTCAGGGCCCGCATCGCACTGGCCGAGCGGCTGCTGGATCGCGACCTCAGCGGCTTCCGCGGGCGGGCAGAGGTGTGGGCGGCGCTGGTCGTGGCCGGCGAGGAGCCGTCGGCCTAGTCGACGCTCTGCCCACCGGCCGCCGCGGCCATCGCATGGTGCCTGGCGGTGGCATCCGCTCGCCGCCCATCGCTTGAGCTGGCGGCGACGGTGCGCAGGAACACAATGATCCAGCTGAAGATGAGCACCGCTGCGACCAGCTCGACTGCGGTCAGGTTGTAGTAGCCGGTCGCGAACAGCACCGCGGTGAGAACGATCACGCCGAGGAACAGGTAGCCGAGCGACATGAACGTCTTCGGGAGCTGCGGCAGGAAGCGCGGCAGGCCGATCACCAGCACCGCGAACGCGACGACCATGCCCGTTGCCACCGTGTTGTGGATCAGGAAGAAGTCGTCGACGTGGAAGATGCCGACGCAGGCGAGCGCGATGCCCATGACGGCGAGGCCCCAGCGCACGAACCGCACGCCGCTCGGGATCGCCTCGCCCTCGCGGATGAGGCCGGCCGTCGCGTAGCGCGCGATCGTGGTGAGGATGACGCCGGCCACGATCAGGGTCAGGTTGAACGCCATGGCCGACACGTCATCCGTTATGCCGAGCGCGCTCAGGTTCATCTTCCACCAGTTGGGGTCGTTCGAGGTGAGCATGGCGGTGAGCGCACCGACCACCAGGAACACCAGCAGAACGCCGGAGAGGCGCATGGTGTTCATGCCAGCGGCCGAGAGGTAGCTGAAGTAGGCGCTGACGGCGGCCGCGGCCCCGGAGAGGATCAGCGCGGGGATGGTGAAGACCTCGGCGCCCTGGAAGCTCTTCTCCAGCAGGTCGGAGATGCCCGTCCACATGAGCAGGAAGATCACGCCGTGGGCGAGGGCCAGTGCGGCCACGTCGAGGATGCGCGGCGCACGATGCGTCGTGAAGCCGACGAGCGGGCCGTCGACACCGGTGATCACCACCGGGCCCGTGCCGTCGTGGTGGTGCGCGGCGGCCGAGAACACGCGCCCGGCGACGAACGCGGCGAGCGCGACGGCTGCGCTGACGATCGCCACGTACTCGCCGAGTGAACCGGCGCCGGCAATGCTCAGTGGGTGCAGCCCCAAGACGGGCCAGGCCAACAGTGCGGCAATCACGAATGCGACGGCACCCGCGGCGAGCGCGAGTGATTCTGTCGTTGCCTCGTTGGCTGCAAGTCTCACTCGCAGCTCGCTGAGCCTGGTCCTCGTGCTCATCGGCATCCCCTCGCAGCACACGGTGCCCGAGCGGCTCCCGGCCGGTGCACGAACGCAGACTGTGAAATCATCATGGCGCAGCCAACTACCCAGTGTCGAGAGGCCACGCCATGCCCAGCGGAACACCCACCCCCGTCGTCGTCGCCCTGCTCGAGGCGGTGGGCGCCTCGGTCACGACGGATGCCGCCTCGCTCCAGGCCGCGCAGGCCGACAAGTCGGGGCACCGCTCGGCGACGGCGCCGTTGGCCGTCGTCACCGCACGCAGCATCGCCGAGGTGCAGCAGACGCTGCGCATCGCGAGCGCCCACGGCACCCCCGTCGTCACCCGCGGGGCCGGCACCGGCCTGGCCGGCGGCGCGATCGGCTCCGCCGGCGAGATCGTGCTGTCGACCCTGGCGATGGACCGGCTACTCGAGGTCAACGCCGCCGACGAGCTCGCCGTCATCGAGCCGGGCATCATCAACGCGGCGCTGAACGACCAGCTGGCGCCGCACGGACTGTGGTTCACCCCCGACCCGGCCAGCCGGGCCACCTCCACCGTCGGCGGCAACATCGCCACGAACGCGGGCGGCCTGCTCTGCGCCAAGTACGGCGTCACCCGAGACTCGGTGCTCGGCCTCAAGGTGGTGCTGGCCGACGGCCGGCTGCTGGAACTCGGCCACCGCAGCGTGAAGGGCGTGACAGGGCTCGACCTGACCGCGCTCATGGTCGGCTCTGAGGGCACGCTCGGCGTGATCGTCGAGGCGACGGTGCGGCTGCGCCGGCTCGTGCCCGGCGTCACACCGACGATCGGGGCGTACTTCGCCGACGTGCGGACCGCGGCCGCGGCCTCCGCTGCGGTGACGGCGGCCGGCATCCGCCCCGCCGTGATGGAACTCATGGACGCGGCCAGCCTCGACGCCATCGGCGCGTTGCTCGGGCTGCCGCTGCGCTCCCTCGGCGACGCCTACCTGTTGGTGCAGACCGACGGTGCGGGCGCCGAGGCCGAGGCGACCGAGCTGCTCGCGCTGCTTCAGGCGGCGGGCGGCACCGCCGAGCTGACGACGGATGCCGGCGAGGCGGCGAGGCTGCTCGAGGTGCGCCGTGCCATGCACCCGGCAATGGAGAGCCTCGGCACCACCCTGATCGAGGACGTCGCCGTGCCGCGCAGTGCGCTGCCGGCGATGTTCGAAGCCATCGCGGCGATCGAGCAGAAGTATGGCATCGTGATCCCGACGATCGCGCACGCCGGCGACGGCAACCTGCATCCGAACTTCGTGTTCGAGGGTCCGGACGTTCCTGACCACATCTGGCAGGCCGCCGACGAGATGTTCCAGGCGGCGGTCGCGCTCGGCGGCACGTTGACCGGCGAGCACGGCATCGGCCTGCTGAAGCGGCGCTGGTTGCGCGGCGAGCTCGGCGACGAGCAGTTCGAGCTGCAGCAGCAGATCAAGCGGGTCTTCGACCCGGCCGGCATCCTGAACCCCGGCAAGGTGTTCTAGCCCCACCCACTCGGGCAACTTCGCCCCCTCCCGCTGGTTGAGCTTGTCGAAACCTGCTCGCCGGGATTTCGACAAGCTCAATCAGCGGGGGTGGGATCAATCAGCGGGGTGGCATCAACCGGCGGGGGTGGCATCAACCGGCGGGGTGGCATCAACCGGCGGGGGTGGGAGCAACCGGCGGGGCCGGACACACCCGTTGGCTCGAGGGAGCTTGCGACCGAAGCCAACAGTCCGACCAGCAGGCGTAGGCTCAATGCGGCGCACGACCAGGAGGCACGGATGTTCAGCAGTTACGCGGCGATCGGCGACAGCTTCACCGAGGGTATGGGTGACGAGCTGCCAGACGGCGCCGTGCGCGGCTGGGCGGACTTCGTCGCCATCGGTCTCTCCCAGGCCGCCGTCGCGGCCGGCAACGAGCCGATCGGCTATGCCAACCTCGCCATCCGCGGCCGCAAGCTCGGCCCGCTGCTGGCCGAGCAGCTGCCACCCGCGCTGGCAATGAAGCCGCAGCTGCTCAGCCTGAATGGCGGCGGCAACGACATCATGCGCCCCAAGGTGCTCATTGATGATGTGGCCGAGCAGCTCGTGCAGGCGGCCAGGCAGGCGACGGATGCCGGCATCCACGTGCTGCTGCTCAGCGGCGCTAACCCGGGCATGCACCTGCCGATGGGCTCGGTCATGAACCGGCGCGGCGACGAGCTGGCGGCGGCCGTCACCCGGCGGTTCCCGATCGAGAACATGACGTACGTCGACAACTGGTCCGACCAGGAGCTCACGAAGATCGAGTATTGGTCCAGCGACAAGCTGCACCTGAACGCGCTCGGCCACGCCCGCGTCGCCGGCAACGTGCTGCGCGGGCTCGGCATCGCCGTCCCGGACGCCTGGGGTATCGACGAGGCGACACTCTCGCGGGCGAACCCGCGCAACAACCTCGGCTACTACCGCGACTACGTCGTGCCGTGGATCGGCCGCCGCCTCACCGGGCGCTCCTCCGGCGACGGCCGCGCGCCGAAGCGGGCCAGCCTGCTGCCCGTCGTCGTCGAGGGCATCGCCGAAGCGGGCACCGGCGCGTGAGCGACCGTTCGGTCTTCATCGCGGGGCCGACCTCCTGGAACCACATCGTGCAGCTGGACGAGCTTCCGGCTCCAACCCCGCACATGCAGTTCGCCGGGGCGGACTGGCACACGCTCGGTGGCACCTCGGCCGGCAAGGCCCTGCACCTGGCCGGGCTCGGCGTTCCCGTTGCCCTGCACACGCTGCTCGGCGATGACGCCGATGGAGAGCGGATCCGTGCGCTGCTCGGCGGGGTCGCCGGCATCGAACTGCTCGCGACGACCGTGAACGGCCAGAGCGAGCGCCACCTGAACCTGATGGACCCGCACGGCGGCCGCGTCTCGCTCTACCTGAGCGCGCCGGCTGCGCCCGAGTTGGCGTCTGCGCCCGGGTCTGCGCCCGCGGATACCGGTGCGCTCGCCGCGCGCACGGCCCTCGAGTCCGCGGCAGCCGTCGTGCTCGACCTCGCTCCGCTGAGCATCCCGTTGCTCGCAGAGGCCCGGGCCGCCGGGGTTACGGTGTGGACTGACATCCACGACTATGACGGCAGCGCCAGCTTCCACCAGCCGTTCATCGACGCGGCATCCTGCGTGTTCATGAACGCAGACCGGATCGGTGACCCGCTGCCCTTCGCCCGGCAACGCATCGCGGCCGGCAGCCGCCTCGTCGTCTGCACGCTCGGTGCAGACGGGGCCGTCGCGGTCGACGAGCACGGCGAGGTGCATCGGGTGGCCGCGGTGCCAGTGCCAACGATCGTCGACACGAACGGTGCGGGCGACGCGTTCTTCGCTGGCTACCTAGCGGCGAGCCTGCGCGGAGCCACGACTCCAGAGGCACTCACGGCAGCGTCACGGCAGGCCGCCCTGGCCCTCGGAACACGGCACCTCAGCCCGCTGCTTGAGCGCATTCTGAAGGGCTGACACTCGACAGCGGGGGCGGCAGAAGGCCGCCCGGCGTTGCCTAGTCGAACTTCTCAAGCAGGTGGATCGGCAGGCCGATCGACAGCGCGACGACGCCGATGCCGCCGGCGAACATGATCATCTCGGCGCCGGGCGTGCTGAACGCGTAGCCCATCAGAAGGAGCCCACCGATGAATCCAAGAATTGCCAAAATCGCAATGAAGCCGTTCATATCGGTGTCCTCCGCTGTATCGCTTGCTCGCGTGCTCTGCACGTGTCTTCTCCAGTCTGGCATGGATCCCACGGCGCGGCCGCTTTGCGGGTGGTGGGGCCAGGAGGCAAGCTAGACTCCCCGCCCGCGCAGCTTCGGGCAGCGAATCGGGAGCAGATTTATGGAACCCACCGTCCTCGGCGTGATCGCCGTCGCCCTCATCGTCGGAGCCGCCGTGCTCGGCCGCAAGACGGGGATCGCCTCCGTGCTCATCCTGCTCGTCGGCGGCATCGTGATCGGTTATCTGCCCGGCACCCCGCCCGTCGACATCCCCCCGGAGTGGATCCTCGCCGGCGTGCTGCCGCTGCTGCTCTACTCCTCCGCCGTGAACGTCGCCTTCACCGACTTCCGCCGGAACCTCCGCGCGATCACCGGCCTCTCTGTAACCCTCGTGGTCGTCACCTCGGTGATCGTCGGCGGGGTGCTGTACCTGCTGCTGCCCGGGCTCGGCTTGGCCGCGGCGATCGCGCTGGGCGCCGTGATCAGCCCGACGGATGCCGTCGCCGCCACCTCCATCGCCAAACGGCTCGGCCTGCCGAACCGGCTGGTGTCGGTGCTGGAGGGCGAGAGCCTGGTGAACGACGCGAGCGCCCTGGTGTTGCTGCGCTCGGCGGTTGCTGCCACTGCCGGCACCGTGAGCCTGTGGGAGGTGGCCGGCGACTTCGTCTACGCCTCGGCGCTCGGCGTCGGCATTGGCCTGCTGGTCGGCTTCGTGACGGTGTGGATCAGGGCCCGCATCAGCGAGCCCGTCGTCACCACCACGATCTCTTTCGCGATCCCGTTCATCGCGTTCGTGCCGGCCGAGCACTTCGGCGCATCCGGCGTGATCGCGGTCGTGGCGGCTGGCCTGGTCACCGGCCACCGCGGTGCGAGCCGCTTCGCCGCCAACCAGCGCATCAGCGACCACACCAACTGGGCCACCGTGCAGTTCATCCTGGAGCACGCGGTGTTCCTGCTCATGGGGCTGGAGCTGCACGCGCTGATCGAAGACGTCGCGGCGGAGCAGGGTGGTGTGCCGTTCGCGCTGCTGCTCGGCCTGGCGCTCACGGCAATCGTCGTCGTCATCCGCTTTGTTTTCGTGTTCCCGCAGCTGGCCTATTTGCGTCGCTTGGAACGCAAACAGGTCGAGCAGGGCGATCTGCACCGCGACAACATCCGCGGCTTCGTCGAAGCCGCCCCCGCCGAGACGGAGCGGCAGGTGCGCCGCAAGCGCGGCCTGCTGCGGCGGCTGCGTAAGCGCGAGGCCGACAGCGACTTCTACCGCACGGAGGGGTTGGAATGGCGCGAGGGCCTCGTGATCTCGTGGGCGGGCATGCGCGGCGTCGTCACGCTGGCCGCCGCGCAGTCGCTGCCGGCCGAGATCCCGTTCCGCAGCACGCTGATCCTCGTGGCTTTCGTCGTGGCGGTCGTGACGTTGTTCGGGCTCGGCGGAACGCTGCCGGCCGTCATCCGCAAGACCGGGATCAGCGCTGCCGACGAGGCGCGCTCCGCAGAGACGCACGAGTTGCTCGACGCGGTGAACCGTGCAGCGGTCGCGATTCTCGACGACCCGCGCCAGACGACGATCGACGGCATGCCGGCCGACCCGGTCGTCGTGGAGGGCTTGCGTGCCCGCTACCGGCGACCCGCCCAGCTCGAGATCGACGAAGACACAGAGAGCCAGATCGACCAGCGCTCGCAGATGCGCATCCTCGACGAGCGGATGCGGCAGACCGCCCGCGCCGAGCTGCTCGATGCGCGTGCGCTCGGCAGCTTCAGCTCCGAGGCGATCGCGGCCGTGCAACGCGTGCTCGACATCGAGGAGTCCCGCTTCGACGCGCTGTGAGCGCCGTCCCCGCCGGGGATAAGCCCCTTCTCCGCTGGTTGAGCTTGTCTTGTCCGCTTGTTGAGCCTGTCTTGTCCGCTGGTTGAGCCTGTCTTGTCCGCTGGTTGAGCCTGTCGAAACCCCGCTCAGTGTCCCGCGCTGTCAGGGCTTCAGTCGCTGGCGCTCCTTCCAGCCCACGGGAATCCCCGGTCCGCTGGTTGAGCCTGTCGAAACCCCGCTCGTGCCACGCCCTGTCAGGGCTTCAGTCGCTAGCGCTCCTTCCAGCCAACGGGAATCCCCGTCCGCTGGTTGAGCCTGTCGAAACCCCGCTCGTCGTCCCCTCTTTCCCGGCGGCTGAGGGAGCGAGGAACGAGCGACCGAAGCCCGGTTTCCAACCCGATCACCCCTCGCCGTTTCCGACCAGCGGATTCTGCGCGACGAGGCCCTGCTCGAGCTCACCGCCGGTCCCGGCATCCGGGCAAAGAAAAAGCTCCAAGACGGCGAGATCTTGGAGCTTTAAACGTGGGCGTTGGCCCTGTAGCTGAGGCGGGGATCGATCCCGCGACCTCACGATTATGAGTCGTGCGCTCTAACCATCTGAGCTACTCAGCCTCAGCCCTATGTGAGACACAAAGCCAGGGCCCCGACCGGGATTTGAACCCGGGACCCCTTCCTTACCATGGAAGTGCTCTACCACTGAGCTATCGGGGCGAAACCATCTTGCGGTGATGACCACTGCGTTTTGGCAACCTGACAAGAATACCAAAAGATTTGAGTGCTTTTGACCGTCAGGGTGTTTCAACGCCCGAAAGTGCCCAGGCGGCGAAGCCGGCACCCGCAGAAGCGAGCGTGATTTCGGTATCGGATGCCGCGAGGGCGACGCCGTGCGAACCGTCAACTTCCGCGCCAAATAAGGGCTGTGGGGCGTTCGCGTCGCGGAGTGCGCCGCCGAGTGCCGCCCGCGGGATGCGCACCGAAAACTCGCCACGCCCGGCTGCAACAAGTACAGAATTCGTCGCAGATTCGCGCACGAACACGAGCACATCGTCGCCGATGTGCAGCCAACGCATTCCGCCGCCGTTCAGGGCAGGCTGGCTGCGGCGCAGCGCGATGAGCTCGGCGTAGAGGCGGGTGGTCTGCTGCGCGAGCGCCGCCGCATCCGTGGCCGGCTCGCCCTCCAGCAGCGCCCACGGAATCGGCGTGCGGGAGGCCTCGCCGTCTTCCCCGGTCAGGCCGAACTCGTCGCCGGCGAACACGACGGGGATGCCGGGCAGCGTCACCGAGAGCCCGAGCGCGACGGGAACGGCGCCCGGCAGCGCGCTGGTGGCGAAGCGCGGGGTGTCGTGGGTGTTCAGCGCGTTCAGCGTGCCGAGCCGCGTGCGCCAGGGGAAGCCGGAGACGAAGCGGTTGTGTGCCTCGAAGAACTGCCGTCCGGTGAAGACCGGCACCCTGTTGCCGGCGAACCCGATGCCGCCGGCCGCCTGGCTGCCCGGGTTCATCAGCCAGCTCCACAGCGGCCGGGTGAACGTCGTGTAGGTCATGGCGCCGTGCCAAGCGTCGCCCTGGAAGTCGCTGGCGGCGTCGTTGGTCGACTCCCCGAGCAGGATCGTGTCTGGGTTCACCTCGACCATTGTGCGCCGGATCGTCTGGCGCACCTCGGCGTTCAGGTCTTCGGCGCCGAGCCGGCCGGTCATGTTCGCGACGTCGATGCGCCAGCCGTCCAGGTTGAACGGCGGCTTGAGCCAGCGCGCGACGACCGAGTCCGGCCCCTCGATGAAGCGGCGGCGCAGCTCCCCGGACGCCCAGTTGAACTTGGGCAGGCTGGGCACGCCGAGCCAGGACTCGTAGCCGTCGTTGTCGGCATCCCGCCAGTAGTAGAAGTCGCTCTCGGGCGCCTCCGGGTGGTGGTGCGCGGCCAGGAACCACTCGTGCGCGTCACCCGAGTGATTGCTGGTGAGGTCGCCGATGACGCGGATGCCGCGGGCGTGCGCCGCCTCGACGAGCCGCACCAGCGCCTCGTCGCCGCCGAGCAGCGAGTCGACGGCGTCGAAGCTGGTGGCGTCGTAGCGGTGGTTGGAGCGCCCGGCGAAGACAGGGGTCAGGTAGAGCAGCGTGATGCCGAGCGCGCCCAGGTGGTCGAGCCGCTCGGTGACGCCGTCGAGGTCTCCGCCGTAGAACTGGGTCGACCTGGCCGGTGGGGTGAGCTGGACGGGGTCGCCCCACGCTGCGGCGATCGCCCAGGACGGCAGCGGACGATCCTCAGCGGCCGCAGAACGCGCGAAGCGGTCGGGGAACACCTGGTAGAGCACGCTGGAGGCCATCCACTCCGGCGGGGCGCCGATGCCCTCCGGGCTGGCGACGAGCTTGAAATCCTCGGAGTCGAGAGGCTCGGTGTCGTGCAGCCCCGCCGCGTTCAGCCAGCGCTGGGCCGGGTTGCCTGCGCCATCCGGTCCCGTCAGCAGGAAGCGGTAGCCGTGCACCGGATTCTCGACCTCGACCTCGGCCTGCCACCAGTCCCAGCCGCCGCGTTCCCCGAGCAGCTCGGCCGGGGCGAAGCGCGGCTCGTGGTTCGGGTTCGAGCGCACGCTGACCGCCTCGAGCGCGCTCAGCCCGAGCCCGGCCGGCCCCGTGGAGCCGGCCGGGACGCGCAGCCGCACCCGCACCCCCTCGCCGAGCGCGGGCGTCTGCGTCGAGACGTGGAGCGGGGATCCGTCGTGGTGAGGTGCGAGCATGAGCCCATTCTCCGTCTCGTGCGGTGGTGAGTGGCCGAGTGGCGTGCCTTACTTGACCGAACCGGCGGTCAGGCCGCCGACAATGTACTTCTGCAGGAACAGGAAGACCGCCATCACGGGCAGGGCGGCCATCACGGCGCCGGCGCTGAACGCACTCCAGTCGGCGTAACGCGGGTTGGACACCAGCTTGGTGAGGCCAACGGCCAGCGTCTGCTTCTCCGGGTCGATCAAGATCACGGATGCCACCACGAACTCGTTGATTGTGGCGATGAAGCTGAGCAGCGCGACGACGGCGAGGATCGGTGCGGCCAGGCGCAGGATCATGGTGAAGAAGATGCGGGCGTGGCCGGCCCCGTCGATCTTCGCGGCCTCGTCGATAGAGGCCGGGATCGTGTTGAAGAAGCCGTACATCAGGTAGGTGTTCACGCCGAGGGCACCGCCCAGGTAGACCATGATCAGGCCGAGGTGGGTGTTCAGGCCGAGCGCCGGGAACCAGTCGCCGATGCTGGACATGAGCAGGAAGATCGCCACGACGGCGAGCAGCTGCGGGAACATCTGGATGATCACGATCGACACCAGGCCGAATCGTCGCCCGCTGAAGCGCATCCGCGAGAACGAGTAGGCGGCGAGGCCGCCGAGGAACACGGTCGCGAGGGCGGTGATGCCGGCCACGATGAGCGTGTTGACGAACCAGTCGGTGTACGGGATATCCGGGCTGTTCAGGATGCGGGCGTAGCTGTCGAGCCCGATGGCCGAGAACAGGGCGTTCGAGCCGGTCAGCGTGCCCTTCGGATTCAGCGAGGAGGAGAGCACGAACAGCAGCGGGAAGCAGGAGAAGACGACCATGATCACGCCGACGATGTGGCGCCATCCGGTGGCCTTGAACCAGCGGCCGAAGTTGAACGGGCGCTTCTCGACGCGTCGCGCGCCGGGCGTGCTCGTGATGGCGCGGGTCGACATGTCGTCGGTGCCGGGGGTCTGGGTCAGTGCGCTCATTAGTTGAGGTCCTCCAGCGCCTTGGTCTTGCGGAAGCTGATGATCGAGATGATGGCGACCACGATGAAGATGAGGATCGTGAACGCGCTGGCCAGGCCGTAGTCACGCGTCTGCCCGGTGAACGCCACCTTGTAGACCATCGAGATCAGGATGTCGGTGTGCCCGACCGGTATCGGAGCGCTCGAGTCGCGCGGCCCGCCATTCGTCAGCATGTAGATCAGGTTGAAGTTGTTGAAGTTGAACGCGAACGAGGCGATCAGCAGCGGCGCCAGCGAGACCAGCAGCAGCGGCAGCTTGATCAGCCGGAACACGGCCCACGGTTTGGCCCCGTCGACGGTCGCCGCCTCCTGCAGCTCCTCCGGGATCGACTGCAGCGCCCCGGTGCAAACCAGGAACATGTAGGGGAAGCCGAGCCAGAGGTTCACGATCAGGATCGAGACCTTCGCGAGCGTCGGATCGGTGAGCCAGGGAACGGCCGCCCCGCCAAGCAGCACCTGGTTGATGAACCCGAAGCTCTCGTTCATCATGCCGGCCCAGACCAGCGCAGAGAGGAAGGACGGGAAGGCGTACGGCAGGATCATCAGCACGCGGTAGAACTTGCGGCCGCGCATGCGCATGTCGTTGAAGACGATGGCCAGGAAGAGGCCGAGGAAGAAGGTCGTCGCGACCGAGACGATCGCGAAGACGAAGGTCCAGATGGTCACGTAGACCAGCGGGCCGCGAATGCTCTCGTCGGTCAGCGCGCGGACGAAGTTGTCGGCGCCGACGACGACCTGCCAGCCGGGCAGCAGCTGCTGGCCGTCATCCGCGGTGAATGCTCCGGAGCCGTTGTCGGTGTACACGGTGCCGGTGGCGGTGTCGGTCATGGTGCCGGCAGCCTCGTCGTACTCGAGGTTCGAGACGTAGAGGTAACCGCTGGTGCCGTCGGGCGTGCGCAGCGCGCCGTCGTTGGGGTCTTCGGATGCCGGCACGGAGAGGGCCGTGATCGCATCGCTCTGGGCCAGGATCTCCTGGAAGGTGAGCGCGGTGTAGCCGTCGAGGCCGACGGCCTTGCCGCCGTCCATCTGGGCGTTGTCGACGGGGTGCAGCGGGGTCTCGGCGTTGCCGACCATCACCTCGCCGTTCGGCTCGGTGACCAGGAGGTTGAGGGTGTCGCCCTGCTCCAGCACGGTGACCGCGTAGGTCGGCGAGTCTTCGACGCGCTCGAGCGCGGAGCTCATCAGCGCGGAGACGGCCTGCTCCTTGGTGCCGTTGTGGCCGGTGCCGTAGTTGGTGAAGCCGATGTAGGCGGTGTAGCCGAGCACGAACACCTGGAAGATCAGCAGGAAGATCACGCCGGGGGTGAGGTACTTGGCCGGCAGCTTGCGCTTGCCCAGGTAGATCCAGTTGATCAGGCCGGTCGCCACGACGACGACGCCGATCACCAGCCACTCGCGCTGGGCCAACAGGATGAAGATCGCGGTGAGCGCCAGCGCGTCCAGCACGCCGAGGGCGATGATCTTGACCAGCAGCACCTTGATGCCGACGGATGCCGCATCGGCGATGTGGCCGGCCTGGCGTTGCCGTTTGCTGGGCTTCTCAGGGGTGGGCTCGTCGACGTCAGCGGAGACGTTGTTGGTCATGGTGCTCATTCGTTGCCTGTTCTTCTGCTGCCTGCTGATGTGGCCCGGCCGTGAGAAAAGCCGGGGCGGATGCGTGCGGCATCCGCCCCGGCTGAGGGGGTGTTACTTGTTGATCGCTGCCTGCACGTCAGCAGCAAGCTTCTGCCACGTGGCGACAGGGTCTGCACCGTTGATGACGTCAGCCTCAGCGATGCCCCAGTACTGCCAGACGGCGCCCATCGCGGGGATGGCGGGCATCGGAACGGCCTGTGCACCGACGGCGGCGAAGCCGGCGATGATCGGGTCGGCGGATGCGGTCTCTGCAGCGGCCTTCAGCGCGGGGAGCACGTTGCCGGCCTTGAACAGCTCGAGCTGAACCTCTTCGGTGCCGATGTAGTTGACGAGGAAGTCGTTGGCGGCAACCTTGTTCTTCGACTCGGCGGAGAGGTAGAAGCCCTTGACGCCGGCGAACGGCGATGCGACCTCGCCGGTCGGGCTCGGCACGGTGTCGATGGCGACGTTGATGCCGCCGTCGATGGCCGCTCCGACGTTCCACGGGCCGGTCAGCCAGAAGGCGGCCTTGCCATCGAGGAAGGCCTGCTTGGCGATCTCACCGTCGATGTCGGTGTTGAAGACGCCGGTGCCGTTCTTGCCCTGGGCGCCGAGCCAGGTGGCGAACTGCTCGCCGCCCGCGCTGCCGATCTGCAGGTCGGTGGCGTCGTAGCCCTTGTCGTTGGTGCCGAAGACGGGGGCGCCGAAGCCGGTCTGGAACGGGTACAGGTGGTAGGGGTTGCCCTCTGCGCCCTGCTCGACGACGAACGGCTGCTCGAGGCCGGCTGCCTTGCCCTTGGCGATCATGTCGTCAAAGTTGGCGGCGGGCTCGGGGATCAGGTCTGCGTTGCGCAGCACGGCGATGTTCTCGACGGCGTAGGGCAGCAGGTAGACCGAGCCCTCGTAGGTGGCGGCGTCGATCGCGATCGGAAGGTAGTTCGCGGCGCTGTCACCCAGCTCGAGCGGGGCGACCACACCGTTGGTGGAGAGCTCGCCGGCCCAGTCGTGGGCGCCCATGGTGATGTCCGGGCCCTTGCCGGTCGGGACCTGCTGGATGAAGTCATCCTTGATGGTGTTGTTGTCCTTGGAGACGAGCTTGACCTCGACGCCGGTCTTCTCCGTGTAGGAGGCTGCCGCGCCCTTCAGTGCGTCCACGCGCTCGGCGTCGACCCAGACGGTGAGCGTCCCGGCCGAGGAGGCGGATGGCTTGTCGCCGGCGGGGGCGTCACTGCCACCGCTTGCGCAGCCCGCGAGAGCCAGAGTTGCAACGACCGCGACTGCACCGGCAGCCAGCAGGCCCTTCTTTTTCACCATCATTGGTGTGTGCCTTTCTTTGAGCGCTGTGAGTGGCCTCGCAATCGCTCGTCGCACTAGAAGTGCAGCTGACGCCCGAAAGGCCGTTCTCTCGATGTGCTGCCTGTCGAGGTAGAGCCAACAATGCAAGCGATTACATGTATACCCGTTCGTGAGAGCATTCACAAACTCCCGTGATCTGATCGTTATCCATGCTGACAGGCCCCTGAAGCTTGGCTGTGAGCCAGCCCTCGCGCGGCGTCTGATGCAATCGTTTCCATTTCCTCGGGAATCGGCCTAAAGTATCCGACATGACATCAGAGTGGTGGCGCACTGCCGCGATTTACCAGATCTATCCTCGTTCCTTCGCCGATGCGAACGGCGACGGCATGGGCGACCTCGCCGGCATCAGCTCCCGGCTCCCCGCTCTGGCCGAGCTCGGCATCGATGCCATCTGGCTCTCGCCGTTCCAGACCTCGCCGCAGCGCGACGGCGGCTACGACGTGGCCGACTACTGCGACGTCGACCCGCTGTTCGGCACGCTCGCCGACTTCGACGCGATGCTGGCCGAGGCGCACAGCCGCGGCATCCGGGTCATCATCGACCTCGTGCCCAACCACTCCTCGAGCGACCACCCCTGGTTCCAGGCCGCGTTGGCGGCCGGCGAGGGCAGCTCGGAGCGCGCCCGCTACCTGTTCCGCGACGGCACAGGCGAGAACGGCGAGCTTCCGCCGAACAACTGGGAGTCGGTGTTCGGCGGTCGCGCCTGGACCCGCGTGACCAACCCGGATGGCACCCCAGGCCAGTGGTACCTGCACCTCTTCGACAGCTCGCAGCCCGACTTCGACTGGTCGAACGACGAGGTGCGTGAGATGTTCCGCGACGTGCTGCGGTTCTGGCTTGATCGCGGCGTCGACGGATTCCGCGTCGACGTGGCGCACGGCCTCGTCAAGGCCGACGGGCTGCCCGACTACACCCCGCCAGCCGAGGGCGGCAGCATGGGCGGCGCCGCTGGCATCGAGGGGCTGAACGAGGGCGCCCTCGATGAGCTGCCGAGCGCTCCCTACTGGGCGCAGGATGGCGTGCACGAGATCTACCGCGACTGGCGCGCACTGCTGAACGAGTACGAGGGTGACCGCATCCTGGCCGCGGAGGCCTGGGTCGACCCGCTGCCGCGCACCGCACTCTGGGTGCGCCCCGACGAGATGCACCAGGCGTTCAACTTCGCCTACCTCGAGACGCCGTGGAAGGCCGAGCCGCTGCGCCAGGTGATCGACGACTCGTTGGCGACGTTCGCCTCCGTCGGCGCACCGAGCACCTGGGTCCTCTCCAACCACGACGTCGTGCGGCACGCCTCGCGCCTCGCCTTGACGGCCGAGAACCCGCAGGGCCACGGCATCGGCCCGAACTCGAAGGGGCTGCCCATCCCCGCGCTCGGCCTGCGCCGGGCCCGCGCGGCCACCGCGCTCATGCTCGCCCTGCCGGGCAGCGCCTACATCTATCAGGGCGAGGAGCTCGGCCTGCCCGAGGTCATCGACCTGCCGGACGACGCCCGCCAGGACCCGACCTGGTTCCGTACAGAGGGGCAGCGTTACGGCCGCGACGGATGCCGCGTGCCGCTGCCCTGGGAGTCTGCCGCGCCGTCCTACGGCTTCGGCCCGACGGACGCCTCCTGGCTGCCGCAGCCGAGCGAGTGGGCCGAGCTGGCCCGCGACCAGCAGAGCGGCGTCGAGGGCTCGACGCTCGAGATGTACAAGCTGGCGCTCGCGCTGCGCAAGCAGCACGCGCTCGGCGCAGGTGAGCTGGAGTGGCTGGATGCCGAGGCGCTGGGCGCCGACACCGTTGCGTTCCGCAACGGGGCCGTGACCGTCATCGGCAACACCGGCTCGACGCCGGTCGAGCTGCCGGAGTCGCTCGGCGGCACGGTGCTGCTCGCCAGCGGCCCGCTCGAGGCTGCCGACGACCGCCGCCTGCTGCCCGCCGACACGACCGTCTGGCTCACCGCCTAGGCACAGCCTCAGAAAAAGCAGGAGGACAGCCCTGCCGACCGCCCATGCGGTGTCGGCGCGGCTCTCCTCCTGCTTTTGTGCACCCGCCACGACCGGCGTGCCGCAGAAGCAACTGCTGTCGCCTGGCCCGTGTTTCGCTCACCACACCTGGCCGCGATGCACACCGCGGCGCACCAGGGCCAGCAGTCCGGCCTCAACGCGCTCACGCTGATGCATGACCATTGCGTAACTCACCCGCACCACCAGATAGCCACGCTGGATCAGTTCCCAATCCCGCTCCCGGTCCTCCTCGAACCGTCCCGCGTGGAAGCCGCGCCCGTCCAGCTCTACGACCAGGCGGTCCCCGATCAGCAGGTCGACGCGGCCGACTCCGGCGATCTGTACCTGACTGCGCAGGCGCACGCCGTGCGAGCGCATCAGCAGCCGCACGATCGTCTCGAGGCCGGACTGGCTTCCGGCATCCGCCTTGTCGACGCTCGCCCGCCGCGTTGACAGAATCAGCGCCTTCAGCTCCGGCAGTTGCCAGACGCCGAGCTTGCCGCTGTTCAGCGCCGAGTCCAGAGCGACGAGGGCGGACACCTCGTCGGAGCAGTTGAACATCTCGGCGAGGGCCCGGAGCAGCGGGTCTGCCGCGATGCTCACCCGCTCGCTTCTGTAGTGCACGCAGACGCCGTGCCGTCCCGGGACCAGCCGCCCGCCGCCGCTGGGCGCCGAGAGTCGACTCGTGCTCGAGCGCACTCGCAGGTGCAGGAGCGGGTCGGCGATCGTCCAGAGGCCGTATAGCGCGGCCGCTGAGGCGCCGGTGAGCGTGCCCCCGACACGCACGGCCCGCACCAGCTCTGCCGGAGCCCCGGCGCAGGCAAACCAGCCGTTGCGCACACGAAAGACCTCGCCACGACGCAGTGCCGCGGCGACGGCTGAACGACTGACACCGGCGCGTTCCAAGCCAGAGTAGTGGGCGACTCCTCCGAGGGAGGCAAGAACCTGAGAGACAAGGGCGATGGGCATGCCTCATCGTCTCCACGCCGGCCGCAGTGCGACGAGCGCGTCTGCGAGCTGTGGATAGCCGCCGGGCGAACGGGCGCTGTGCACAACAGACGTCACCGCCGCGGCCAGCGGCAGCGGGACGGCCTCGGCGAAAACACAGGAGCAGACGGGATCGACTGCCGCATGGCGGTGCGGGCGGCGCGTGGTCCTGTTTTTCTGTGCCCGCGTCGGGGTCGGGTACCCCAGAGACTCGGCAGCTGGGCAGCATCCGGCAGCGGCGCCGCCAGCAAAACTCTGCGCGCGCGGAGGCTAGTTGGTGTTGGCGTACAGCCAGTCGAGCGGGTCGACCTTGACGCCGTTGATGCCGCCCAGGCGGATCTCGAAGTGCAGGTGCGGGCCCGTGCTCATGCCGGTGGTGCCCGTGTTGCCGATCACGTCGCCCACCTTGACCACGTCGCCGGTGCTGTAGCGCATCGTTCCGTGCTGCATGTGTGCGTAGACGCTGGTGATGGTCTCGCCGTTGATCTGGTGCTCGATCATCATGTGCACGCCGAGGCTGCCCTCGCCGTCCTCGGCGAGCGTCACAACGCCGTCGGCGATGGACTGGATCTCGGCGCCGTTGCCCGGGTTGAAGTCCTGACCGCCGTGGTTGCTGGAGCAACCGGCGCAGTCGCGGAAGCCGAAGCGGTCGCCGACGTGCACTCCGACGGCGAACGGCCACTGCACAGCGCCGTTCGGGTTATTGACGAAGGTGGATTCCATCCGGATGCCGCTGGCTGCGGCGGCCTCGGCGATGGTGGCCGTCTCGTAGCCGTCAGCCTGCACGGTGATGGAGTCCGCTCCGTGGGCGATGACCGACTGGCCGGGCTCGGTCTTGCTCGGCATCTTCGCGACCAGAGCGGCGGCCTTGACGTCGTCGGCCGTCAGCAGCGCCTCGGCCGGCACGGAGGTGGCCACGGCCATCAGCGCCACGAAGCCCATGGCGACGATGGCCGTTGTCTTGGTGGCGATGCGGCGGGTGACCGAGAGAGTGGGGGCGGTGCGAACGGCAGCACGAGGCGTGGCAGTGCGCGAGGCGCCGGGGGTTGTCGAGGCGCGCGGTACCGCGAGCGGCTCGGAGCGACCGGCGGAGCGCCGGCGCTGCGCGGGGTCGCTCGTCTGTGCGCCGCTGACGGAGTCGGGGTTCAGGATGTCGGAGAACAGCGCGTCAACGCGCAGGGCGTCGGCGAGAAGCGCGGTGGTCTGCTGTGCGTCGACGAGCAGTTCCTCGGCCTGCGGGGCTTCCTCGTCAGCGCTTGCTGTGTCCAAGTTGGCTGCACTGAGCTCGCTCGCGCCGAGGGGCTCGACCTGGCCGCGCGGGTTGGCGCTGCGGCGGGAGCCGGGGGTGGCGACGGCGGTCGGCAGGATCGCATCGACCTCGACATCTGCCGCGCGGCGCGAGCGCCGAATCGGAAGGGCCGCGGCCTGCTCCGGGAGCTCCGCGGCGAAGGCGGCCGGGGCCGCTGCGTGCATGAAATCTTCGGCCGTGGCCAGCGGCGCCGGATCGGGGGCCGGAAGCACGAGTGCGTTGAGCAGTTCGGCGTACGACTCTGCCGTGTGGGGCTCCGGCTGCGGAACGGCGGGCAGGATCGCGGTGCGGGTCGGCACCTCGGCGACGATCGGCAGCACGGCCGTGGCCGGCTCCTGCGGCTCGCCGGTGGCGAGCTCCAAGGCCCGCTCGCGCTCGCGAATCTCGCGCCTGGTCAACGGTCTCGCGGGGGCCGCGGCATCCGCCGTCGCTGTGTCGACAGTGCCGGGCACAGAGGCATCCGGGGCAATGGCGTCAGCAGGCAAGTGGGGGACTTTCAGCGAGGTGTTCGGGACGTATTGGAGGTGATCACCCTGGCCTCGCCAAAGTAACGAATTCATAAAGGCTAGCGGGCACTATGTGAAAAGACCATGTGAGCGCTGGCGATCACCCCTGAACGGGGGCATTCAAAGCTTATCTCAAACCGGCCAGGACTCACGCGGCCGCGCCCGGTAGAGCACATGGCGGCTCAGCCGATCGGTGCGAGGCAGAGCGGGGTGGTCGAAGTCGTCGGCCGGGTCATGCGTCATCCCGATGCGCTCCATCACCTTGCGCGAGCGCAGGTTGCCGAGCGCGGTGAACGAGACGATCTCGCCCAGACCGAGCTGTTCGAAGCCGAAGGCCAACGCCGCGGATGCCGCCTCGCTGGCGTAGCCGTTGCCCCAGGCGTCGGCGGCCAGGCGCCAGCCGACCTCGACGGCCGGGTGCTCCGGCGAGGTGAAGTGGGCCGTGAAGCCGGGACGAGAGAGCCCGACGAACCCGATGAACTCCCCCGTGTCGCGCCGCTCCACTGCCCACAGACCGAAACCAGCCCGTTCGAAGCCCTGCTCGATGCGTTCGATCATGGCGTCGGATGCCGCGGCATCCAGGGTCGAGGGGAAGTGCTCCATCACCCGGGGGTCTGCGTTCAGGGCGGCGAACGGCGCCCGGTCAGCCGGAGTCCACCGGCGCAACAGCAGTCGCTCGGTGACCAGGCGCGGGCCGGTCAGCGCGTCAGTGTTCATTCGGCGGCCAGCAGTGCGCCGTGCAGCGCCGTGAACAGCGCGGGTTCCGCGGCGATGAGCAGCTCGGCGGTCGCCGGGGCGCCGTTCAGGCCGGCCACGGTCGCGCCTGCCTCGGCCGCGATGAGTGCGCCGGCGGCGTGGTCCCATGGGTTGAGGTGCCGCTCGAAGTAGCCGTCAAGCCGGCCGGCGGCCACGGCGCAGAGGTCGAGGGCGGCCGAGCCGACGCGCCGGATGTCGCGCACGAGCGGCAGAAGCGTGAGCAGCACCTCTGCCTGCGCCTGGCGGCGGTCGGCGCTGTATGAGAAGCCGGTGCCGATCAGGGCTTGGGCGAGCGGGGCGCCGGTGTTCACGTGCAGCGGCTGCGGGGCGGGGTGCGTCGGCGAGCCAATCTGCTCGACCCAGGCACCGCCGCCTGCCGAGGCTGCGTAGAGCTCGGCGGTGGCCGGCGCGTAGACGACTCCGGCGAGCGCCCGCCAGTTGGCTGTCGGCTCGGCGTCGGCGTCATCCGACTGGCCCAGCTCTCCCACCGCGATACTGATCGCCCAGGCGGGGCTGCCATAGAGATAGTTGACGGTGCCGTCGATGGGGTCGACGACCCAGACCAGGCCGGAACTGCCGGCCGCGGCGTCCGTCTCCTCCCCATAGAACGCATCATCTGGTCGTTCGAGTCGGATCAGGGCGCGGATCAGCGCCTCGGTCTCGCGGTCGGCGGCGGTGACGATGTCGACGTCGCTCGACTTGCTCGCCGCCACGCTGACGCCCTCACGGCGGCGCTCGGCCGCCAGCGCCCCTGCCTGCAATGCGATCCGGCGGGCCATCTCCAGCAGTTCGGCGCTCATGCCCCCACGCTACCCCGGCCCCGGCATTTCTGCAGGGGCCGGGTGGGCGGATGCTAGGCGGCGAGCGCCTCGTCAGCGGCGGGCGCGAGACCCTCCTGCAGCGGGGTCGTCGGGCGGCCGATCAGGCGGGCGAGGTCGCCGCTCGTCTCGGCCAGCAGGCCGTCACGGATGTTGCCGTCGAGCGCGACGACGAAGCCGGCCGTTCCGGCGTCGAGCCCGGCGTCGGCCAGAGCGGCCAGGTGCTGCTCCGGGCTCAGATTGCGGTAGGTGACGGGCCGAGCGAGCAGTTCGGTGGCAACCGCGGCAAGGTCGGCGTGCGTCCACGCGACGTCACCGCTCAGCTCGTAGATCTGCCCGACGTGGCTCGCATCGGCGAGCACGACGGCCGCGGCATCCGCGTAGTCGGCGCGGCTCGCACTGGCGACGCGTCCATCGCCGACGCTGGCGACGATCTCGCCGCTGGTCGCCGCCTGGCCGAGCGCACCGGCGTAGTTCTCGGTGTACCAGCCGTTGCGAAGGATCGTGGCCGGGATACCGGAGGCGGCGATGAGCTCCTCTGTCGCCTTGTGCTCCGGCGCCAGGATCAGGGCGGAGCTGGTGGCGCGCGGCGCGCTCGTGTAGACGAGGCGTGCGACGCCGGCAGCCTGGGCGGCCTCGACAACGGTCCTGTGCTGCGCGACGCGCTGGCCGACCTCGCTCCCAGAGATGAGCAGAACGGCCTCCGCGCCGGCGAATGCCCGCTCGAACGCGACCCGGTCGGAGTAGTCGGCGACGGCGGTGCGCACTCCGCGCTCCCGCAGCGCGGCCAGGCGCTGCTCGTTGCGCCCGGTCGCGACGATCTGAGTGGCCGGTGTGCCGTTCCGCAGCAGCGCATCGATGACGAGAGTGCCAAGCTGGCCGGTTGCTCCGGTGATGACGAGGGTCATGGTCTTCCTTTCGAACGCACCCGCGCGGGCTGCGAATGTCACGACCGCTCCGGTCGCTGCACGGTACAACCGACCATCCGCTCAAGAACTTCCCCGTCGACGGTACCCACCTTTTGGTAAGGTACCTACATGACGGTGAGTTATGTGCAAACAAGCGGGATCCCGGGGATGACCGAAGGCGTCTTTCCCGCAGCATGCCCGAGCCGCACCGTGCTCGACCACGTCACCAGCAAGTGGGGCGTGCTCGTTCTGCTGACCCTCTCGCGGGCGCCGCACCGGTGGGGCGAGCTGCGCCGCGGCATCGAGGGCATCAGCGAGAAGATGCTGGCGCAGACCCTGCGCACCCTCGAGCGCGACGGCTTCGTGCTGCGCGAGGTACGGGCGGTCATCCCGCCCCGGGTCGACTACAGTCTCACCGCACGGGGGCGCGAGCTCAGCGACCACCTGCTGCCGCTGATGGCGTGGATCGACGGCAACGCCGCCGACATCCTCGCGCCCCAGGAACCGCAGACGGCCCAGGCAGCCCAGTCGGCCCAGACAGCACAGACGGCCCAGGCCCCCCAGCCGGCCTAGCGGGCAGTGCGCGCGGGGCTGGTCTCCAGCAGCGACTCCACGACCGACTCCAGCCCGACGAGACCGCTCGAGGCCGCGATCTGTGCACCGATCGCCCGACTGCGCTCGGCATAGCCCGGGTCGGCCAGCACCGTGCGCACGGCGGCCGCGACGGCATCCGGCACCGGCTTGTGGCTGCGCAGGTTCACGCCGACGCCCGCCCACTCCACACGCGCGGTCACCTCAAGCTTGTCCTCTGTCGTACCGGCGACGACGAGCGGCACGCCGTGCTCGAGCGCGTAGTGCACCCCGCCGTAGCCGCCGTTGCTGACGAACACGTCAGTGAGCGGCAGCAACGCGTCGTAAGGCAGGTACTCGGCGGCGCGCACATTGGCCGGCAGCGGATGCGGCAGGCTCTCGACCGGGCGGCCGCCGGTGCTCACCAGCACCAGCACGTCATCGCCGGCAAGCGCCCGCATGGTCGGGGCGATCAGCTCCTCGTAGTCCTTGTTCGCGACGGTGCCCTGGCTCACGTGCACAACGGGCCGCGAGCCGTCGAGCTCGCCCCACCACTCCGGCAGCGGCGCCGCGCTGGGCGTGGTGCGCGAGACCGGGCCGACGAAGTGCACCGTCTCTGGCAGGTCGCGGCGCGGGTACTCGAAGCCGGCGACGGTGAACTGCACAATCGCGTCTGCCTGCGAGGCGCCGCTCATGAAGAAGACCCCGAGCGGGCGGCCGGTCGTGGCGAGCATCATCGCCGAGGCCTCCTTCTGCAGCCCGCCGAAGATGAACCTCTCGGTGATCACCCGGAGCATCGCGTTGCGGATGCGGCCGGCACGGCCGGGCTTGGGCAGGATGCCCAGGCCGAACGGCGCCGTGTCGACGCTGCCGAGGCCGAGCGGGATGATGCCCAGGTTGACGATGGCGGGGCGCTCGGCCCGGGGCCGGGCAAGCAGCCCCATCGAGCCGATGAACATGCTCTCCAGCAGGATCACATCCGTCGGCTCGGCGGCGACAGCCTCGTCGACGGCCCCGATCTGGGCTGGAGCAGGCTTCAGGAAAATGTTGCTGAGGTCCCAGCGGATGCCGGGGACGCCACTCTTGCCCACACGGCCGGGGAAGGCGGCATCCATGTCGGTGTCGTCATAGTCGGCTTCAGCCGGGAGCGGCAGGTACTCTGCCCCCGTCGCACGCACGGCGTCACGGTAGCGGGCTCCAGTGAGGAAACGCACCCGGTGCCCCTGTTGCACCAGGTGGCGCGAGACGGCGAGCAACGGCGTGACGTGGCCGTGGACGGGCGTGCTGCAAATCAGGTAGGAGGTCATGGCTGACTTTCAGGTCGAATCGGCGAGGCGGGCGCCTCCCAGCCCCGACTGGTGTGCGCACTAGAATTGTCTATACCGAAGAAGTATTCACTACCTTGAAAGGCAAGTCAATATGTCGGATGGAACTTCTGCCCCGGCCACGCGCAGCTACAACTCCACCCTGCGCGCCAGCCAGGCCGCCGAGACCCGACGACGCATTCTGGACGCGGCCGCGGAGTGCTTCTCGGCCACCGGCTACGGCGGAACCTCCCTTGCCGACATCGCCAGGGCGGCGGGCGTCTCTGTCGAGACCGTGAAGCTGAACGGCCCTAAGCGCGAGCTCCTCCTGGCCGCGTTCGAGCAGAGCTTCGCCGGCCGAGAGGGGCGTGATTCCCTCGCCGACCACGAGCCCATCGCCGCGATCACCGAGGCGGCGGATGACGCCGACTACCTCAGCGGCATCGTGCACTTCGTGGCAGAGGCCAACCGGCGCAGCAATCGCCTGTGGGCCGCATTCCTCGCCGCCGCCTCCTCTGACGCGGTGGTGGCCGACGAGCTCGCGGCACTGCAGCAGCGGCGACGCACCGACTTCAATGCTCTGGTTGCCCAGCTGGCGGAACGCGGCATGCTCGACGCCGACGCCGCCCCGGAGCGCGTGGCCGACGCGCTCTCCTTCATCGTGTCGCCGGAGAGCTACGGGCAGCTTGTGCTGGGATCTGGCTGGAGCCAGACGGAGTACGAGGCCTGGCTGGTGCGCACCATCGGCGCGATCGCGCGGGACGACTGGAGCGTGGGGAAGTAGCAAGGGGGGCCGGCGTCGGTTCCCCCGTCGTCGCCGGCACCTGCCCGAGTCCCCCGACCGGGCATGTCCCTTAGTACGATCGTACTATGAAATCGGGGCTTGGTTCGAGCCCTGTCGCAAAAAGCGCTCAGGGTCGACGACCCCGAAGAGGCGCAGCTGTCGCTGGAGCATCTCCTCGATCCGTTCCGGCAGATCCTGGCGCTGCGTGAGGCGGTGCGAGGTTTCCTGAACGCCCGTGAAGGTGGCGACCAGGTGCCAGCCCTCGGTCTCGAAGTCGAGGCCGGGCGGGATGTCGCCGTCATCCGTCGCGTCACGCAGGCACTGCGCCATCACGGCCATCCAGCCGACATAGGGCGTGGGGAAGACGACGGGGATGATGTCGTACTCGCGCACGAGGCGCACGGCAGCCCGCACACGGACCGTGTCTCTGAATGCCCGGGAGACCGCGCGAATCGACGCGACGATCGCCGCGATGCCCCGCGGCGGCGGGTCGGTGGTCACGACGTTGGCGAACGGCGCCTGGGCGAAGGTGGCCTGCACGAGCGTGACGGCCAAATCGACTTTGGCCTTGAAGTGGTACTGCACCAGCCCCTTGCCGATGCCGGCACGCTCGGCGATGCTGCCGATGGACGTTCCGGCATAGCCGCGCTCTGCGAATTCCTCGGCTGCCGCCGACAGGATGCGCTCCCGGGTCTCAGCTGCCCGCGCGCTGGGAACCGCCATCATGACTCGCCCCTCCGCCCGTTTGCCTGCAGCACAGCTTTGCAGAATTTTCTGGGCGACGGCCGCAGCATCGCTGGGACAGCGCCGGGAACTGTGAAGAAAGCTCGGCCGTGCACGTCCCCCGGCTGGCCTCGTGCAGACGACCCGAAACCGCCCCTGTTCAGGGGGCGTCGCCGGGCGTAGCATCAGGCCGGGCACTGTCGCCCTCCGGCATCGCGGGCCCCGCGCCCGAGGAATGAGGTCTACTCGTGAGCAGCTTGACCGAACACGAACAGCACGAAGTCGCACGCGCCAATGAGTCGGCGGCCCGTCCGGTGGTCTTCATCCACGGGCTCTGGCTGCTCTCCAGCAGTTGGCAGAAGTGGCGGGATCTGTTCGAGGCGAACGGATACGTCACCCTGGCGCCCGGCTGGCCGGACGACCCAGAGACGGTGGAGCTGGCCAGGGAGGAGCCGGAGGTGTTCGCCAAGAAGATGGTCAAGCACGTCACGGAGCACTACCTGGAGGCGATCTCGGCTCTCACCCAGCAGCCCGTCGTGATCGGCCACTCCTTCGGCGGGCTGATCGCGCAGAAGATCGCCGGCGAGGGCGCCGCCTCCTCGACGGTGTCCATCGACAACGCCCCGTTCCAGGGCGTGCTGACGCTGCCGCGGGCCTCACTCAAGTCGGCGTTCCCGGTGCTGAAGAACCCGGCCAACGTGAACCGGGCCGTCTCGCTCACCTTCGACGAGTTCAAGTTCGGCTGGGCGAACAACGTCGACGAGGCGGAGGCGCGCGAGCTCTACGAGAACTACCACGTGCCCGCAGCCGGACTCCCCCTCTTCCAGGCGGCGACGGCCAACCTCAACCCCTTCGCCGAAACGAAAGTCGACACCAAGGCAGATGCGCGCGGTCCGCTGCTGCTCATCTCTGGCGAGAACGACAACACGGTTCCCCCGGCGATCGTGCACTCGAGCTATGAGCTGCAGTCCAAGAACCCGGGCGTGACCGAGCTGGTCACGATCCCCGGCCGCGGGCACTCGCTCACGATCGACTCCGGCTGGCGCGAGGTGGCCGACGAGGCGCTCGCCTTCGCGCAGAAGTACTCACCGCCGCTCGACTAGCACCGCAGCGGGACCAGCAACGAAAAAACCCCGGAATCGCAATGATTCCGGGGTTTTGGCTGTGGCGAGTGAGGGATTCGAACCCCCGAATGCTGAGCAGTCTGATTTACAGTCAGATCCCTTTGGCCGCTTGGGTAACTCGCCAATGCGCACCCGACCATATGTTGCCACCTGACCGAAGACGCTCCACAATCATACGTATCAACTGCTTTCTCGTGAAATCGAGGATTCCGCACCGCGAACCCCGGGCGTTTCGGATGCCTGGGCAGGCGCCCCGGCGGCCCGACGCGCCCACCTCGCTAGACTTCAGGGCGTATCCAGCAGGAGAGACGGAAGGGGCCGCACGATGGCCGGCATCGAAGAGGTGGCGAAGCTCGCCGGCGTCTCCACGGCCACCGTCTCGCGCGCGCTGAGCGGCAACGGATCCGTGTCGGAATCCACCAAGCTCAAGGTCGAGCTGGCCGCCGACCAACTCGGCTACGTCGTCTCCTCGAACGCGTCCAGTCTGGCCTCAGGGCGCACCCGCAACATCGGCGTCGTGGTGCCGTTCCTCAACCGTTGGTTCTTCTCCACCGTTTTGGAGGGCGCCCAGCAGGCGCTGCTGCGCGACGGCTACGACGTGACCCTCTACAACCTGGCCGGCAACGGCTCCGAGCGGCAGAGCGTGTTCGAGCACTTCCTGCTGCGCCAGCGCGTCGACGCCGTCATCGCCATCTCGCTGGAGCTGACCGGCGACGAGGTGTCGCGGCTACACCGCCTGAAGAAGCCGCTCGTCGGTGTCGGCGGACCGATCCCCGGCGTCCGCACCCTCGCCGTCGACGACACCGCCGTCGCCCGTCTGGCCACGGCCCATCTGATCTCACTCGGCCACCGCCGCATCGGCCACATCGGTGGCGTGCTCGAGCTCGACGTCGACTTCCACCTGCCCACCAACCGCCGCGTCGGCTACGAGGCCGCGCTGGCGGATGCCGGCATCCCCGTCGACCCCGCCCTGTTCCGCCCGGCCGACTTCACCATCCAGGGCGGCTACCAGGCGGCGAAGCAACTACTCGGCAGCCCGTACGGCCGGCCCAGCGCAATCTACGCGGCCAGCGACGAAATGGCGATCGGCGCCATCCTCGCCGCCAAGGACCTGGGTTTGAACGTGCCGCGAGATGTGTCGATCATCGGCATCGACGGCCACGACCTGGCAGAGTTCTTCGGGCTCAGCACCGTGGCCCAGTTCCCGCGGGCGCAGGGCGAGAAGGCCGTGCAGATGCTGATGGAGGAACTGCACCCTGAGCGCAACTACCCCGTGCAGCCCTCTGTCGCGCTGCCCTACGAGCTGGTAGTGCGCTCCAGCACGGCCACGCCGGCCCCCGAGTAGCCGCACTGCCCGGCCACGCTCGCCCGCGATCTCGCGGCGCGGGCTAACATCGAGGCATGGCTGATTCCACTTTTGACATCGTCTCCAAGGTCGACCCGATGGAGGGCGAGAACGCCCTGCACCAGGCGCAGAAGGAAGTTGCTCAGCGCTACGACTTCAAGAACGTCGGCGCCTCCATCGAGCAGAGCGGCGAGAAGGTCCTGATCAAGGCAAACAGCGAGGAGCGCGCCAAGGCGATCCTCGAGGTGTACGAGTCCAAGCTGATCAAGCGCGGCATCTCGCTGCGCAGCCTCGACGCCGGCGAGCCCTTCGCCTCCGGCAAGGAGTACCGGATCGAGACCTCGCTGAAGGCCGGCATCGACTCGGAGAACGCGAAGAAGATCAACAAGATCATCCGCGACGAGGCCCCCAAGAGCGTCAAGAGCCAGATCCAGGGCGACGAGCTGCGCGTCTCCTCGAAGAGCCGCGACGACCTGCAGGAGACCATGTCGCTGCTCAAGGGCAAGGACCTCGACGTCGCCCTGCAATTCGTCAACTTCCGCTAGACGATGGGTGCCGAGGGGGCGGATGCCGGTGGGCCCACGTCGGGTGCGCCCGGCGCCGCCCCCTTCGGCGTTCCCGGCGTAGGTGCCGCCGGTGTCCCCGGAATCGACGTGCCCGACCGTCGCGGCCGCACCGGCCTCGACCAGGCCGGGCGCGGCCTCACCGGTAACCCGCGGGTGCGGGTGCGCGATGTGCGCCTGCTCACCTCGAACTGGTTCGTGACTCGGGCCACGACGATCGACTTCCAGCACAGCGACGGCCACTGGTCCGTCGAGGAGCGGGAGACCTACGACCGCGGCGACGGCGCCTGCATCCTGCTCTACAACACGCGCAAGCGCACGGTTGTACTCAGCAGGCAGTTTCGCTTCCCTGCGTATGTGAACGGGCATCCGAACGGCAACCTCATCGAGGTGGCGGCGGGGCTGCTCGATGACGACGACCCGGAGTCGGCGATCCGGCGCGAGGCCGAGGAGGAGACCGGGCACACGCTCGGCCCGGTCGAGCACGTCTTCGACGCGTTCATGAGCCCCGGCTCGGTCACCGAGCGGCTGCACTTCTTCGCCGCGCCCTACGACGAGGGCACCCGCTCAGGCGCCGGCGGCGGCCTCGGCGAGGAGGGCGAGGACATCGAGGTGCTGGAGCTCGGCATCGACGACGCCCTGGCCCGGATCGGCTCCGACATCGTCGACGCCAAGACGATCATGCTGCTGCAGTGGGCTGCCCTCAGCGGCCCCTTCGCCCGCGCCTAGCGCGGCAGATAGCCGCGCAGCCAGCGCGTCATCGCGCTGAAGGCCGCGTCCCGCACCGGCTCGGCCGAGAGCACGACGTCGTGGATGGCGCCGTCGATGCGCTCCACGGTGACGCTCGCACTCAAACGGAGCGAGCGCACGGCGATGTCATCGACGACGAGCACACTGTCGGTGCTCAGCATCGCATCCGACCAGACGAGCGAGATGGTCGAGCGCGCCGACATGATCGAGAGCACGGGCGCGCCAATGTCGACGCCACCGGCGATGGTGCCGTGCCCGCGCAGCACCGCCTTCAACCAGGCCGGGTGAATGGGGAAGCCGCGCTGCGGCCGCCACTCCGAGTTGTAGTCCCACTCGCCGTCGAACTTCTTGGAGACCGTGCGCGTGTAGAAACCAAGGTCGACCGTGGGCAGCGGGGCCCGCGGAGCCACCTTCGCCCCGAGCACCACGGCCGGGGCGATGACCTCGCGGCCGATCCCCCGCGCCTGGAACTCCAGCCAGGGGCTGTTCAGCACGAGCGCCCGCACGCGGCCGTGGTGGCGCGCCGCCCACAGGCTGAGCGTCAGCCCGCCGGTGGAGTGCCCCATCAGGATCAGAGGACGCCGGGTGCCGGTGTCGACCTTGGGCCCCGGCTTGGGCGCACTGTGCCCCATGGCGTCCAGCGCCGCTTCGATGTCCTCGTCATAGATGCTGAGGTCGTCGACGAATCCGGGCGTCTGGTGTGCACGCAGGCTGCGCCCGTACTTGCGCAGGTCGAGCGCGTAGAAACGGGCCCCCATGCTGCGCCAGTACTCGGCCAGGTGGGTCTGGAAGAAGTAGTCGGACCAGCCGTGCACGTAGAGCACGTCGGCGCCGTCTGCCGGCAGCGTGCGCAGGTCCAGCGGCCGCATCGCGTTGTAACGCACGAGGGTGGCGACGACCTCGCCCTCGACATCCGGCTTCAGCGGGAGCGTCAACTGCTCGAACTGCCCGCCCAGCACATCTGGCTTCCAGCGTGGGGCCTTGCGCGTATCGGTCACAGCCTCACCCTAGCCCGCGCGGGCGGGGGCGCGCCCGAGTGATTCCGAACGCTCCGCAGGTTCGTCGGCCGGGCACAGAAAAGCGCGGCGTGGATGACGGAACCTGCGATTCCGAATCCACGCCGCGCGAAGATCTGCCGCGGTCGGCGCCTTAGGCCTGGGTGGTCCTGGTGGAGATGTCGACCATCTCCTCGCGCGGAACGACCTTGATGCGGGCCCGGCCCTGCGCCTCACCGAGCGACTTCTCGTGCTCGTCGAGGTTGTGCCAGCCGTCGAGGTCGGTGTACCGGATGCCGCGCTCGTCGAGCAGCTGCACGATGCTCTCCTCTTCGGGGTGCTCCGGGCGCCACCAGTTGCCGAGGTCGTTGATCAGGTGCCGCACGGTCTCCATGGCGTCAGACTTGGTGTGGCCGATCAGACCGACCGGGCCGCGCTTGATCCAACCGGTTGCGTACACGCCATACATCTGCTGGCTGGCGCCGGTCTCTGGGTCCTTGACCAGCACCTGGCCCTCGCGGTTCGGGATGACGCCGCGCTTCTTGTCGAACGGCACGCCGGGCAGCGGCGAGCCGAAGTAGCCGACAGCGCGGTAGATGGCCTGGATCGGGATCTCGCGGATCTCCCCCGTGCCGACGACGCCGCCCTCGCCGTCGGGCGCGGTGCGCTCGAAGCGGAACGCACCGACGCGGCCCGTGCCGTCATCAACGACCTCGTGCGGCTTGGCGAAGAAGTGCAGGTGCAGGCGACGGCTGGCCTCGCCATGCGGGCGCTGACGCCACTGGTTCAGCACCTTGTCGATCACGAAGACCTGCTTGTTGCCGGCGACGGCGGCCTTGGCCGCGTCGTCGTAGTCGAAGTCCTCGTCGTAGACGATGATGTCGACATCGCGCAGCTCGCCGAGCTCGCGCAGTTCGAGCGGGGTGAACTTGACCGAGGTCGGGCCGCGCCGGCCGAAGACGTGCACATCGGTGACCGGCGACTCCTTGAGCCCGGCGTAGACGTTGTCCGGGATCTCGGTGACGAGCAGGTCGTCCGCGTGCTTGGCCAGGATGCGCGAGACGTCAAGGGCAACGTTTCCGTTGCCGATCACGGCCACCTCGCGGGCCTCGAGCGGCCAGCTGCGCGGGAAGTCGGGGTGCCCGTCGAACCAGCTGACGAACTCGGCGGCGCCGTAGCTGCCCTCAAGCTCGATGCCGGGGATGGCCAGGTCGGCGTCCTTGACGGCGCCGGTGGCGAAGATCACGGCGTTGTAGTGGCGCTTGAGGTCGTCCATCGTGATGTCTTCGCCGAACTTCACGTTGCCGAAGATGCGGATGTCGCCACGGTCGAGCACCTCACGTAGGGCGTTGATGATGCCCTTGATGCGGGGGTGGTCCGGCGCAACGCCGTAGCGCACGAGCCCGTAGGGCGCGGGCAGGGCGTCGAACAGGTCGATCGAGACGTCGAAGGACTTCTCGGCCTTCAACAGGATGTCGGCGGCATAGATGCCGGCGGGGCCGGCTCCTACGATGGCCAGGCGAAGCTTGGTCATGGGTTCGTCCTCACTAGAGCTAACTGGAACGCTCGACGATGGTGTCTGCAAAACGGGTCAGTGCTTTCTTGACGCTGCCGTCCGGCAGCGGGGCCAGCGCGGCCACAGCGTTACGCGCCCAGCTGTGCGCCTCGGCCAGGGTGGATGCGGTCACGGCGTGCTCGCGCAGCTCGTCGACGAGGGCGGCGCTTCGGGCGGCCGCCTCGGCGCGCAGGGCAGGGTCGGTGTCCTGGTCGGGCAGCGGGATGCCGAGCACGTCGGTCTTCAGGCGTTCGAGCAGGTCGGCGGCGACGGCATCCGTCAGAGCCAGCTCGCGCAGACGCAGCAGCGGCAGGGTGACGACGCCGGCGTGCAGGTCGGTTCCGGGAACCTTGCCGGTCTCCTCCGGCTGCTTCGAGAGGTCGATCACGTCGTCGATCAGCTGGAAGGCAACGCCGATCCGCTCACCGAACTCGACGATGGGCCGCTCGTACTCGCCCGGCGCCTTGGAGAAGATGATGCCGGCCTGGGCGGCGGCGGCGATGAGGGAGCCGGTCTTGTCGGCGAGCACACCGATGTAGTGCTCGACAGGGTCGTCGTCGGGGTTCGGCCCGACCGTCTCGTGCAGCTGACCGAGCACGAGGCGCTCAAACGTGTCGGCCTGCAGACGGATGGCGCCCTCGCCGAGGCCGGCCATCAGCTGGCTGGCGCGGGCGAACAGCAGGTCGCCGGCCAGGATCGCGACGGAGTTGCCCCAGACGGTCTGTGCGCTCGGCACGCCGCGGCGCATATCGGCATCGTCCATGACGTCGTCGTGGTAGAGCGAGGCGAGGTGGGTGATCTCGATGGCCTGTGCCGCCGTGATGACCTCGTCGGTGACGCCGTCGCCGAGGTGCGCAGTGAGCAGCGTCAGCATCGGGCGTACCCGCTTGCCGCCGGCGTTCAACAGGTAGCGCGTGGTGACGTCGGCGATCGCGTCAGCGAAACCGACCTCGCGGAGCAGGCCGGCCTCGATCTTCTCCAGGCCGGCATCGATCGATTTCGCGAGGCTGCGGTCTGCGGAGGTCGCGAGAATGCGGTCGCTCAGACCGAGCTGCGATGCAAGGGAACTACCGCGACGCACAACGGGGACACTCGGTTTCACTGTTACAGCCTAACGATTGCGATGTGCTGAGGATGCCGCGGTCTCGGGCGGAGCCGACGGCGGTGTTTCGGGGGTTCCGGTCGCTGCCGGGGCCGTGCTGGGCTTCGCCGCCGCAGGCTTTGCGGGCGTGGGCTTTGCGGGCGCGGGCTTTGCGGGCGCGGGCTTTGCGGGCGCGGCCTTCGTAGCGGAGGGCTTCGCGGCAGCCGACTTCGTTGGGGCCTGCTTGGGCGTGGCCGCGGGCTTCTTCGCCGCGGGCTTCTCGGCAGCGGGCTTGTCAGCAGCGGGCTTCTCGGCTGGCGCCTCATGCGCAGCATCCGGCGCCACGGCTGGAACGGCCTCGAGTGGCTTCACGCCGCGGTGCAGGGCGACGACGCCGAGGGTGAGGTTGCGGTGGGCGACGTCGGTGAAACCGGCACGGCGCAGCCAGCCGGCGAGCGTGCGCTGGTCGGGCCAGTCCCGGATCGACTCGTTGAGGTAGTCGTAGGCCGCGTCGTTGGTGCTGGCCAGCTTGACCAGGGTGGGCATGACGTAACGCTGGTAGCAGCCGTAGCCCCAACGCACGAAGCCGACCGGCGGCGTGGAGAACTCGCAGATGACGACCCGGCCGCCGGGCTTCGTGACGCGGTAGAACTCGGCGAGGGCCTTCTCTGGCTCCACGACGTTGCGCAGGCCGAAGCTGATGGTGACGGCGTCGAATTCGTTGTCGGCGAAGGGAAGCGCCGTGGCATCCGCCTGCACGAACTCGATGTTCGGCACGTGCGCCTGGCGCTTGCGGCCGACCTCGATCATGCCGGGCGAGAAGTCGCCGGCGACGACGTGGGCTCCGCTGGCGGCGAGGCTGGCGCTGGAGGTGCCGGTTCCGGCGGCCATGTCGATGATGCGTTCGCCCGGCTTCGGACCGACGGCCTTGGTGGTCGCGACCCGCCACAGCGTGGCGTTGCCCATGCTCAAGACGGCATTCGTGCGGTCGTAGCCCTCGGCGACCTCGTCGAACATGGCGGCAACTTGCGCCGGGCGCTTGCTCAGGTCTGCTTTGGTCACGTGCTCAAGTCTATCCAGCATGCAGGGTTCTCCCTGAGAGTTACCGGGCGCCGCCCAGCGCACAGCGCCGTAGTCTGGGGCGGTGACTGTTTCGGATGCTCGCCTGCCCGTTCTGCACGTGGAGACCACGCCGATACCTGGCCCCGTCGACGACCTCGCCGAGCTGGCCGCCCTCGTCGATAGTCGCGACCCGCTGCTCTGGCAGCGCCGCGGCGACGGGCTCGCCGGGATCGGCGAGATTCTGCGCCTGGAGTTCCACGGCCCTGGCCGCTTCGCCGATGCCGCCGCCGCCTGGCGAACCATCGTCACGCAGGCCACCGTGGTCGACCCGCTCGGGGTTCCCGGCTCCGGCCTGCTCGCCTTCGGCGCATTCGCCTTCTCTGCCCTGTCGGCGCAGAGCAGCGTGCTCATCGTTCCGGAGCTCATCGTCGGCAAGCGCGACGGACAGTGCTGGGTGACGCGGGTAGGTGTGGGTGCCGCTGCGACCGCTGCGGCCCCGGCCGAGTTGCCGGCCGCACGCCCGTTCGGCCCGGAGTATTCGGTGACGCTTCGTCCTGGCTCCCTCGACCCGCAGGGCTACGTGCGGCTGGTCACCGAGGCGATCGCGCGCATCAACAGGCACGAGGTCGGCAAGGTAGTGCTTGCCCGCGACCTCGTCGGCCAGCTGCCGCCGGACGCCGACCTGCGCCGCGTGCTGCGGGTGCTCGCGGCCGGCTACCCCGACTGCTGGACCTACGCCGTCGACGGCCTCGTCGGGTCGAGCCCCGAAACGCTGATCCGCGCCCACCACGGCGACCTGAGCGCGCGCGTGCTCGCCGGCACGATCTCCCGCGGCCCGGACCCGGCGGCCGACCAAGCTGCCGCCGTCGCGCTCGCCACCTCCGAGAAAGACAACGACGAGCACGAGTTCGCGGTGCAGAGCCTGCTCGCCACGCTGCGGCCGCACGCCACCCACGTCGCCGCCGACGAGGTGCCGTTCACGCTCAAGCTGCCGAATCTCTGGCACCTGGCCACCGACATCGAGGGCACGCTGAGCGACGGGTCCACCTCGCTTGACTTGATCGCTGCGCTGCATCCGACGGCCGCCGTGGCGGGCACCCCGACCGATGTCGCGCTCGACCTCATCGACGAGCTGGAGCCGTTCGACCGCGGGCGCTACGCCGGCCCGGTCGGCTGGGTGGATGCTGCCGGCGACGGCGAGTGGGCGATCGCACTGCGCTGCGCCCAGATCGACTCGACCGGCACCATCACGGCGTATGCCGGTTGCGGCATAGTCGCGGAGTCCCAGCCCGAGCAGGAACTCGCGGAGTCACGGATGAAGTTCCGGCCCATGGTGGACGCACTGCTCTAGCCCAACGTAAGCCGCGCCGTTCAGGAGGCGGCGAGGCGTGCCTTCTCGTGCTCGATGTCGAAGTCGGCGACGGGCCAGCTCAGGCTCATGCCCTGCAAGGCATGGATCAGGAGCTGCTGCACCGCGAGCCGGGCGAACCACTTCTTGTCGGCCGGGATCACGAACCACGGGGCATCCGGGGTCGAGGTGCGGTCGAAGACCACCTGGTAGGCCTCGTGGTACTTGGGCAGCAACAGGCGCTCGTCAATGTCGCCAGGGTTGAACTTCCAGTGCTTCTCTGGCCGGGCGAGGCGATCTTGCAGGCGCTTCTTCTGCTCGTCGGCGCCGAGGTGCAGCATCACCTTGATGATCGTGGTGTTGTCGGCCACAAGCTCTCGCTCGAAGGCGTTGATGGCGTCGTAGCGGCGCTCTATCTCGGCGGCCGGGGCGAGCTCACGCACCCGCCCGATGAGCACATCCTCGTAGTGGGAGCGGTCGAAGACGCCGATCATTCCCGCATCGGTCGTGTGCGGGCGGACGCGCCAGAGGAAGTCGTGGGTCAGTTCCTCTGGTGTCGGCTTCTTGAACGCGGTGATCTGCACGCCCTGCGGGTCGACGGCTCCGACGACGTGGCGCAGGATCCCGCCCTTGCCTGCGGTGTCCATCGCCTGCAGCACCAGCAGGATCTTGCGCTCGTCGCCGAGCCTGCTGTTGGCGAAGAGCTTCTCCTGCAGCGAGTCGAAGACGGCAGCACCCTCGGCGAGGGCGGCAACGGCACGTTGTTTTCCTCCCTCGTAGCCGGGGGTCGAACCGGTGTCTACGTCGGCCAGCCGGAACCCGGGGCGTACTCGCAGATTTTCGCTCGGATCGGCATCCCACGGCGTCTCGGCTGACTCGCCCACGGTGACTCCCCTCGATGGCATACGCCCATCCTGCCGCGCCCGGGCGGCCAGCGCTAGGGCGGGCACCGCGCCGAGCGTGATCGAGTGCCTCCCGGCGCGCACGGTCAACGCGGCAGCGGGACCTCGATGATCGTCGGCCCGGTGACGGCCGCGGTGAGCGCCTCGCTGAGGCCGCCACGGGTGCTCACCCGGGTGTGCCCCCAGCCAGCCGATGCCGCGATCGCGGCGAAGTCGGCGCTCTGCGGCGTGTACTGCACCCGGTCGAAGGCATCCACCGGCGCACTCTGAGCCACCTCGAGGGTGTCGAAGATGGTGCCGCCGCCATCGTTTCCGATGATGAGCTGCACCCGGGGGCGCACCTCGCCCAGCCCGAGGAACAACGAGGAGACGTCGTGCAACGCGGTGAGGTCGCCGAGCACAACCCGCACGAGGCCGCTACCCTCCGGCGCGGCCAGGGCGATTCCGATCGCGGTGGCGATGGTGCCGTCGATGCCCGCGAGGCCCCGGTTGGCGTGCACCGGGATCTTCTTGCCCGGAACGACGCGGTCTGCCTCGCGGATCAACCGGCTCGCCCCGAAGACGAGGCGGTCTTGTGGCCAGCTGGCCGCCCACACCGCCTGCATCAGGCTGCTGCGGGTGAGCGGGGCGCGGATCGCGCGGAACTCGGTCGCGACGTACTCGCGCTGCGCCGCGAAATTCTCAACGTGGCCGCCGAGGGCGACGCCGCTGCGGAGCGGTGCGGCGGGAGCGACCTCGGTCGAGCTCTCGGCCGCATCCCGGATGCTCCGGCTGGCGTGCACCCAGCGGCCCACCCAGCGACGCTCCTCTGCGCTGGCCGGACCGTCATCGGTGGCGACGGCGAACACCCGCCGGGCAGTGCGTCCGGGGTTGAACCACTCGCGTCCGACGGCGTCGACCACGATGGTCTCGACGCCGGCACGGGCGATCAGCGCCGGCACCTCGCGGCTGAGCGTCGGGTGGCCGAAGACGATGACACGGTCAACCTGCGCGCCGAACTCGGGTGCCCAGTCGGGCGAGCCGAGCAGCTCACGGGCCGCGACAACCAGGTTCGGTCCGAAGCGGGAACCGCTGGACACCTCGGCAAGCAGCGGCCAGTGGCCGGCACGGGCGAAGGCCTCTGCATCGGGCCCCGCACCTGCCCCGGCGACGACGACGGTGCCGACCCTGCGCTCGATCTGGGTCACGGCGGGCGTCAGGGCGTCGGATGCCGCCGGCCTACCGGCGGCGACATCGGCGGCCAGCTCGTCCGCGAAACGGGCGAGCGCGGCGGGCGGGATCGGTGCGGAGAGCGGCTCGCGCAGCGCCAGGTTCACGTGCACAGGCCCGGGCTCCGGGGCGCCGGTGGCGAGGGCGAAGGCACGCCGGGCCAGGGCGATCGCGTCGCCGTCATCCGTTGCGGCACCCGGGGCGTCGACGTCCTCAGCGTGGCGCACAGCCACGCCGAACAGGCCGGCCTGTGCGGTGGTCTGGTTGGCGCGGATGCCGCGGAGCTCGTGCGGCCGGTCGGCGGTCAGCAGCAGCAGCGGCACGCGGCCGTGGTGGGCCTCGAGCACGGCGGGGTGCAGGTGGGCGGGGGCACTGCCGGAGGTCGTGATCACGACGGCAGGCACGCCGGACTCGACGCCGATGCCGAGGGCGGTGAACCCGGCACTGCGCTCGTCGACGCGCACGTGCAACTGCACGGCGCCGAGCCGCTCCAGCTCGGCCGCGGCCAGTGCCAGTGCCTGAGAGCGGGAGCCGGGGCTCACCACGAGGTGGCGCACACCGCAGCGGACGAGCTCGGTGAGCAGCGCCCAGGCGAAATCGCTGGCCGGGCTACCGCTGCCCGCGCCGATCACGGCCTCGTCGCGCGTTGCCGACTGGGCAGCAGAATCCAAGCGCTCAGGCATCCCGCGAGCCGGAGGTGCCGGGGGCTTCGCCAGACTCGTCATTTGGACCGGGGGCAGGGGTGCCGGGGACGTTGTTGGGCTTCGCTCCGGGTGCCGCGCCAGGCCGGGCCGGGCCGCCGGAGCGGGGAGCGCCGCCGTCGAGGTCGGCCAGCTCCTCTTCAATTTTGCGGATTCGCTGCGCCTGCAGCGCGTCACGGCCGAGCTGGCCGAGGAACTCGAGGTCGTCGTCGGGTGCAACGGTGCGGGAGGCCCGCGGCGCCGGGCCACGACGGCCGCGGCCGATGAAGAGCCAGAGCAGCGCGCCGATCACGGGAAGAAGCAGAACGACGAGGATCCATGCGAATCGGGGGAGCCCACGGATGCGGCTGCGGTCGAAGAGCGCGGCATCGACGAGCGCGTATACCGTGAGCACCACGGCCGCGACTGCGAGTCCAAACAGCAGGCGGGTCATGTCCCCCAGTCTAGGCCGGGAAGGGTGGGAGCAAGCTGGCTGTCTGCCCGGCGGGCATCCAGCGGCATTCGCCTACACTGAAGGGGTGAATAAGCGCTCCTGGATCACCTTTACCGTCGTACGGCTGCTGGCCTTCTTCGTGCCGCTGCTTGTGCTGCTGTTCATGCAGGTGAACCCCTGGATCGCCACCGTGCTGGCCGCCGTGATCGGCCTCTGCGTCTCCTTCATCTTCTTCCGTAAGCCGCGCGAGAACGTCGCCCGCGAGCTCTACGAGGTGCGCCACGCCGAGAAGCCGGTCGTGCGCGAGGACGACGAGGCCGAGGATGCCGTGCTCGACGCGCTGGGCGAGACGCCCGCTGCGCCAGAGCAGCGTCAGAACTAGCAATAAAACAGGAGGAGAGCCCCGCCAACCGCGTATGCGGGGCGGCGGGGCTCTCCTCCTGTTTTTTGTGCGCGGGGGCCGCGCCTAGAACGCGAACGCCGCCCCGAGGGCGAGGCCGTAGGCGAGCGCCGTGAGGCTGGTCAGCTTGAGCGCCAGGATCAGCTCCGGCGCGGTCTTGGCCGTCACCGCGATGAGCGCGGCGGGCAGAGCCAGCAGCAGCACGAAGAAGGTCAGCCACGCCAGCGGGTAGAACAGGGCGAAGCAGCCGGCGATCGCGAACGGCACCAGCAGGAACACGCAGAACAGCACCCGGCCGATGCGCGGCCCGACGAGCACCGCGAGGGTGCGCTTGCCCGCTGCGGTGTCGGGGGTGATGTCACGCAGGTTGTTGACCATCAGCACCGCGCAGGCGATGAGCCCGATCGCGATTCCGGAGAGCCAGCTCTCGGTGTTGACGGTTCCGGCCTGCACCCAGGCGCTGCCGCAGGTGGCGACGAGGCCGAAGAAGACGAAGACGAAGACCTCGCCGAGCCCGTAGTAGCCGTAGGGGTGCTTGCCGCCCGTGTAGAACCAGGCGGCAGCGATCGCCGCGGCCCCGACCGCGAGCAGCCACCACTGCTGGGTGATGAGCACGATCGCGAGGCCCGACAGGGCGGCGAGTCCGAAGAAGGCGAACGAGACGATGAGCACCTGCTTGGCGGCGGCCGCCCCGGATCCGGTCAGCCGGGCCGGGCCGATGCGGTGGTCGTCGGTGCCGCGGATGCCGTCGGAGTAGTCGTTGGCGTAGTTCACCGCGATCTGCAGGCAGAGCGCGACGATGAGGCAGAGCACAGCGAGCACCGGCTCCCAGTGCCCGTTGCCGTTGGCGACGACAGCCGCCCCTGTGCCGAGCGCGACCGGCGCGACGGCCAGCGGCAGGGTGCGCAGGCGCGCCCCGGACACCCAGTCGCCCATGGTGGCGCCCTGAGCGGTGGCCGGCGCTTTCGCGCCCTTCTTCGCGCCACCGGGTCGCCCCGCGCCCGTCGGATTCAGTCGCTGTTGTTTGGGCCGCGAAGGCCGAGAGGATGCTGACACACCTCCATGTTAATCCCGGGTCGCCGCCCGGGTCTCTGCAACCAGCCGGGCGAGCGCGCCGCGGTCGAGCTTGCCCGACGGCAGGTGCGGCAGCTCCGTGACGGCGAGCAGCTCGCGCGGCCGGGCCGCCGGGCCGAGCGTGGAGGCCACAGCAGCACGCAGGCCCGTGAGATCGGCGTCGCCGGCATCCGCCCCCTGACGCACCACCACGATCGACTGCCCCCACTCCGGGTCTGGCACGGCGACGGCGACGGAACCCTCGAAGCCGGGCCGCGCGTGCAGCACGCGCTCGACGGCCTCAAGCGAGACCTTCTCTCCCCCGCTGATGATCACGTTGTCGGAACGGCCGAGCACCCGCAGTCGCCCGTCGACCAGCTCACCGAGGTCGCCCGTGCGGTAGCGGTGCTCGCCGCCATGGTCGGCGAAGGCGGCTGCCGTGCGCTCAATGTCGACGGTGCCGTCGGCGGCCAGGTAACCCTCGGCGAGCATCGGGCCGCTGAGCTCGATCAGGCCACCCTCAACATGCACCTCTGTACCGTGCAGCGGGACGCCGTCGTAGACGCAGCCGCCTGCCGTCTCGGAGGATCCGTAGGTGCGGGTGACGCGAAGGCCCAGCTCGGCGGCGCGGGCGATGAGCGCCGGCGGGGTCGCCTGGCCGCCGACCAGGATGCGGTCGAAGCGCTGCGCGGCGGCGAGCACGGCGGGGTCGGACTCGGCCGCCTCGACCACGCGGGCCAGCTGGAGCGGCACCAGCGAGACGAAGCGCAGCGGCGCGTCCATCCGGGCGGCATACGCGGCGAAGACGCGCGGGTCGAAGTGCCCGGCCGGCAGGATCACCGGGTCGGTGCCGGCGACGAGGGAGCGCACCAGTACCTGCGCGCCGGCGATGTAGTGGGTGGGCAGGGCGAGCAGCCACTGGCCGGGGCCGCCGAGCGCGCCGGCGGATGCCGCGGCCGAGGCCAGCAGTGCGTCGGTGCTGAGGGCGACCCGCTTCGGCGTGCCGGTCGATCCGGAGGTCTCGATCACCAGGGCGACCCGGCGCGGCACAAGGGTTTCGACAGGCTCAACCAGCGCGACGCGCAGCGTCGCGGAAGGCGGCAGCCCAGTCCAAGGAATCCCCTGGACAGTTACCGGTGCTTGCCGGGTTTCGACAGGCTCAACCAGCGGAGCTGTTTCGACAGGCTCAACCAACGGGGCTGTTTCGACAGGCTCACCCAGCGGGGAGCGCCGAGTGAGCCCCTCCCGTTGATTGAGCTTGGCCTGTCCTGAGCTTGTCGAAAGGTCGAAATCCGCCGCGGGCAGCACGGCGGGCCCGTCGCCAGAGAGCGCGGCGCGAAGCGCAGGCAGAACGGCGCCCGGCGCCGCGCCGTCCATCACCCGCAGTGGCCTCGTCATTGCGGGGCCTAGAACTGCCAGGGGTAGGGCGACCAGTCCGGCTCGCGCTTCTCCAGGAAGGAGTCGCGGCCTTCGACGGCCTCGTCAGTACCGTAGGCCAGCCGGGTCGCCTCACCGGCGAACACCTGCTGGCCGACCAGGCCGTCGTCGACGGCGTTGAACGCGAACTTCAGCATCCGGATCGCGGTCGGCGACTTGGTGAGGATCTCCTGAGCCCACTCCAGCGCCACGACCTCCAGCTCGGCGTGCGGCACGACGGCGTTGACGGCGCCCATCTCGTAGGCTCGCTGCGCCGAGTACTCGCGGGCCAGGAAGAAGACCTCACGGGCGTTCTTCTGGCCGATCTGCCTGGCGAAGTAGGCGCTGCCGTAGCCGGCGTCGAAGCTGCCGACGTCGGCATCCGTCTGCTTGAACTTGCCGTGCTCCGCGCTGGCGATGGTGAGGTCGCAGACAACGTGCAGCGAGTGCCCGCCGCCGGCCGCCCAACCGGGAACCACGGCGATGACGACTTTGGGCATGAACCGGATCAGGCGCTGCACCTCGAGGATGTGCAGCCGGCCGGAGCGGGCTGCGTCGATGCCGGATGCCGTCTCGCCCTCTGCGTACTTGTAACCATCTCGGCCGCGGATGCGCTGGTCGCCGCCGGAGCAGAACGCCCAGCCGCCGTCCTTCGGGCTCGGGCCGTTGCCGGTCAGCAGCACCACGCCGATGCGCGGGTTGACGCGTGCATCTTCCAGCGCCGCGTACAGTTCGTCGACGCTGCGCGGTCGGAAGGCGTTGCGCACCTCGGGGCGGTTGAAGGCGACACGCGCCACCCGGCCATCGAGGCTCTGGTGGTAGGTGATGTCACTCAGCGCCTCGAATCCGGGCACCTCGTTCCACTGGCTCGCGTCGAAGATCTCGGAAACCTGGGCAGTCATGCTCCCAGCCTATGACCGCGGTGACAGACTGGGCACATGACCCAGTCGCCGCTGCCGGAGCTCGCCGAGATTCTGACCCACGCCCGGGTCGTCACCCTGCCAATGGTCACCCGCTTCCGTGGCATCACGGTGCGCGAGGCCGCACTGTTCGAGGGGCCGGAGGGCTGGACCGAATTCTCGCCGTTCGTCGAGTACGACGACGCTGAGGCCGCGAACTGGCTGCGCGCGGCGATCGACTTCGGCTGGCGGGCGGCCCCGGCGCCGCTGCGCGAGCGCATCCCCGTTAACGCCACGATTCCCGGCGTCCCAGCCGGCCAGGTGGCCGAGGTGCTGGCCCGCTTCCCCGGATGCCGCACCGCCAAGGTCAAGGTGGCCGCCGGCGACCAGACGCTCGCCGACGACGTGGCCAGGGTGCGGGCGACACGCGAGGCACTCGGCCCGGAGGGGCGCGTGCGCATCGATGCCAACGCCGGCTGGACCGTCGACGAGGCAGAGCACGCCCTGCACGCGTTGGCCGAGTTCGACCTCGAGTACGCCGAGCAGCCCTGCGCCAGCGTGGAGGAACTCGCCGAGATCCGCCGTCGCACCGCCTACATGGGCATCCCGATCGCTGCAGATGAGAGCGTGCGCCGGGCCAGCGACCCCCTCGCCGTCGCGGCGGCCGGCGCCGCGGATCTGCTCGTGATCAAGGCGCAGCCGCTCGGCGGCATCCACCGCGCGCTGGCCATCGTGCAGCAGGCGGGGCTGCCCGTCGTGGTCTCCAGCGCCCTCGACACCTCGATCGGCCTGAGCATGGGCGCCCACCTCGCGGCGAGCATTCCCGAGCTGGAATTCGACTGCGGCCTGGGCACGGCCTCCCTGCTGGCCGCCGATGTGACGCTCGAACCCCTGATTGCGGATGCCGGCTCGATCGCCGTGCGGCGGGTGCAGCCCGACGCGGCGCTGCTCGGCCGGTACGCCGCGCCCCCGGCCCGCCGCGACTGGTGGATGGCGCGCGTCGCCCGCGCCTACACGGTGCTGGAGCGCGAGCTCGCGCTGTAGCCCGCCCGCCGCCCCGCCCACGCAAACACGCCACTTCCGCATGGTCTGCGCCAGCTGAGCTGGCGCGGAGTATGCGGAAGTGGCGTGAGAGCAGCTGGCGGCTTACAGGCCGGAGTAGGCGTGCAGCCCCTTGAAGAAGAGATTGACGATCGTGTAGTTGAACAGGATCGCCGAGAAGCCGATGATCGAGAGCCACGCCGAGCGGGAACCGCGCCATCCGCGCGTCGCGCGAGCGTGGATGTAGCCGGCGTAGATGACCCAGATGATGAAGGTCCAGACTTCCTTGGTGTCCCAACCCCAGTACCGGCCCCAAGCTGCCTCAGCCCAGACGGAGCCGGCCATCAGCGTGAACGTCCAGAGGATGAAGCCGACGATGTTCACCCGGTAGGCGAGGCTCTCCAGCTTGTCGGCCGGGGCCAGCGTGTCGAGGAAGCGCAGGCCGCGCGAGCGGCGCTCGAAGGGCTGGGCCATACGGCGGGTCTGCATCAGCTGCACAACAGACAGGCCGAAACCGAGTGCCATGAAGCCCATGCTGGACGTTGCCACGAAGACGTGGATGACGAGCCAGGCCGACTGCAGCGACGGCGGAAGCGGCACGACGCTGACGTAGAAGTTCACGGTGGCCAGGCCGAGCAGCAGCACGACCATGCCGGTGACAAAGGTGCCGAGGAAGCGCAGGTCGAACTTGATGTTGACGATCAGGAACACCGTGACCATGACCAGGGTGCCGGTCATCGCGAACTCGTACATGTTGGCCCACGGCACACGCTCCGCGGCGACGCCGCGCAGCACGGTGGCGGTGAGGTGCAGCACCCAGCCGATGACGGTGAGCGCCATGCCGACGCGCAGCGCAGGAGAGCGGCCGTAATCGACGCTGCCGAGGCCGACGCGCTTGGCCGCAGCCGTGGCGGGGGCGGGGGCGGTCAGCACGGTCGCTGAACCGGCCTGCGCACCCACAGCAGATGCCGCTGTGCTGGCTCCGGCTGACGCCTCGCGTGCGGCTTCGGCGGCCGCGGCATCCTGCACAGCGCCCACCACCGCCGAGCGCTTTGCGAGGTCTATCGAGAAGCCGATGAATGCCAACGCATACACGGCCATGGCCGAGTAGAGCGCGATGATGGAGATTTCGTCGAATGCCACGGGTTTACCCTAGATCGCTTGGCTCGCCAGCGCGAGCGGTGGGGGCGGATGGAGCGGACGGTGTGGAAGGATCCACGGGGTTCGAGCCGGCTCCCCCGAGCCCGTCGAAGTGTTTCTCGGCGATCGAGGCGACCGCCTCATCGAGGCCAGGGTCCTCACCGCGGGCGAGGCCGGCATACTCGATGCGCAGCGAGCCGTCGGTCTCCTCGATCGCCTTCACCCAGATGCGGCGGCGCGGGACGAACAGCGAGGTGGCCAGGCCCAGCAGCACGAGCACGGCGAAGAGCGCGACCCAGAACTGGGTCGGGTCGTGGTGGATGTCGAACGAGGCGAAGCGGTGCACGCTGTGCGAGTAGTCGGTGACTTCCTCGCCGGCCGCCGGCGCGTTCGGGTCGACGTTGTCGAAGCTCACGCTGCCGAGGCCCCCCGGCAGTTCGGCACTCTGACCCGGCATCAACTGGATCGACTTCACACCCGTGTCGCCACGAGTGAGCTGCTTCATGGAGTCGATGTCCAGGGTGTAGACGGATGTCGGCGTGCCATCGTCGATGCCGAGGTCGCCGGAGTAGACATCGAGCGTCAGCATCGGGAACTCGAGGTCGGGGAAGCTGGAGAAGAACGGCGGCTCGCTGGCGGCCTGCGTCGGGTAGAAGAAGCCGATCATTCCGATCTGCTCGGCCAGGCCGTCCGGCACCTTCACGACACCGAGCGAGGTCAGCTGCGCGTCCTGCGGCAGGAACGGGATCGAGTCGGTGAAGACCACATCGCCGGCCGGGTTCTTCACCGTGATCGTCGGCGCGTAGCCGTTGCCGAGCAGGTAGACGTCGGTGCCGCCGGTGCGCAGCGGCTCGTTGACCTTGACCTGCTCCTGGGTTGGCTTCTGGCCGGGGTGCTCGATCGTGACGTTGGCGAGGAAGTCGGTCGGAGCGCCGAAGGCGTCCTGGTTCTCGGTCTCATAGACGACCTGGAAGTTGTCCAGCGTCATCTTGTACGGGTCGAGCGAGTCCGGGTTGAAGAAACGGCCCGGGTTGAACGAGTCGAAGGCCAGCAGCGTGTTGACGAAGGTCTGCCCCTCCACGACGACGCGCTGCCCGGCGAAGCCGAAGCCGCTGCCGAAGCCGACGGTGACGAGCACCCCGACGAGCGCGGAGTGGAACACCAGGTTGCCAGTCTCGCGCAGGTAGCCGCGCTCGGCCGAGACCGAGAACTCGCGCTTGCCGCCGACCGTGCCATTGAAGAGGGCGGTGCGGTAGCCGGCCGACTTCAACTGGGAGCGTGCGGAGTCGATGGCTGATGCCGCGTCTGCCCGCTCTGCCGGAACGGTGCGCGTGGTGAAACCGGCCAACCGGGCCAGCCGCGCCGGCGTCTTCGGCGGCTTCGCCCGCAACGCCTGCAGGTGGTGCTTGGTGCGCGGGATCACACAACCGATCAGCGAGATGAAGAGCAGCAGGTAGATGCTGGAGAACCAGACAGAGCTGTAGACATCGAAGGCCTGAACCTTGTCGAGGACGGGCGCCAGGTCGGGGTTGTTCGTGAAGTACTGGGTGACGCCGTTCGGGTCGCTCGAGCGCTGCGGCACGAGGCTGCCGGGAACGGCGGCGATGGCGAGCAGCAGCAACAGGAACAGCGCGGTGCGCATGCTGGTGAGCTGGCGCCAGAACCAGCGCAGCCAGCCGACGAAACCGAGCTGGGGCTGGTTGATCTCACCCTGCGGCGCGCGGTTCGGCGCGCCAGCGTCAACGTAATCAGATGGCCGGGACAAAACTGAGGATCCCCCCTTGGAGCTGGTAGATCCACAGGGTCCAGAGACCCGAGACCATGAGTACACCGATCAGGATCAGCAGCGAGCCGCCGATGATGTTGACGGCGCGAATGTGGCGCTTGAAGAACGCCATCGATCCGGTCACCCAGCTGAGGCCGAGCGTCACGAGGAGGAAGGGCACGCCGAGGCCGATGCAGTAGGCGAGGCCGAGGACGGCCCCGCGGCCGGCAGAGTCCGAGTCCAGGCTCAGGCTCAACACCACGGCGAGCGTCGGGCCGATGCAGGGCGTCCAGCCGAGGCCGAAAATGAGGCCGAGCAACGGGGCGCCGGCCAGACCCGTCGCCGGCTTCCAGGAGGGCTTGAATGTGCGCTGCATGAACGTGAACTGGCCGACGAAGACGAGGCCCATGAGGATCACGAACACGCCGAGCACCTGGATGATCACGGTCTCGTGGGCCTTCAGCCACACGCCCAGAGCACCGAAGAGTGCACCGTATGCCACGAAGACCACGGTGAAGCCCAGCACGAACAGCCCGACGCCGAGCATCAGGCGGCGGCGCACAGCACGGGCCGCTGCCTCGTCATCCGGGATCTCGGTGAGCCCGCCGATGTAGCCGAGGTACCCGGGTACAAGGGGCAGCACACACGGAGAGAGGAAGGAGACCAGGCCGGCCAGAACGGCGATCGGGATCGCGAGCAGCAACTGCCCGCTCATGACGATCTCGCCCACGGTGTTACTCCGCCTCGGCGATGGTGTCGCGCACGAGCGTGCGCAGGATCGACTCGTCCTTGATCTGGCCGAGGATCCGGGCGGCGACGCGCCCCTCCTGGTCGAGCACGAGCGTCGTCGGCACCGCGTTCGGCGGCACCTCGTTGCCGAACGCCTGCTGCATGCTGCCGTCGTTGATGTCGGCGACGGACGAGTACGTCACGCCGTAGGTCTCCTCGAAGGCGCGCGCCGTGTCGACCTGGTCGCGCACGTTCACGCCGAGCAGGCTGGCTCCCTGGCCGGCGAACTGCTTGTTCACGGCCTCCAGGGTGGGCGCCTCCGCCCGGCAGGGGGCGCAGCTGGCGTACCAGAAGTTCACGACGAGCACCTCGCCGCGGAAGTCCTCTGAGCTGACCGTCTCACCGGCGAAGTCCTTCGCCTCGAAGGCGATCGCCTCGCCGCGGTTCTCCAGCGCGATCTCCTTCACGACGCCCGTGCCGGAGATGTAGTTCTTGTTGCTGCCCTCGCGGTACTGCTCGGCCAACGGGTCGTTGGAGCATCCGGCCAGCAGGGCGACGGATGCCACGGCGACCGCCACGGCACTCAGCAGTCGCTTGCGGGTGAAAACAGCCATTACACGGCTCCCAGGTCCACGGCGTGCGCCGAGATCGATGCGGCCGGCTCGGTGTAACCGGTCTCGACGAACGTTCCGCCGAAGCGGCTGAAGCTGGTGATGCTGGAGAGCGCGCAGCGACGTTGCCGCGGGTCATGCCAGAGCCGGTTGCCGGCGAGCGCGTTGTGCGTGGTCCAGATGGGCAGCTGGTGGCTGACCATCACGATGTCGCCATCGGTGCCGTCCGCCAGCGGCGCCGCGGTCTCCCAGGCGTCGTTCATGGCTGCGATCATGCGGGCGGCGATCGAGCGGTACGGCTCGCCCCAGCTCGGGCGCATCGGGTTGATGAGCGCCGGCCAGTTGGAGGGCTGCTTCAGCGCTTCGCGCATGTTCTTGCCCTCGAAGTGGTTGGACGGCTCGATGATGCGCGGCTCGAGCTGCACGGGCAGGTTCAGGGCGGCAGCGACGGGCGCGGCCGATTCCTGCGTGCGCTGCAGCGGAGAGGCGTAGAGCGCGGAGTAGCGGATGTCGCGGCCGGCCAGGTCGGCGGCGGCAGCAGCAGCCATCTGCTGGCCGAGCTCTGAGAGTCGGTAGCCCGGAAGACGCCCGTACAACACCCGGTCGGGATTGTGCACCTCTCCGTGACGGACGAGGTGAATCTGTCTGGCTACCACGGGCCCAATTCTACGTAAGGGGATGCTGTGAATCTGCCCCGCCTTGCTGTGCTCCCCTCCGGGCTATTCGCGGCTCGCGTCTGCCTCGGCGAGGTTGTCACTCAGGATCTCGAGAACCTGCCCGCGCACCCGCGCGGACTCTGCGCCGAGCGCCGAGCCGACCGCGTCGACGAATGCCTCGATGAAGATGGCGTGCGCCACCCGCGAGCTGTGCTCCAGCTCGCGCCGGAACGACGTCGCAGCTGGCGCGATCACCAAGCTGATGTCAGAGAGCTCGGTGAGCGGCGAGCGCGCAAACGAGGTGAGCGCGATCACCACGGCGCCGCCCTGCGCGGCAGCCCTGGCCACCTTGAGGCTCGACTCGTTGGAGCCGCTTCCGCTGACGATCAGACAGGCGTCGCCCGCCACCAGCTGCCGGGCGGCGATCTGCTGCCCGATCGCGTCGGCCACGACATCCGCCGGGCGGCCGGTCGCCGTCAGGCGCATGGCCAGGTCGCTGGCGAGCGGCGCCGAGAGGCCGCTGGCCAGCACGAGCACGCGTCGCGCCTCGACGACGCAACGGACCGCCTCGTCGACCTCGCTCTCGACGAGCACGCTGGCGATCTGTGGCAGCGAGGCGGCCAGAGTGTCGATGCCAGAGCGGATGCGGCCAAGCGCGCTGGTGCCGTAATCCTGCGCCGGCTCCACCTGCTGCGCCAGTTCGGCTGCGAGCGCCACCCGCAGCTGCGGGTAGCCACGGTAGCCGAGGCTCTGGCAGGCGCGGATCACGGTCGAGCGGGCAACGGCGGCCCGTTCGGCGAGCTCCTGCGCGGTGCTCTCGACGACGAGCGCGGGGTCGGCGACGATGAGGTCGATCACGCGCCGCTCGCTCGGCTGCATCGTGTTGATGGCCGTCGCGATGCGCACGCTCGGCACAACCTGGGCGTTACTGTTCACGAACGCGGGCCCCCTCCATAATGCGGCGACGGATGCGGCCGCTCAGCAGGTCAATACCCACGGTGACGACGACAACCACGATGAGCAGCATGCCCACCGTTGACCACTCACGGTACTGGGTATAGGAGGTGAGCATGTCGCCGATTCCACCGACCCCGATGAGGCCGAGCACGGCGCTGGCACGCACGTTGATCTCGAAGCGGTACAGCCAGAACGAGTAGAACTCGGGGGCAGCCTGCGGCCAGACTCCCCAGCGCAGCACCTGCATGGCGTTGCCACCGGTGGCACGGGCCGCCTCGATGGCGCCGCCCTCCACACCCTCGATGGCCTCGTAGCCCCATTTGCCGAGCGTCCCGATGCCGCCGATGGCGAGCGCGAGCGCGCCGGTCAGCGGGGTGAGCCCGGTGACCGAGAGGATGACGATGGCGATGATGATCTCGGGAACCGCGCGGATCACCGAGAACAGCAGGCGCATGGCGCCGCGCACGGGCAGCGGCGAGTAGCCGCGGGAGGCCAGGAAGCTGAGCGGCAGCGAGATCAGCACGCCGAGCACGGTTCCGACCCAGGCCATCTGCACGCTGCGCCAGGTCTGCCAGAGTGCGTCGCCGAGCTTGTCCCAGTTGGGGTCGGAGAACATCAGCCAGAGGTAGCGCACGATCTCGCTGGGCAGATCGGCCAGGCGCGACCAGGTGATGTCGACCGACCACACACTGGCGACCACCAGCACGGTGATCAGCGCGGCGGCAATGGCCGGCAGCGGGCGGCGCGGCTTGCTGGGCAGTTTCGGCCGCGCCCGCGTGGGCTGCGGGGCGCGGGACGGAGCGATCACGGCAGTCACACGAGCCTCTTTCTGAGTGCGCCGCTCACCCAGTCCAGCACCAAGACCACGACAAGGATCTCGAGGATGATGAGGGAGAGCTGGTCGTAGCGGTAGAAGGTGCGCACGGCGTCAATAAGTAGGCCGAGTCCGCCGGCACCGACGAGGCCGAGCACGGTCGACGCGCGCACATTGAGTTCGAGCACGTACAAGGTCTGGTTGGCGAACGCCGGCCAGGCGTCGGGCAGCGCGATCGCGCGGTTGATCTGGGTCTGGCTGGCACCGGCCGCCCGACCGGCCTCGCTGGGGCCAGGGTCCTGCGTCTCGATCGACTCGGAGACCAGCTTGACGATGATGCCGACGTTGAACAGCACGAGGGCCAGGATGCCGGGCAGCGCACCGACGCCCACCATGGCCACCAGCACGGCCGCGTAGAGCAGTTCCGGCACCGAGCGGATGATGTTGAGCAGGGTGCGCACGATGCCCCGCAGAACCGGGTTGGGGTTGGTGAGCCTGGCCGACCAGAAACTGATCGGCAGCGAGATCAACGCCCCGACGGCGGTGGCGATGACGGCCATGCGCAGCGTTTCGAGCACCGGCTCGACGGTGCGCGGGAAGAAGGACCAGTCCGGGCTGAGCAGCTGCGCGATCTTGTCTGCGCCGTTGCGCCAGTTGCGGATGATCGCGTCGAACGAGAAGTCGATGCCAATCCCCGGCGACATGGTCACGGCCGTGATGGCCAGCACGACGCCGAGGACCGCCCACGGCTTCCAGCGGCCGCCCGGCCGCGGCGGGAGCACGAGACGGGGGGCCGCGTCATCCCCCGCGGCGCCCGGGGCGGGGCTGAGCGGGGAGGGGCTGAGCTGGGAGGGGCTGAGCGGGGAGGGGCTGAGCTGGGTCACGAACCGAGCCGATCCTCGTTGGAGAGCGAACGGCCGTAGATGTTCTCGAAGTCGGCGTCGGTGGCATCCGCGGCGCTGCCGTCGTAGACGACCTCGCCCGCGCGCATGCCGATCAGCCGGGTGCCGTAGCCGCGGGCCAGGTCGAGCAGGTGCAGGTTGACCAGCACGGTGATGCCGAGGTCCTGGTTGATGCGGCGCAGATCGCCCATCACGCCGTGGGCGGTGGGCGGGTCGAGGCTGGCGACGGGCTCGTCGGCGAGCACGATCCGCGGCTGCTGCGCCAGCGCGCGGGCGATCGCCACGCGCTGCTGCTGCCCGCCGGAGAGGTTCGATGCGCGCTCGTAGAGCTTCTGCAGGATGCCGACCCGTTCGAGTGCCTCGTAGGCGATCTGCTTGTCGGCCTCCGGGTACAGCCCGAGCAGCGTGCGCAGCGTGCTGGTGTGGGCGAGGCGTCCGACGAGCACGTTGTCGAGCACGCTGGCCCGGCGAGCCAGGTTGAAGCTCTGGAATACCATGCCGATGTTGCCGCGCATGCGCCGCAGCTCGCGCTTGTTGGCGCCGTCCACCTCGTGCGAGCCGACGGTGAGCTGCCCGCTGGTGACGGGAACGAGGCCGTTGATCGTGCGGATCAGGCTGCTCTTACCCGAGCCGGAAAGGCCGACGATGGCGACCATCTCGCCGGCGGCGATGTCGAGGGTGATGCCTTTCAGCCCCACGACGCCGTTCGGGTAGCGCACCGTGACGTCGCGCATGCTGATGGACCACGGCACGGATGCCGGGGCAGGCGCCCCGGCATCCGTGCTCACTGTGTTGACACTCATTACTGGAGTCCGAGCGCCTGAGCCGCGCGGGCGACGACGTCGAGCGACGTGGGGTCAGCCGGGGCCAGCTTGGTGATCGAGTAGATGTCGGTGAGGATCTTCGAGCCCTCCGGGGTGGCCGAGAACGCGGCCAGCGAGGTGGCGATCTTGGTGCGCAGCTCGGGCGAGAGGTCCTGGGTGATGGCGACGCCGTCGTTCGGGATCTCCTCGCTGAGCGCGAAGACGACGACCTTCTGGCCGACATCCGGGACATCCTTCTTCACGATGTCGCGGGCGTCCCAGAAGCTGAAGCCGACCTCGGCGTCACCGTTGTAGACGGCGAGCACCGAGGCATCGTTGGCCGTGACCGGGAGCAGGTCGAGGTCTTTGTCGGTGTTGATGCCGGCCTCCTGCATCGCCAGCATCGGGTAGATGTAGCCGGCGGGCGAGCCGGGGCCGAGCAGCGCGACCTTGGCACCCTTGATGGCACCGATCGAGTCCAGGCCGGCCGGGCCGACGAGGGCGTCGGCGCCGTTGCAGAACAACTTGCCGTCGCGCTCCACTGGGGTGTCCTCGCAGTACTTGTCCGGGTTGTTCGTCATGAACTGGGCGGGGTAGCTGATGTTGCCGTTGCGCTCGGTCTGCAGCACGACCTCCGCGCCGTACATGTCGCTGGCCTGCCAGAGCTGCAGCGACGGCAGGAAGCCGATCTGGGCCTGGCCGGCGCCCATGGCCTCGACGGCCGCCTGGTAGTCCTTGGAGACGACGCCGGTCACGGGGATTCCGAGTTCCTCGCTCAGGAAGTCGGTGAGTGGGGCGGCGGTGTCGACGAGGCCGGACTGGTCCTGTGACGGCACCAGCGCGAGCGTCAGCGACGTCGGGTCGGCGGCGGGGGCGGCCGCGCCGACCTCAGAGGCGGCGCTGGAGCATCCGGCGAGGGCGAAGGTCGCGACGGCGGCTACGGCCGCGAAGCGAAGGGTCGAGGTGCGCATACTTCTCCTGGGTTGTTGGGTGGTCAGACAGCGGGTGCGGGTGTGCTCGCCTGCTCGCCGGCGAGTGCCGAGTCGAGCCAGGACGTCAGGGCCGGGAAGAGCTCCTCGAGGAGCTCCGCCCGGAAGTCGGGGGCGGCGGCCGGCGGCGTGTGCCGCCCGACGAGCGCCGTGCGGTGGCCGCGCTCGCGGGCGGGGGCCAGGTCGTTGTGCCAGATGTCGCCGATGCTGAGCATGGCGGTGCCCTCAGGCGCGAGCTCGTCCAGGATTCGGGCGAAGCCATCCGGCTTGCCGGCAGAGGTGATGATGCGGTCGAAGGAGTCGCCGAGCCCGATCGCCTCGAGCGTCTCCCGCACCCGGATCGCCGGGGCGTTGGTGACGAGCACCCGGTGGGCGGATGCCGCGGCGGCGAGGAACTCGGCCAGGCCGCGGGGTGCCGCGACCGGGGCCTCGGCGGTGCCGAGCAGCCAGCGGCTGGCGGTGTAGGCCTCGGCGAGCACTGACTCGTCGGCACCAGCGGCCGCGGCGGTGCGCTGCACCAGGTCGTAGCCGTCCAGCGGCGCGTCCGCAGTGGACTCGCGGGCTCCGGCCTCATCGGCGGCGAGCGCGCCGTCGAACTCGGCCAGCATGCGCTCGGCGGCATCGAGCGGGAGCCTGCGGGCGACCTCGCGGGCGAAGGCCCGCACGGGTCCGTGGCCGAGGGCAACGGTCCCATCGAAGTCGAAGACGATCACGGGGGTTTGGGTCACGGCGTTCTTTTCTCATGGTCGGTATGGACGATGCGTCCACACTACTGAGCGCACATCGACCAAAGGGCCACGATTTGGTAAACACTGGGTGAACCTCGCCCGGGCCCTCGCCCACGCAGACCGGGGCCGGCCACGCGTGCTCCGCGCCAAGCGGCACCAGCACCTAACATGGCGGCGTGAGCACTCCCCCCAACGGCCCCGCCGGCACCACCGGCATCCCCGTGCACCTTCCTGTGCCGAGCTGGCTGGCGCGCCAGCTCGAGCGCGACGCCACTGCCGGGCTCTTCGCTGCCTGGGGGCGCTCCACCGTCGTCGACGAGAACGTCGGCGCCGCCGTGGTCGGCCGCGACGCGGTGGCCGCGCTGGCCGAGATTTCGGGCCAGGCCGATGGCTACCCGGAGGGCAACGCCGGGCTCCTGCACGTCTACGGCTACCTGTTCTCGGACGTGCTGACGCCCTACGGGCTGAAGAGCGACCGGTGGCTCGATGGCATGCTGGCCGAGGCGCTCGGGCTGGACTCCGATGCGTTCCACCCACGGGCGGGCGCGGCTGGCGGGCCGACCATGCTCAGCCGCGTGACAGCTGCCGCACGCCCGCTGTTTGACGCCAGCCCCGTCGACGGCGCGCCCGGCGGCGGCGGCTTCACGCTGGCCCGGCGCGATGCCATCTCCCCCGGGCTGGCCGCGCTCACCGTGCTGCGGCGCGTTCCGGGCGCCGCAGCGACGGCGCTGGCCTACGCGCTCGAGACGCCAGACGGAATCCGCCTGATCACCCTGTTCCCGATCGCGGCAGACCCGGGCGGCGTGCTTGCCGCGCTCGACGCAGAAGCGCCGCGCCTGCGCTACAACGCGCTCGGCTCAGCTCCCCCGATTCGCGCCGGGAGCCTCGATCTGCCCGACCACGCCGCCGGAGACCGCGCCCCCGGCACGCAGTGAGCGACCGAGCAGGCACGGTTGCAGATGCGAGAACCACGCCGATTTTTCTCGTGCCTGACGATATCGCCGCTGCATCCATTCGTGTCGCCCCCATTTCCTGTGCCTTCCGGCAGTTCGGGGCACAGACGGCCGAAGGTAGGATTGACGTCGTGACTTCTCGTGTATTGATCAAGGACCTTTCCGCTCTGGCCGACGGCCCCGTTACGGTGTCGGGCTGGGTCGATACCGTGCGTGACCAGAAGAAGGTGCAGTTCATCGTGCTGCGCGACGAATCGGGTGCCGCCCAGCTGGTTAATCCGGCACTGCGCGCGCTGCCCGTGACGGATGCCGAGGCAGGCACGCTCGCCCTCGAAGGTGACGAGCTGGCTGCCGCCGAGGCGCGCCTGGCCACCACGGAGGCCATCTCTGCCCTCGCCAACGGCTCCTTCATCACCGTCACCGGTGAGCTGAAGAAGGACGAGCGCGTCAAGCTCGGCGGCCTCGAGGTCAAGATGGAGAGCCTCACCGTCGTGACCGAGGCCATCGCCGAGACGCCGATCGCCACCGACTCGGGCCTCGACAAGCGCATGGACTGGCGTTTCCTCGACCTGCGCCACCCCAAGCAGAACCTCATCTTCAAGATCCAGACCACCTTCCTGCACGCCATGCGCGAGTACTGGGTCGACAACGACTTCATCGAGATCCAGACCCCGAAGCTGATGGCGTCGGCGAGCGAGTCGCGCGCCGAGTTGTTCGAGGTCGAGTACTTCGAGGGCAAGGCCTACCTGGCGCAGAGCCCGCAGTTCTACAAGCAGATGGCGCAGTCCGCCGGCTTCGGCAAGATCTTCGAGGTCGGGCCGGCCTTCCGCGCCGACCACTCCTTCACCAGCCGCCACGCGACCGAGTTCACCAGCGTCGACACCGAGATCAGCTGGATCGACTCGCACGAAGACGTGATGAACCTGCACGAGGAGCTCCTCGTCGCCGGCTTCACGGCCGTCAAGGCCAAGCACGGCGAGGCCATCAAGGAGCTGTTCGACGTCGAGGTCACCGTGCCGTCGCGTCCGTTCCCGCGCATCCCGCTGGCCGAGGCGAAGCAGATCGTGGCCGACCGCGGCTACGAGATCCCCCGCGCCGACGACGACATGGACCCGGAGGGCGAGCGCCAGATCTCGGCCTACGTGGCAGAGAAGTTCGGCCACGAGTTCGTGTTCATCACCGACTACGCGTCCAGCATCCGCCCGTTCTACCACATGCGCCACGAGGGCGACGCCGGCCTGACCAACAGCTACGACCTGCTGTTCAACGGCACCGAGATCTCCACCGGAGCCCAGCGCGAGCACCGCATCGACGTGCTCGTCGCGCAGGCCGAGGAGAAGGGCATGGACCCGGAGGAGCTCGAGACCTACCTCGACTTCTTCCGCTACGGCGTGCCGCCGCACGGCGGATTCGGCATGGGCCTGGCCCGCGTGCTGATGCTCATGCTGCACCAGGCGTCGATCCGCGAGGTCACCTACCTGTTCCGCGGCCCGACCCGCCTGGAGCCGTAGGCCTCACCACCCAGCCATGCGAATGGCCGGTGTTCCGCGTGAACACCGGCCATTCGCGCATCCGGGCCCCGCTCATCGAGCGCCCTGCCGCCGGTTGGACCCCTCCCGCTGGTTGAGCCGCTCCCCCGTTGGGTGAGCCCCTCCCGCCGGTTGAGCTTGTCGAAACCTCGCCGGCTCGCAGGAAAAGGGCTGACTAGGCGAGCTCGTACCCGGCCTCGTCGATCGCTGCAGCCACGGCCTGCGGATCTAGCGGGGCCGCGCTCTGCACGGTGACGGTCGAGACGCCGCCCGCGACAAGAGCCACGTTGACACCGGTGACGCCCTCCAACGCGCTGAGCTCGGCGGTCACGCTCGTGACGCAGTGGCCGCAGGTCATGCCCGCCACCTGCAGCTCGGTGCTGACGCCCGCAGGGGCACCGGCTGTCGCGGCATCCGCCCCGTCGGTGGCCGAGTTTCCACAGCCGCCCCCGCCGCAGCAGCTCCCACCTTCCGACGCGCTCGTCAGGCCCAGATCGACGAGCTTCGGCGTGGACGGGTTCAGGGCGGAGGGCGCAACGTTCATCATGCTACGAACATACCCCCAGGGGGTATGTCTGTGCAACCGCTCAGAAGCTCGCGATCCCCTTGCCGACCATGACGACGCCGATCACCGACAGCAGCACGGCCATCACCGTGGAGTTGTTCCGCTGCAGCCAGACGCGCAGCCGCTCGAGCGGCGCCTCCATCGCGGGGGCCGCGACGAGGTAGGCAATCACCGGCACGGCGACGGATGCCGCGGCGATCACGACGAAGATCACCAGGCTGAGCACGATCGCGCCGCCATCGAGGCCGGCGCTGCCGACGATGACGCCGGCGCCGGCGGCCATCAACAGGTTCTTCGGGTTCACCGCCGAGAGCAGAAAGCCGAGCCCTGCAGCGCGCACCGCGGTCATCGAGTCAATGGCCGACATCCACCCGGGCAGGGCTGCCTCCTCGCCCTCCTTCGGCCGGCCGCGCCACTGTTTGAGGGCCAGCAGCAGCAACAGCGCGCCGATCGCGATCTTGATCCACCCGGCGATCGGCTGGGAGGCATCCGGATCCTTCTCCGGCAGCACGCTGGAGAGCAGGGTGAACACGCCGACGGCGACGATGATGCCGAGCACCCAGCCGACCAGGAACCCGACGCTGGTGCTGCGCGCCCGGGGCGAGAGCAGCATGAGGATCGCCGCGATGATCGGGATCGGGCTGATCGCAATGCCGAGGGCGAGCGGGAGGATGCTGCCGATTACTGGACCCATGGTGCTCCTTCGTGGCGCGGAACGCGCATCAGTGGGGTGGGGTCGACGGGCCGGCGGGCGCCGCCGTCGGGGTGCTGCTGCCGATCAGCATCGGCGGTTGCCGGGTGACCATCAGCCAGATCGGCAGCACGATGATGCAGAGCAGCGGCAGCACCGTGATGTCGGCCACCACGGTCACCGCCATGAACAGCGAGAGCCAGCCGTCCCTGGTGACCACCAGGACCATGCCGAGCACGCCGGACGCGATCGCCAGGCTGGCCGGGATCCCGGCGAACACCGCATGGGCGACCAGGCCGACCGCAACCCCGATGAACGCGGCAGGAAAGACGCGCCCGCCCCGGAACCCGGCCGTTGCGGCGATGAGGAGGGCGGCCAGCTTGATCAGTGTCACGGCCACAAGCTGTCCGACGCTGAGCTCGGCGGCATTCGCCGTGAGGTCCTTCATCTGCGTCAGGCCCTTGAACAGTGTGTCCGGGCCGCCGAGGACGCCGAGGACGCCGAGCAGCGCCCCCGCGATCGTCAACGGCAGCACGGGGTTGCGCAGGAGGTGGAAGAGGCGGTGCAGCAGCGGGAAGAGGTAGACGCCGAGGAGGCCGAGGAGCACGGCGACGGCCGCGACGGCAACGCCGCTCACCAGGTCGATCAGCTCGGGGGCGCCCAGCGCCGGCACGTCGACGGACAGGTTGGGCCGACCGGCGATCGCCATCACCAGCGATCCGGTCCCGGCCGAGACCAGCGGCAGGAAGAGTTTGTCCCAGAGTGCGCCGCCGCCGCTCGTCATCCCCACGATCCCGGTGAGGACCAGGGCCGCCCCGACCGGCGTCCCGAACAGTGCGCCGATCGTGCCGGCGGCGCTCATCAGCACCACGAGTTGGAGGGGCACCCGGGGCCAGAGCTTGGCCGTGATGGCCACGGTCAGCGCGGTGTTGATCGCGATGACCGGATTCTCCGGGCCGAGGCTCACACCGCCGGCCTCGCCGATCACCAGCACGGCGGCGAGCGCGGGAAGCACGCCGATCGCGAGCGGCGGCGCCACGAGGCCCGTCGTCGCCGGGTCCGGCCCGGCGTGGCCGGGCGCGAGCCAGACGATCAGCCCGACGATGAGCCCGGTCAGCGTGAGCACGCCCATCGTCCACCAGCCGGTGGTGTCGCCGACGCCGAGAAGGCCGGGCAACCCCTGCCAGACGAGCGTCTGCAGCCAGTCGGCGAGCACGGTCAGGGCGATCAGCACGACGGCCGTCACGAGGCCGATCAGGATCGCTGGGATCGAGAGCAGGAGCGCCGTCCGCGGGGACGGCGCACCCGCTGGCTGCTCGCCGTGTGTATCGGTCGACGCGGTCATCAGAGCTCCCCTGCCGGCGTGAGCGGCGGTTCCGGCAGTGCCGACGTGACGCTGGCCGGCAGCCGGCGCTCTGCGCACGCGGCGGCGAGCGCCGTCACGACGGCAGAGGTGACGGTGACGCCGCGCATCGGATGGTGCCAGTACTGCACCCTGGCGGTGACCCGCCGTGGCTCGACGGAGACGATGAGGGTCCGCGCCGGTTCGGTCGTCTGCACCCCGTCGACCGCGGATGCCGCGGCGGAGAGCACCTCGCCCAGCCGTTCCGGCGGCAGCACCCCGGCGGCAACGCGCACCTCCACCTCGCTGCGGCGCGCACCCGCCTGCGAGTGGTTGACGACCGGGTCCTGCAGCAGCCGCCCGTTCGGCACGTGCACGGTGCGCCCGTCAGCGGTGCGCAGGATCACCGTGCGGCCGTTGAGCTCGAGCACTGTGCCGACGTAGTCGTCGGTGGCGATCTCGTCGCCCGGCTTGATCGGATGCCGCGACTGCAGCACGACGCCGGCCGCGAAGTTGTCGGCGACGCCGCGCAGCGCGAGCGCGATGACGACCCCGACGATGATCGCGATGGCGAGCAGCGGCTGCACCGAGGCGCCGAGGAAGCTCAGTCCGATTCCGATGCCCAAAAGGATCACCACGTACTTCGCGATCCGCGCGATGAGCAGGGTGGCGCCCGGCGAGATGCCCGGAGTCCGGGTGAGCAGCGCCGTCACCCCGCGCTTGACGAAGATCGACACGACCCAGCCCGCGACGACCACCAGCGTCGCGATCAGCAGGTCCCATCCGCTGATGTCGCTGGAGCCGAAGAAATCACCCACCGCACCGCTGTCCATCCTGTTACCCCATCCCGGACTCGACGCTGGCGAACACCCGCGCCTCGGATTCGAGCCCGCTGAACCAGCTCGTGCGCCGGGCGATCAGGAGTGCGGCGTCCGGGACGGCCGCGATGCGCAGCTGCACCCCCTGCGCCGCCAGCTCGCGGTCGAGGTCGGCGAGCGCGTCGAGCACGGTGACCGAGGTTGTGGCCATCCGGCCGAGGTCGAGCACGACCGCACCGACCCCGTCGGCCTCGGCGACCGCGGCGAGCACCGCCTGCTCGGTCTCGAGCACGTTCGCGGTGTACAGCGGCCCGCCCACGACCACCGCGAGCACCGGGCCCCGCCGCTCCCCCACGGTGACCCTGGTCTTGCTCAGCTCGCTGAGGATCAGCAGCAGCGTCAGGGCGACCCCGACGGCGACGGCTGCGAGTAGCCCGGCGGTGAGCCCGACGCCGGCGGTGGCCAGTGCCGTCCAGAAGTCGGGCCGGTTGACGCGGGCCAGCCGCACCAGGGCCGGCACGTCGATGAGCCCGATCACGGCGACGAACACCATGGATGCGAGCGTCGCCTGTGGCATCAGGCTGAGCACCGGGCCGAGGAACAGGGCGACGAGCACCGCGAAGGCCACGGTAACCAGGCTCGACAGCTGTGAGCGGGCGCCCGCCGAGAGGTTCACAGCGCTCTGAGAGAAGCCCCCGGCCGCCGGCAGGGTGGAGAAGAACGACCCGGCGAGGTTCGCGGCCGAGGTGGCGAGCAGCTCCTGATTGCTGTCGATCTGCCTCTCCCCGGCCGCGCGGATGCCACGGGCCACGGCCGCCGATTCAAGGAACGCCATCACGGCGATCGCCAGAGCGCCGGGGATCAGGTCGACGACGTCGCCGAGTGCAGGCAGGCTCGGCAGCGGGAGCCCCTGCGGCACCGGGGCGATGACCGCGACCCCCGCATCCTGCAGCCCCGCAAAGGCGACGAGCACGATCCCGCCCACCACGACGATGAGGGGCGCCGGAACACGCGGAGCGAAGCGTTTGAGCACGAGCAGCACGGCGATCGAGCACACCGAGAGCACGAGCGTCGGGGCGTTCATCGACGGCAGCGCCGCGATCACCGCGTTGATCGAGTGGAAGAAGCCGTGCCCGGTGAAATTGCTGTCGACCCCGAGCAGCGTCGGCAGCTGTCCGACGGCCACCGTGGCGCCCACGCCGATCTGGATGCCGAGGATCGTCGACTTGTTGATGTTCTCGACGAGCGCGCCCAACCGCAGCAGTCGGGCCAGGAGCAGGATGGCTCCGACCAGCAGCGTGAGTGTCGTCAGGTCGCGCACGGCATCCGCAGAACCGACGGCGACCCCGGCGCTGACCAGCGTCGTCGCCGTGAGGGTGGCGATCGTCGAGGTGGTCGACACGCTCATTGCGCGCGAGCCGCCGAGCAGCGCGTAGACGAGCATCGGCACCATGCAGCTGTACAGCCCGATCTGCACGGGCAGGCTGGCGATGGTGGCGTAGGCCATGCCCTGCGGGATGACGACCGCGCCCGCCGCGAGGCCGGCGAGCACGTCCGGCCCGATCCAGCGCCTGCGGTAGCCGCGCAGCGTCGGCGCTAGCCAGTCGCGCGAGCGCGGCGCAGGCCGCGAGGCCGGCGCCGGCGTCACCGCCTCCCCCCTGGCGGCGCCCACTACATGTCCGCCGCGCCGGATGCGGCGAACACGCTCGTCCAGTCGTCGCGCACGCTGACGACCGTGAAATCGTGTTCCTTGGCCGCGGCAAGCGCCTTCTCGGCGCCGGAGTCGTAGGCGGCGTCGCCCCGATCGGCAGTGTCGTCGTGGTGGATCAAGAGGGCGAGCGAATGGGGGCTGCCCTGCGTGTAGCGCAGCATCTCGATGTCGCCGTTGGAGTTGCCCGCGGCCATGATCGGCCGCCGGCCGATGCGGGTCCAGATGCGCACGGGCTTGATCGGCCCGTCATCCATGAAGTCGAACGTCGTGCCGTAGCGCACCTCGGCGCTGTCTGCGTCGTAGCTCAGCCCGACCGCGGAGCCGACCACCCGCTCGGGTGGGATGCCGTAGTACTCGGCTGTGATGGGGCGCATGAAGTCTCGATCGCCGCCAGAGATGATGTAACAGGTGAAGCCGTGCTCCTCCAGGTAGCGCAACAACTCCACCATCGGCCGGTAGACGGCGTCACGGTAGGGCGTGCCCAGAGTCAGGTGCTTCGCGCTGCGGTAGAACTCGGCCACGGATCGCTCGTAGTCGACGACGCTCTCTCCCGCCGTTGCCGCCAGAATGGCCCCGATCACGAGCTGCAGATCGCTGTCGTCGCCGTCGTAGTGTTTGTCGAGCGCGGCGCCGAGCCAGGCGAAGTCGCCGCTCACCGCCGCCAGGTAGGGCTGGTGCTCGGCCAGATCCGGGTCGGCCGCGGCGGCGGCCGCCCACTGCTGCACGATGAAGTGCAGCTGGGTCGGCATCGGTTTCTCGGTCCAGAGCGTTCCGTCGTTGTCGAACACGGCAACGCGCTCCGGGGCCGGAACGGCCCCATCGCCGCCCCCGCTCACCCGCTCCACGAACTCGATGATTCCCCGCGTGGTCGCCGAATCGGCCCACGACGGCAGTGGTTGAGACATTGACCTGCCTTTCGGATGCCGTGGGGCCGCCGCTGAGGCGGCCCCACGAGCCACTCAGTCTCGGGCGTACGCCGCCGCGAGGTGCGCCTCGACGTCGACGTACACGTCGTCGCCGATGTCGAACACGACCTTCTCGATCGTGCCGCCGGTGAACTCGAACCGCGACCCGGTGTAGGCGCTGGAGACGGCGTCACCGCTGTCGTAGCCGATGCAGAGCCCCTCACCGCAGAGCGAGAAGTGGCCGAGAACCGTGCGGATCTCCTGCTGGGCGACGAGCTGGTCGTCGATGTAGAGCTTGAGCGGCCCAACTCCCTCGCGGTACTCACCCATCCGCTCCTTGGTGAACTCCACACCGATGATGTGCCTGCCGGTCAGCTTGAGCGGCGCCGAGATGCGGTCCTCCGGCGGGATGCCGAGGAAGTTGTACGCGTAGCTCACCTCGCCGTCCTTGATGAACAGGGCGTGGCCGCCGAACCGCGAGCCGTGGGCAAAGATGACACCCTCCGTGTCGGCCGTGAGGTCGAGCTCGGCGAGGATCTTGTAGGAGACCCCGTGCACATTCGCCGCGGAGCGCTCCGGGATCTCCGTCGTGCCCGGATAGTAGGTGTACTGGCCGCTCGGGGGCACCGGCACCTTGAACTCCATGCCGAGGAACGTCTCGTAGTCCTTGGGGTTGCCGATCACCTGCAGGTCGTTGAGCGGCAGAACGTGGTTCGCCTCGGCCTCCCGCATCCACAGGGCCTTCAACTCCTCGAGCTTCTCCGGGTGCTCTGCCGCGAGGTCAGTCGACTCTGAGCGGTCGACGTCCGTGTGGTAGAGCTCCCAGACATCGTTCTCGAAATCGCCCTTGCCGCTCACCGGCCCGTGCACCGTCACGGCCTTCCAACCCTTGTGCCAGATGCCACGGTTGCCGAACATCTCGTAGTACTGCGTCTCCTTCTGCGTCGACCCATCCGCCGGCGCGTCGAAGGAGTAACGCATCGACACCCCGGCGAGCGGGCTCTGCTCGACCCCGTTGTAGCTCTGTGGCATCTCGACGCCACAGACGTCGAGGATCGTCGCGACGATGTCGGTCGAGTGGTGGTACTGGTTGCGCACCTCTCCCTTGGCCCGGATGCCGGCCGGCCAGTGGATCACCATGGGGTCACAGACCCCGCCCTGGTAGGTGTAGCGCTTGAACATCTTGTACGGGGAGGAGAAACCCATCGCCCATCCGGTCGGGTAGTGGTTGTAGGTGTCGGGGCTGCCGAGCTTGTCGACCATCGTGAGGTTCTGCGCCTCGTCATCCGGATAGCCGCCGAAGAGCTTGCCCTCGTTGACGGAGCCGTTCGGGCTGCCCTCGCCGGAGGCCCCGTTGTCGGCGCAGTAGATGATGATCGTGTTCTCGAGCTGGCCGGATTCCTCGAGGTAGTCGACGATGCGCCCCACCTGCGCGTCGGTGTACTCCGAGAATCCGGCGAACACCTCGGCCATCCGTGAGAACATCGCCCTCTCCTCTTCGCTGAGCTCGGCCCACGGCCGCACCTCATCGGTCGGGCTGAACGTGCCGTCCGGCATCGGGTTGATGTCGCCGAACGTCGTCCCCTCCGGCAGGAGCCCGCGCTCGATCATGCGTGGCACGACCCAGTCGCGGTAGGCCTCGTAGCCGTCGTCGAACTGGCCCTTGTACTTGGCGATGTACTCCTCTGGCGCGTGGTGCGGGGCGTGGTTGGCGCCCGGGCAGAACCACATGTACCAGGGCTTGTCCGGCTCCGTCTGCTTGGAGTCCCTGATCATCTTCAGGGCCTGGTCGGCGAGATCCTTGGAGAGGTGGTAACCGTCCTCTGGCAGGTACGGCTGGTCGATGTAGTGGTTGTCCTCGGCGAGCGAGGGGTACCAGTTGTTCGTCTCTCCGCCGATGAATCCGTAAAAGCGGTCGTAGCCCTGGCCGAGCGGCCAGTTCTTCTTCGAGGCGCCCGCCGTCCACTCGTCGATCGGCACATTGTGGTTCTTGCCGACCCAGTACGTCGACCAGCCGGCATCGCGGAGGATGTTCGCCATCGTGGCGTTCTCCGGCGGGATGTGGGAGTTGTAGCCGGGGAACCCGGTCGAAGACTCGGAGATGGTCGCGAATCCGTTGGAGTGGTGGTTGCGGCCGGTCAGGAAGGTCGACCGAGTCGGCGAGCACAGCGCCGTCGTGTGCCACTGTGAGTAGGTGAGGCCGTCGGCAGCCAGCCGGTCCATCGTCGGCATGTTGATGCGGCCGCCGTACGGCGACCACGCGGCCTGCCCGGTGTCGTCGTAGAGCACGACGAGCACGTTCGGCGCCCCCTTCGGTGCCTTGTCTGGGAGGAAGGCGTCCCAGTCGGACGTCGAGTCCCGCACATCCTGCTTGATGACTCCAGTGAATTCCTTGGCCATGGTGGTCTCCCCTACATCGCACAAGCCCGTTGTGCGTGCTGTTTCCCCACCGCACAGCCGGCGGCGCCGCAGGCGCGGCGCGTGGACGCCAATCTAGACCCGGCGCAATGGAGAGCGCTAGGGCAACTTCCCCCTTTTCAGGGGGCATATTCCGCACAAAGCCTCGCGAAAGCTGGGAGAACGACGCTAAGTTGTGAGCAGCGACTTCCATACGGGGCCGTGTCACAGCACCACGAGGGGAAGCAACATGAGCATTTGGGAAAACTTTTGGAACGTCCTCTGGGCCTTCTTCTGGGCATTCGCCTTCATCGCCTACCTGTTCGCGATCTTCGCGATCATCGGTGACCTGTTCCGCGACCACAAGCTGAACGGCTGGTGGAAGGCCCTCTGGATCATCTTCCTGATCTTCGTGCCCTTCCTCACGGCGCTGATCTACCTGATCGCCCGCGGCCGCGGCATGGCCGAGCGCCAGGCCAAGGATGTCGTCGCGGCTCAGAAGGCCAGCGAGCAGTACATCAAGCAGGTTGCCGGCTCGTCGAGCCCCGCCGAGGAGATCAACAAGGCGAAGGCGCTGCTGGATTCCGGCGCCATCAACCAGGCTGAGTTCGAGGCGCTGAAGGCCAAGGCACTCGCCGGCTAGTCTTCCCACACAAAACGCGCATGCCCCGGACTCCGGGGCATGCGCGTTTTTTGTTGGCGCGGGATGCGTGGGGGCGAGTCTAGGCTCCGAGCTCGAAGTCGACGCAGCTGCGCTCGGCCACGATCGGCTTGATAAATCCGGTCACGGCGAGGTGCGCCGGGTGCACCTGGTAGCCGGCGAGTGCGGCCTCGTCGTCGTAGTCGGCGATGAGCACGACATCCCAGTTCGCACCGGGATTCAACACGTTGATGCCGACGTCGATGGCGCTCATGCCGGCGATCTGGCCGCGCAGGCCCTCCAGCCCGGCCTTCATCTCGGCCGCCTGGGCTGCCTTGAGCGCGGGGTCGCTCGCGGCGAGCCTCCACGACACGATGTGACGAATGGTCATTGCGCCTCCTGCAGGGCTGCCTTGAGGCGCACCAGGTCGATGCGCCAGTAGTTGTGCACCGCGCCGTTGATCAGCACGACGGGAATCTCCTCGACGAAGCGCTCGTGCAGCGCGGCGTCCTCCAGGATCGACTTCTCCTCGAAGTCGACCGGGGTGGCCGGCGACTCGGTCGCCAGCTGCTGCAGCACCGCGGAGACGACCACGCGTGCGTCGTCGCAAAGGTGGCATCCGGGCTTGCCGATGAGTGTCAGAACGGGGGTGGGCACCGTTCCAGCCTAGCTCGCGGCCTGAGCGCCCCGCGTGCGGTGCCGGGCGCAGGGCCGGCGAAACTGGCCCATTAACAGCAATAAGCGCTAGACCCGAGGGTCTAGCGCTCGCTGCCATCTGGGCTCACCCAATGAAGCGGTGAGCTCTCCGGCTTACTTCTTGTTGCGACGCTGGTGGCGAGTCTTACGAAGCAACTTACGGTGCTTCTTCTTCGCCATACGCTTGCGGCGCTTCTTGATTACAGAACCCACACAAACCTCACAAGATTTTGGATGACTGCGAGTGCAGCCGAAACTAAGTGGCCAGTCTACCGGATTCGACGGGGTTCTCTTGCCGAATTCTCAACCGGGCCCCGCGACGTGGTGCTGGAGGGCCTCTTGGACGGCGGACTCGGGCACCCTGAAAGAACGCCCAAAGCGGATCGCGGGCAGTTCTCCCGCGTGCACCTGGCGGTAAACGGTCATCTTCGAGACGCGCATCATCGCGGCGACCTCGGCGACCGTCAGAAAGCGCACATCAGAAAGGTCGGGTGCCATGGATCCTCGCTCGTGGCCCTGCGGGCCCCCGGGTGGGCCCTCGCTGCGCGGTGCTCGTGCGACGAATGTGACTCGAGTGGCGCGTGCGCGTGACGAAACTCTAGGCCCCGGGCGCGGGCTTGTCCAGAGCCGGGATTTCGACAGCGCGACGCGAAGCGTCGCGAAAGGCGGCAGCCCAGTCCAAGGAAACCTCTGGACAGTTACCGATGCGTGCCCGGTTTCGACAAGCTCAACCAACGGGTGGCTCAACTAACGGGGTGGCTCACCTGACGGGGTGACTCAACCAACGGGTGACTCAAACCAACGGGTGACTCACCTAACGGGGTGACTCAAACCAACGGGGTGGCTCAACAAACGGGGTGGCTCACCGAGCGGCACGGCCCGATCGACGGCGGTGGACCTACTCGTAGCGGCGCCACTTCTTCGGCGCGACATCCTTCACGACGGCGCTGACCTTGACGGAGGTGTCGGCGAATGCCTTGCCGATGGCGGTCGCGAACGCCCGCTGCTCGTCCTTCAGGCCGGCATCCGCATAGTCGCCCTCGCGCACGACGGCGTCGAAGTCGACGCTCAGGAAGGGGATCAGCCAGTCTTCGATGGCCTCCAACGGTGCGTGGTCGAGGTGGTAGTAGCGGTGCTGCCCCTCCTCGCGCACGGAGACGAGGCTGGCCTCGCGCAGCACCTTGAGGTGCTTCGAGACGGTCGGCTGGCTGAGTCCGAGCTCCGCGACGATCTCCGAAACGCTGATCTCGCCTGCCGCATCCGAACGGGTGTTGTGCTTCGCCAACAGGATGCCCAAGATGTCGCGTCGGGTCGGGTCTGCAACCACGTCAAAGATGTCCGCCATGAGATCAAAACTAGTCGCTCCCCTTGGGGAGTACCATGACCATTCGACACAGCGCGTGTCAGGTGAAGGGGAATTGATGCAAACAGCGATGCGCCAACAGCGTGCACCGCTCAGGTTGAGCTCTCTGCCCGGGCGCCTCCGCGACGGCATCGATCACTTCGCCGGCCACTCCCCCTCCCGCTTCGCGATCCTCATCTTCACCGCGCTCGTGATGCTGTTCACCCTGCTGTTCTCGCTGCCGATCTCCGCCTCCAACGGCCAGGTGACCCCGCTCCCCGACGCACTCTTCACGGCCGTGTCCGTTATCTGTGTCACCGGACTGTCCACCGTGGACATGGCCACCCACTGGTCGGACTTCGGCGACGTGCTGGTGTTCATCGGCGTCAACGTCGGCGGTATTGGCGTGCTGACGTTGGCCTCGATCCTCGGCATGGTCATCAGCCGCCGGCTCGGGCTGCGCGCCAAGCTGCTGGCCGCCAGCGACACCAACCCGTCCAGGATCCACGTCGGCCCGGTCAACGAGGGCCAGACGGTGCGCCTGGGCGAGGTCGGCAACCTGCTCGCGACGGTGGCGGTGAGCGCCCTCGTGATCGAGGCCGTCGTCGCGCTGCTGCTGTTCCCACGCATGCTCGCCGTCGGCGTGCAGGTCGGCGAGGCCGCCTGGCACAGCCTCTATTACGCGGCCATGGCGTTCACGAACACGGGCTTCAACCCGAACCCGGAGGGGCTGACGCCCTGGGCCGACGACTACTTCTTCCTCTCAGCGCTCATGGTGGGCGTCATCCTCGGGCCATCGGCTTCCCGGTGATCTACGCCCTGGTGCGCGGATGGCGCAGGCCCCGCCGCTGGTCGGTGCACGTGAAGCTCACCCTCGTGACGTTCGGCCTGCTGTTGGTCGCCGGCGGACTGCTCTACATCCTGCTCGAGTTCGACAACCCGAAGACGTTCGGCGGCCATGGCGCGGCCGAGACGATCTTCCAGGCGTTCTTCCTCTCGGTGATGACCCGCTCCGGCGGTTTCGCCACGATCAACATCGCCGACCTGCACGGCTCCAGCCTGCTGGTCAGCGACATGCTCATGTTCATCGGAGGCGGCTCGGCCTCCACCGCCGGCGGCATCAAGGTCACCACGCTCGCCGTGCTGTTCCTGGCCGCCTTCGCGGAGGCCCGCGGCAACGAGTCGATGGAGGCATTCGGCCGCCGCATCCCCCGCGACATCCTGCGCCTCGCCGTCAGCGTCGTGCTCTGGGGTGCGACCATCGTCGCCGTCTCCAGCATCGCCATCCTGCAGATCACCAAGGCACCGTTCGACTATGTGCTGTTCGACGTGATCTCGGCCTTCGCCACCTGCGGGCTCTCCACGGGGCTCACCGCCGAGCTCCCGCCCGAGGGCGTCTACATCATGGCTGCCACCATGTTCATGGGCCGGATTGGTACAGTGACACTCGCGGCAGCCCTGGCATCCAGTGAGCGCCGCCAGCTGTTCAAACGCCCTGAGGAAAGGCCAATCGTTGGTTGACCGCAATAGACACGACGCCCCGGTTCTCGTCATCGGCCTCGGCCGTTTCGGCGCGGCCACGGCCGGCCAGTTGGACCGGCTCGGCCGCGAGGTGCTCGTCGTCGACGACAGCGCTGCCCTCGTGCAGAAGTGGGCGGAGCGCGTGACGCACGCCGTGCAGGCGGACGCCCGATCGATCGACGCGCTGCGTCAGATCGGCGCCCAAGACTTCTCTGTCGCCGTCTGCGCCGTCGGCTCCTCTGTCGAGGCCAGCGTGCTGATCACCGCGAACCTGGTCGACCTCGGCATCCCGCAGATCTGGGCGAAGGCCATCTCGCAGTCGCATGGAAAAATCCTGGAGCGCATCGGCGCCAACCACGTGATCTACCCGGAGGCGGAGGCCGGCGAGCGCACCGCCCACCTGGTGAGCGGCCGCATGCTCGACTTCATCGAGTTCGACGACGACTTCGCGTTGGTCAAGATGTACCCGCCGAAGCCGATCCGCGGCAAGTCCCTGACGGATTCCGGCGTGCGCACCAAGCACCGCATCACCGTCGTCGGCGTGAAGAGCCCCGGCCGCCCGTTCACCTACGCAACCGCCGACACCGTGATCTCCAACCACGACCTCATCATCGCCTCCGGCACCGAGGCAGATCTCGAGCGCTTCGCGGCCCTCGGCGTCTAGGCAGCGAGGCACCTAGGAAGTCACTATCGGCAGCCTTCAGCTGTGCGTTAGCTATGTGCTGGCTGGATGTCAGCTGGGGAAAATGCGCCCATAATTGGGTAAGTGAATGCCCCTGAAGTCCCCAGTACTGCCCGCCGTAAAAACCCTCTCGCCCGCTGGGCGAACGCCATTGGCTACCTCATCTTTCTCAGCCGTTGGCTGCAGGCGCCGCTCTACCTGGGGCTGATCGTCGCGCAGGGGCTCTACGCCGCCGTGTTCATCAATGAGCTGATCGGCATGAGCGAAGCGGTGCTCTCCGACCCGATGGACATCGACGCGAACTCGGTCATGCTCGGCGTGCTCGGACTGATCGACGTCGTCATGGTCGCGAACCTCGTCATCATGGTCGTCGTCGGCGGCTACGAGACATTCGTCTCCAAGATCGACACCGGCGAGTCGCAGGACCGGCCGGAGTGGTTGAGCCAGGTCAACGCCAATGTGCTGAAGACCAAGCTCGCAATGTCGATCGTCGGCATCTCCTCCATCCACTTGCTGAAGACGTTCATCGAGGTCTCCAACCTCGGCGGCAGCTCAGCGCACGGCGCCACCGAGACCTACACCGTGTCCGGCGTGCTCTGGCAGTCGATCATCCACACGATCTTCATCGTCTCCGCGATCAGCCTGGCCTGGATCGACCGGTGGGGCGCGATGGCCGATTTTGAAGAACGCGAACTTGTAATCGAAGAGACCGAGGCAGGCATCCGATGAACCCCGCAACACCCACCCCCGACATCGGATCCCGCTGGACAAACTCCGTCGGCAGCCTGATCTTCCTCAGCCGCTGGCTGCAGGCCCCCCTTTACCTGGGCCTCATCGTCGCCCAGTTGCTCTACGTCCTGCAGTTCATGGGCGAGCTGCTGCACCTCGCGGAGCACGTCGTCTCTGACCCGCGGAAGGCGGAGCAGGCCGTCGTCATGCTCGGCGTGCTCGGCCTCATCGACGTCGTCATGATCGCGAACCTGCTGATCATGGTCATCATCGGCGGCTACGAGACGTTCGTCTCGAAGCTGAACCTCGATGACAATCGGGATCGCCCGGAGTGGCTCTCCCACGTCAACTCGAACGTGCTCAAGACGAAGTTGGCCATGTCGATCATCGGCATCTCGTCGATCCACCTGCTGAAGACGTTCATCGAGGTGAACGACCTCGGCGCGGAAGAGGTGGAGAACCTCACCGGCGAGGTCTACTCAGAGGCCGGCGTGTTCTGGCAGGTCGCCATCCACACCATCTTCATCCTCTCCGCCCTCGGGCTCGCCTGGATCGACCGGTGGCACAACAAGGACGCGGCCCGCAACCGCCGCCTGCTGATCAAGGAGCGTCAGCTCGGCATCGCCCACCTGGCCGCCGAGGGCGAGGTCGATGAAACCGGTGCCCAGCACATCGACGCACAGGAGCCTGGTGCCGCATCGACCGTTGCCGCGGAGACCGAGGCCGCCGACACGACAGAGGAGCCCGAGCTCGTCGGAGCCTCCCCCCGCGCCTAAGACGCAACGCACAACGGCCTGGCGGGCACGCCGCCAGGCCGTTTCTGCTGCCCGGATGCCGCGGCGCGGCCGCGCGTCCTGCGCCACTTTGTCGCCCTCCGCGCCACATGAGGTGGCTCGGAGGCGCACAATCTGGCGTTGGGCGAGAGCTGCTAGCCGGCGGCAAGCTCGCGGGCTCGGGCGAGCGCGGCATCCGTCGCCTCGGCGAACAGGGTGCTCAGGCCGGCCTGCTCGAGCACGGCGATGGCACGCTCCGTTGTGCCCTTCGGGCTGGTGACGCGGCGGCGCAGCTCGGCCGGCTCCTCCCCGGAGGCGGCGAGCAGCTCGCTCGCGCCGAGGAACGTGTCGTTCACCATCAGGGCGGCCTGCTCGGGCGTGAAGCCCTTCGCCACGGCGGCGGCCGTGAGCTGCTCGATCAGGTAGAAGACGTAGGCGGGTCCGGAGCCGGAGATGGTGCTGAGCGCGTCGATCTGCTCCTCCGGGATCACCAGCACCGAGCCGACGGTCTCGAACAGGCCGACGGCGAGCGCCAGCTGCTCATCGGAGGCGCGCGTGCCTACAGAGAGGCCCGTGACGGCGCGGCCGACGACGGCCGGCGTGTTCGGCATGCTGCGGATCACCGCGACGCCCTCCGGCAGCAACGACTCGAAGGTGGCGATGGTGACGCCGGCGGCGACGCTGATAACCAGCGTGCCGGGCTCCACGGCATCCGCGATCTCACGCAGCAGGTCGGGCACCATGGCTGGTTTCACCGCGACGACGACGATCTGCGCGCCGCGCACGGCCGCCCGGTTTGCGTCGGGGTCGTTCTCGGTCGCGAACGCGGTCACGCCCTCCAGCGCGGCGGACTCGGCCGCCTTGGCCGCGCTGCGGTTGGTGGTGCGGATGCCGCCGGCGACGACGACCTCTGGTTTCAGCAGGCCCGCGATGACGGCACCGGCCATCGATCCGGCGCCAAGGAAAGTGATTGCTGGCAGGTGTGTAGTGGTCACGCCACCATCCTAGGATTGCTCCATGAGTGCATCGGGTGGAAACAAGGCGATCATCGCGGCCTTCCTCGCAAATACGGGTATCGCCATCACCAAGTTCATCGCGGCGGCCCTTTCGGGCTCGTCCTCGATGCTCGCCGAGGGTGTACACTCCATCGCGGATGCCGGCAACCAGCTGCTCCTGCTACTCGGCGGCCGCAAGGCCAAGCGCAAGGCGAACGCCGAGCACCCGTTCGGCTTCGGCCGGGAGCGCTACGTCTACGCCTTCGTCGTCTCGATCATCTTGTTCTCGGTCGGTGGTGTCTTCTCGCTCTACGAGGGCGTCAGCAAACTGCAGGACCCCCACCCGCTCGACCCCGCCTGGTGGTGGCTGCCGATCGTCGTGCTGCTCGTCGCGATCGTGCTGGAGTCGTTCTCTCTGCGCACCGCCGTTGGCGAGAGCAACCTGGTGCGTGGCAAGCAGGGCTGGGTGGCGTTCATCCGCCACTCCAAGGCGCCCGAGCTGCCCGTCGTGCTGCTCGAGGACGTCGCTGCCCTCTGCGGTCTGGTCTTCGCCCTCATCGGAGTCGGCCTCACCGCCATCACCGGCGACGGCATCTACGACGCCATCGGCACGCTGTTCATCGGTGTGCTCCTCATCGCCGTCGCCGTGGTGCTCGGCATCGAGACGAAGAGCCTGCTCGTCGGTGAGGGCGCGAACCCCGCGGATGCCGCCGCCATCGAGGACGCGATCCTGGCCGGCACGGAGCACGAGGGCATCATCCACATGAAGACCCTCTACCTCGGCCCGGATGAGCTGCTGGTCGGCGCCAAGATCGCCTTCCCGGCCGGCAAGCGCTTCTCTGACGTCGCGCACGACATCGACGCGATCGAGGCCCGCATCCGCGTGGCCGTGCCGATCGCCCGGGTGATCTACCTGGAGCCCGACGTCTTCTCGAAGTTCAACGGCCCGAACCCGCCGACCGACACCATCGTCATCAAGGGACTCGAGTAGCCATGGCCGCCACGGGCGAGACCCAGACCCCGGATGCCGCTGGCGAGGCCGCGCGGCTGCGCACGGCGCTCGTGCTGCGCCACGATGAGACGATTCACCTCGGCAATCTGGAGCCGGTGCTGCGCGAACACGGCTACGCGTTGACGGTGCTCGACACCCCGGGCGCCGACTTCGCCGCCGTCGACCCGGCCGCGGCCGACCTTGTCGTGGTACTCGGCGGCGACATGGGTGTCTACGAGAGCGAGCAGCACCCCTACCTCGCCGACGAGATCGCGCTGATCCGCGCCCGGATCGACGCGGAGCGGCCGGTCTTCGGCGTCTGCCTCGGCGCCCAGCTGATGGCGGAATCTCTTGGCGGCACCGTGTTCAAGGGCGGCAGCAACGAGATCGGTTACCGCAGCGTCGAGCCGACCGTCGAGGGCGCGCAGTCGCCCGTGCGCCACATCGCCGGCGTTCCGGTGATGCAGTGGCACAGCGACACGTTCGAGCTGCCGGAGGGTGTGACGCGGCTGGCCGGCTCACCGGAGTACCGCAACGAGGCATTCGGCATCGGCAACTGGGCGCTGGCCGTGCAGTTCCACCCCGAAGTGACGCCGGAGATGCACGAGCGCTGGGTGGCAGACAGTGTGGGAGAGCTCGCCGCGGAGGGCATCGACGCCGACGCGCTGCGGGCAGAGAACGAGCGCTACAACGCGGCGATGCAGCAGGCGTCGCGGCGGATGTTCAGCGAGTACCTCGACGGCATCGCCGGGTAGTACCGGCATCGTGCGCTGTTGGCTTCGGTCGCTGGCGCTCCCTCGAGCCAACGGGGAGAGGGCAGCCCGCGCGAGGCCTCGATACGCTCGTTCCTCGCTAGTCGACCGACGGGGAGGCCCCTCTCCCGCTGGTCGAGTAGGCCCGCCAGGGCCGTATCGAGACCCCGACACCACCGGAACCGAGCCTCGTGCGCTGTTGGCTTCGGTCGCTGGCGCTCCCTCGAGCCAACGGGGGGGGGGGGGCTCTCCCGCTGGTCGAGTAGGCCCGCCAGGGCCGTATCGAGACCCCGACACCACCGAAAACCGACACTCGTGCGAGGTCTCGATACGCTCGTTCCTCGCTACTCGACCGACAGGGGCGGCCCCTCTCCCGCTACTCGACCGACGAGGAGGCCCCTCTCCCGCTGGTCGAGTAGGCCCGCCAGGGCCGTATCGAGACCCCGACACCACCAGGAACCGAGCCTCGTGCGAGGTCTCGATACGCTCGTTCCTCGCTACTCGACCGACGGGGAGGCCCCCTCCCGCTACTCGACCGACGGGGCGGCCCCTCTCCCGCTGGTCGAGTAGGCCCGCCAGGGCCGTATCGAGACCCCGACCCCACCGGGAACCGAACCTCGTGCACTGTTGGCTTCGGTCGCTGGCGCTCCCTCGAGCCAACGGGGAGGCGGGCAGCCCGCGCGAGGCTAGGGCCGGCGGGCCGGGTCGGCGAAGAAGTCGGTGAGCAGCGCCGCGCACTCGGCCTCCTCGACGCCGGCGAACACCTCGACGCGGTGCTGCAGCCTGCGGTCACGCAGCACGTCGTAGACCGAGCCGGATGCCCCGGCCTTCTCGTCCCAAGCGCCGAACACGATGACGGGCAGTCGGGCCGCGAGGATCGCGCCCGCGCACATCACGCAGGGCTCCAGGGTGACGACGAGCGTGCAGCCCTCCAGCCGCCAGTCGCCCCGCGCCGTCGTCGCCGCCCGGATCGCGACGATCTCGGCGTGCGCGGTTGGATCGTTCAGCAGCTCCCGTTCGTTGCGGCCGAGGGCGATGACGGAGCCCGTCTCGTCGAGCAGCACGGCACCGACGGGCACGTCGTTGGTGGCCAGTGCCGCCCTCGCCTCGGCGATGGCGCGCCGCATCCATTCGCTGTGCAGGGCCCGCTGGCTCATGATCTCCTCCGGAACAGCCGTTTTCGACTCATTCCGAGGCGCGGCCGAACTAAGATTGAGCCTATGCGAGTCCACGTTGCAGACCACCCGCTCATCACGCACAAGCTGACGGTGCTGCGCGACAAGAACACCTCGTCGCCGGTGTTCCGCTCACTCACCGAAGAGCTCATGACCCTCCTCGCTTACGAGGGCACCCGCAATGTGCGGGTCGAACCGGTCACCATCCAGACCCCCGTCGCCGAGACCCAGGGTGTGCGCATCGGCGACCCCAAGCCGCTCATCGTGCCGATCCTGCGCGCCGGCCTCGGCATGCTCGAGGGCATGGTCAAGCTGGTCCCGACCGCAGAGGTCGGCTTCCTCGGCATGGCCCGCGACGAGGAGACGCTCGAGCCGACCACCTACGCCGAGCGTCTGCCGGAAGACCTCTCCGACCGCCAGTGCTTCGTGCTCGACCCGATGCTCGCCACCGGTGGCTCGCTGGCCGCTGCCATCGAGTTCCTGTTCCAGCGCGGCGCGAAGGATGTGACCGCGATCTGTATCCTCGGCACCCCTGAGGGCCTGGCCGCTGTAGAGAAGGCGATGGCCGGCCGTGAGATCACGATCGTGCTCGGCGCCCTCGACGAGCGCCTGAACGAGCACGGCTACATCGTTCCCGGCCTCGGCGACGCCGGCGACCGGCTCTACGGCACCGTCTAACCACCTTTTTCACGGATGCCGCGGCATCCGTTCACGCCGCCATCGGTCCTGCGCATTGCCAGGTCGGTGGCGGCTCTGTCGTAACACTGCAGTTTCTTCGCGCGGCAACGCGCCGAACGCGCTACGCGTAACGAAAATCCGATGAACTCGTATTTCATCGAGGAATCTGTGACGAGATCGCCTCTCGTCATGGATCATGCCGTCGCGCCCATCGCACGCCGCACACCATGCGTGTCGGAATGCGTCTTTTTCCGTCACTGAATTGACACCCGGCGTAACACTCGCTTAGCTACACCCATGACAACGAACGCTCACCCCCTGACCTCCTTCGAGGCACAGAGGACTACCGGGATGATGATGCCCGGTGGTAGCGCTCCGTACTGTCGAATGTGCCGCTGACCCGCGAACCACAGTCGAGAACGCTCTGATCGAGCCACGCGCCCATCAGACGAACTCCCGGAGCCCCGCACACGGACGGCTTCGAACCGGCGACGGCCTCTGAACGCCGTCTCGCCCGCAGCCTCGCTGCTTCGTTCTCGAACCTCAGGTCGCCAATGAACGCCGACCCGCTGGACCCTCCGTAGGGTCGCCGGTGGCGTGTCTGCGCGGGGTTCTACGCGTCTCACATCATCAGAAGGACATCTCATGTCGATCGCACAGCTCTCCCCCGCTCCCCTCACCGCCACCCGGCCCGCCCGCGCCGAGCTCTCGCTCGCCCCCGCCCCGAGCGCCGTCGCCCCCGCCCCCCGCATTCGCGCCGTGCCCGAGGGCACCGAAGCCCGCGGCTTCGTGCTCTACGTCGGAATCGACGAGGCCAAGGCGGCCGCGGAGGGCACCAGCCTGCACCGCCTCGTCGAGGCCATCAAGCAGCTCACCGCCGAACTCGCCCCGAGCGCCCAGACCTACGCCGCCGTCGCTCTCGCGCCGCAGGGCTCCGGCGGTCGCGACGTCGACGTCGTGCGCCTCGCCCTGCAGGACCCGGCCGCCCTGGCCAAGCACCGCCAGCTCGACGAGCCGGATGCCGACCGCCACCCGGCCGGCGTGATCGTCGACATCAGCCGCAAGCGCGTGCTGCTCGACGGCGACGCCGCCGCGCTCACCTACAAGGAATTCGAGCTGCTGCAGTACCTGGTGCTGCGCGAGGGTCGCACCATCGACCGCGCCGAGCTCATCAGTTCGCTGTGGAGCGCCGACGAGGACGAGTCGCCCAACGAGCGCACCATCGACGTGCACGTGCGCCGGCTGCGCTCCAAGCTCGGCGGCTACGAGGACATCGTGCGCACCGTGCGCGGCGTCGGCTACCGCTTCGACCGCCACGCGGACGTGTCGATCCGGCAGGCCTCGACGCCCAGCCCCGACTTCTTCTAGGACACGGGCTCAGCTTCGGCGAGCACGGACGCCCTGGTACGCACGCATGAGCTGCGGCACGACGAGGTACACGGCGAGCGGCACGACGACGATCGAGAGCACGAGCGCGCGGAGGACGGGATTCCAGTCGCTCGCGAACGGCTCGATCGCGTAGAAACCGACGGTGACGAGGGGGAAGATCGCCAGCCAGGTGATCAGCGCCCGTGCGTGAATCGACGGTGGGCGCTGGGTTCCAGGCGACTGGGGAACAGTGTGTGACATGGCGTGTGCCTTTCCTTGGGTGTGCGGCGTGACATCGGCTGCTCAGCCAGCGGACGCCGGGTGGAGGTCTTTCTCGAGGAGCCGGCCGGTGACGGCGAGAGCGGCCGCACCCGAACGATTACGTCGTGGTGTGCCGTGTTCGTCATGGTCATCTCCTCGGCGTTCACGATGACACCCACGGCGTGAATTCTGGGAAGTTTGTTGCCGAAACAGGAACACGCTGCTTCGATGGGGGCATGAGCGCCACCCTCAGAGTCACGACCGAGCTGGAGCAGATAGCTCCGCGTCTGCGCCGCATCCGACAGAAGAAGAACCTGACCCTGGCCGAGCTCGCTGCCGCGACCGGGATCTCGAAGAGCACCCTCTCCCGGCTGGAATCCGGGCAGCGGAAAGCCAGCCTCGAGTTACTTCTTCCGATCGCGGCGGCGCTGATGGTTCCGCTGGACGAGATCGTGACGGCCCCGAGGGTCGAGGACCCCCGCGTTCCGCAGAGATCAACACGATCCGACGGGCGCATGCTCACCCCGCTCTCTCAGCACCAGGGCGAACCGCAGGCCTACAAGGTCCTGATCCCCGCAACCGAGCGGGCCGTCGAACTCAAGGTGCACGGAGGATACGAATGGCTGTACGTGCTCTCCGGCCGCCTGCGGCTCGTGCTGGGCGAGCACGACATCGTGCTCGGCCCGGGAGAGGCTGCCGAGTTCGACACCCGGAACCCGCACTGGTTCGGGTCGACGGGAACCGGTGCCGTCGAGATCCTCAGCATGTTCGGCACACAGGGCGAGCGCATCCATCTGCGCGCCCGCAGCACAGGGGTTGCGGGTCCGTGAGCTGCGGGCGGAATGGGACGAGCGCGCGATCCTGCTCGTCTCGCCCGGCCGAAGGATGCGCGCAATGGCGGGCATCCTCGTTGAGAATCGATGCCAGAAACGGTCATTGGAAACTCGCAGGAAAAATAACGATCCGATAACTAGCTTTCGTTACCCCTTCGTTATATATTCGGAGAGCGCCAGTTGTTTGCTGTGGCAGCTGGCGCAGAATGTGATTGCAGGACACTCTTGGTGCAAAGGGAGAGGGCCGGTCGTTAGCCTCAACGACCGGCCCTCAGCACGTTAACGGGCACCTTGAGAAGCGGACTTCGGCACGGGATCCCGGCCGACCCGCCCACCGGTTACATACCGGGCGCCCCGACTGCCTATCCTTGTGCTGGGGAGGCGAAATGAGCCAGAAGGCCGACGCGGTTGCCGCGTGGGAAGCGTTGTTCCGGGCACAGGTGAGCGTCATGCGCACCCTGGCGAGCGAGTTTCCCTCGCGCGAGGTCTCACTCAACGAGTACGACGTCATGTTCACGTTGTCGCTGCATCCGGAGCACCGGCTGCGCCTGCGCGAGCTGAACCGCCAGATGCTGCTCACCCAGCCGAGCGTCAGTCGCCTGGTCGACCGCATGACCGCCCGCGGGCTGCTCGCGAAGGAGCACGACCCCACCGATGGCCGCGGCACCGTGATCGTACTGACGGATGCCGGCTACGAACTCTTTCGCCGGGTGGCCGTCACGCACATGGACTCGATCACCCAGCGCGTCGGCGGCGCACTCGACGAGGACGAGCTCAAGCAGCTGCGGGCCCTCTGCGAGAAGCTGCTCCGCAACGGCCAGGACTGAGCCCCACCCTCCGACAGGACAGCTGGTCGACATGAACAGTGGGGCGGAGGCCCTACCCCCACCCCACCGCGGCAATCCCTTGCAGGATGCCTCTCACACAGGCAACCCGAACATTGTCTGGTGAGTAGCGATGCATCCCGGCGCGTGGCGCGGAGGATGCCCGATCGTGGGGCGGAAAGCCGCGCGCTGGGTGCGGCGTCGAGAACGTGGCGGGGCCACCTTTCGCCACCTGCGCCAGGCGCGCGCCGCAACGTCGTGTGCTGACTGCTGGAGTTCGGGCTCCATAGCCTGTCTGCCTCTCGAATCGGCGACGGCGGCGGTGCACAGGGGCCGGACGGCCGGTGCGACAACGCGATCTCTGTGCGCGCGAGGGGAGCGCACACAGCGATAGTAACCCTCGCACCCCCCGAACGGGTAGCATCGGATTCGGGGAGTACGAGGCATCCGCCCGAAGCAGACGGGCTACCCCTTCGCCGGCGCCGTCGGCCGGGCGCGACGGCGGACTAGCCGGCGGCGACGAGCTCGCTGGCGGCCTGGGCGAGCCCGGCCTTCCACGCGGATTCGAGCGCCTCGCACTCGTCCGAGCTGAGTTCGGCGCGGAACGCGGCGGCGAGCCCTGCCCAGCGCGTGGCCGACTGGGCGCGCACCTTCTCGCCCGTGAAGCCGGATTCCCGCACGGCGCTGAGGAAGCTCTCCTCGATGCGTGCCGCAACGGTGCCGCCCTCGTCGAGGCGGGCGACGTGCTCACGCCCCTGTCGGTAGGCGGATCCGCGAGCGGTGCGCTGCGCTGCGGCCTGTGCGGATGCGATCAGCGCAATCTCCTCACTGGTGAGCGACTCCACTCGTTTCAAAAATGCGTCCACAACGTACTCCTCTCTCGTGAACCGTAACCGCCCACCCTAGCAACTTTCGGCAGCTTTTTTGCTGGTCAGATACGAGATGCTTTCGTACAGGGAATGGGCTATGGTCTTCGGAAGCTCACCGACCGAGGAGAAGGAGTGATGTTCCATGGCAGATAAGTCTCCCAAGGGCAATAACGCGAAGAAGGCCCCGCAGGCGTCGCTGAAGGACAAGCGGGCGGCCAAGCGCGAAGAGAAGTCCGAGTCCGGATTCATCAAGCAGCGCAAGGGCCACAGCTAGCCCCAACTACCCCACACGTCGAGACGACCCGGGTCGGATGCCGCACGGCGCCGACCCGGGTCGCTGTGTGTCCGCGTGCGCTGAATCCGCGCGGGGCCGGCCCTAGGCTGGGCCCATGCCGACCGCCGTTCGTGCCAGCCTGAACCCATTCACCGCCGGGTTCCGGGGCGGCGCGCGCCTCGGCCGGGCGTATTTCGCGGCGCAGGCCATAGCCGGGGCCCTGTGGTGGCTCGGCGTCTTCACCTCAGACGTGGTGCGCACCGCGACCCTCGGCGAGCTGGATGCCGTCGCCATCGCCGTGTTCGACGTTCCGCTGTTCGTCGTGGCATCCGCCCTCGCCGCCGCCGGCTCCCGCGCGGCGCTCTGGGTGCTCCTGCCCTGGACCGCCCTCGTGTCCGCCGGGATGGCGCTGTACGCCACCATCACCGGGCTCGCCGGCTGGGGTGCCCTGCTCATGATCGCCGCGATGCTCGGCAGCACGGCCGCCGGGTTGCTCGTCACGATGGGGTGGATTCCGGCCGAGCGTCTCCTTGTCGGGCCGCTCGGATTCCGGCTCGCCCGCCCCGCGGGGAGACTCGGCCATCTCGGCCGCACCGGCGCTCAGATCGTCGTGTTCTGGGGCCTGTTCCTCGTCGTTCTGCCCGCGGCCATCGTGCTCGTGGAGGCGCGCTGGCAGCTGGACATCGCGCTGCCCGCCGCCGTGCGCCTCATCGGGCTGATGCTCGTGGTCGCCGCGAGCGGGCTCGGGCTCTGGGCCGCTTTCACCATGTCGACCCGTGGGGAGGGAACTCCCCTGCCGTCGGCAATGCCGCACAGGCTGGTGATCGCCGGGCCCTACCGGTACGTGCGGAACCCGATGGCCGTCGCCGGCATCGCGCAGGGCGTCGCAGTGGGGCTGATCGCGGGCTCCTGGCTCGTCGTGGTCTACGCGCTCTGCGGCTCACTGCTGTGGAACTGGGTCGTGCGCCCGCTCGAGGAGGCCGATCTCGAGTCCCGGTTCGGCGCCGACTTCGTCGCCTACCGCCGCCAGGTGGCGTGCTGGCTGCCGCGGCTCCGGCCGGTGCCGGTGCCCGCAGCGACGGACTAGCGCCGAGACGACAGTTGAGCGTGTCCCCTGGCTGCGGGAACACGCTCAACTGTCATCTCGGCACGGGGTGCCGGGCCGGGGCTAGACCCGCTGGGGCTCGCCGGCTGCCGGCAAGTCGTCGTCGGCGCCGGTGGCCGTCGCGATCGAGCCGGTGCTGACGCTGACGGGCTCCGCGCTGTCGACCGCGTCGGTGCCCGCTGCCTTGCTGGCGCGCTGTGCGGCCTCGAGCGCGTCGGCCTCTGGACCACTGATGGCCTCGCCACGCGCAACCATGCCGGCCTGGTCTGAGAGCGGCACCTGCTTGAGGAACAGCGCGAACACGAAGGCGATCAGGATGAACGGGATCAGGTACCAGAACACCGGCGCCAGCGAGTCTGCGTAGGCGGTGACGATGGCGTCGCGCACCGGGTCCGGCAGCGTGGCGAGGGTCTGCGGGTCCAGCGTCGCCGTCGCGTTGCCGGCATCCGCCGCACCCGAGTCGGTGAAGATCGCGGTGAGCTTCTCGGAGAGGCGCGAGGCGAACATCGCACCGAAGATGGCGACACCGAGCGATGCACCCACCTCACGGAAGTAGTTGTTCGTGCTGGTGGCGGTGCCGACCATGTCGGGGTCGACGGCATTCTGCACGACCAGGACGACGACCTGCATGATCAGGCCGAGCCCGGCGCCGAAGACGAACAGGTAGACGCAGATGAGCCAGATCGGGGTGGTGGCCGCGAGCGAGGTCATGGCGACCATGGCGGCGGCGGTGACCAGCGCACCGACGATCGGGTACAGCTTGTACTTGCCCGTCTTGGTGATCGCCAGTCCCGACCAGATCGAGGTTCCCATCATGCCGACCATCATCGGCAGCATGAGCAGGCCGGATGCCGCGGCGGAGGCACCGGAGGACATCTGCAGGAACGTCGGCACGAAGGCGATGGCCGAGAACATGCCGAGGCCGAGGGTGAAGCCGATGGCGGTCGCGTTGATGAAGATCGGGTTGCGGAACAGGCCGAGCGGGATGATCGGGTCTTCGGCGCGCGACTCGACCCAGACGAAGGCCGCGACGGCGGCGAGGAATCCGGCGCCGAGCATCCACGTCTCGAGGGCGTCCCAGCCGAAGTCGGACTTGCCGCCGAAGTCGGTGAAGAAGATGAGCAACGTCGTGGCCAGCGAAAGGGTGACTACACCGGCGATGTCGACGCGCTTCGTCGCCTTCTTGTTCGGAATCGTCAGTGCGAACCAGGCGATCGCGAACGCCGCGATTCCGATCGGGATGTTGATGTAGAACGCCCACTGCCAGGTGAGGTGGTCGACGAAGAAGCCGCCGAGCAGCGGACCGGCGATGGCGGAGAGGCCGAAGATGGCGCCGAGCGGGCCGAGGTACTTGCCGCGCTCGGAGGCCGGGACGATGTCGGCGATGATCGCCTGGGAGAGGATCATCAGACCGCCGCCGCCGAGGCCCTGCATGGCGCGGAACGTGACGAAGGTCCAGAAGTCGCCGGCGAAGGCGGCCCCGATGGAGGCCAGCGTGAACAGCGCGATCGCGATGAGGAACAGGTTGCGGCGGCCGAGCACGTCACCGAACTTGCCGTAGATCGGCATGACGATGGTGGTCGCCAGTAGGTAGGCCGTGGTGATCCAGGCCTGGTGCTCGACGCCGCCGAGCTGGCCGACGATCGTGGGCATGGCGGTGGAGACGATGGTCTGGTCGAGGCTGGAGAGCATCATGCCGGCGATGAGGGCGCCGAAGATGATCCAGATTCGTCGTTGGGTGAGCAGCAGTGGTTGCTCGGTTGATGCGGCGGTCATTCGCTTCTTTCGTCGTGGCGTGGGGAACTGATGCGGGGCGGCTGGCTAGCGACCGAGCGCAGCCGCGAAGAGGGCGGTGGTGGCGTCCGCCGAGCTCTTCAGGTGTGTCGTGAACTCTTCGGTGTTGTCCGGCCGGAAGTAGAGCGAGGCGGCCCGGCGCACGATGGCAGTCAGTACCGCCACGGTCATCTCGGCCACGGGGTCACCCTCTGGCAACCCCTCGCGGGTGGAGATGACGCTGGCGAGCAGGCGCTCCATCTCTGCACCCTCGCGGAGGAACTTGCCGAGCAGCTGGGGCTCGCGGGCGATCACGGCCTCCGGGGTCGTCAGATCGCCGCCCTCTGCGCGGAACTGACCGAGGCTGACGATGACCATGTCGAGCAGGTCATCCAGCAACGTCGGGGAGATTCCGACGCAGTCGGCGGGGCGGGCCTCGATGAACGCGGTGAGCGCCTCACCGTCCAGGCCGTCGTCGCGGTGGCCGATGACCGCCTCTTCCTTCGACGGGAAGTAGTTGAAGAAGGTGCGGCGCGAGACGCCGACGATCTCGCAGAGCTCCTCGACGGTGAAACCATTCAGGCCGTGTTCGACCGTGAGGAGGCGGGCCTGACTGGTGAGATCCCGGCGGGTGCGCTCCATGCGCCGCTCACGCAGGCCTGGCGCGGCGGCATCCGGCACACTTTTTGCACTCTCAGACACGAAGTGCAATTATGCACGAATCTGTCCGGAGTGCAAAAACAGCGGCGCGCGCGCCGTAACCGGGCACAAAAACAGCGCCCGGAGCGTGCTCCGGGCGCTGCTTGTCAGGTGCGGCTTAGTACCAGTTCATCGCCTGCGAGTGCGACCACGCGGCGGCAGGGGTGCCGTAGCTGCGGGCGATGTAGTCCAGGCCCCACGCGATCTGGGTCGCGGCGCTGGTCTCCCAATCGGCGCCTGCGGTGGCCATCTTGCTGCCGGGCAGCGACTGCGGGATGCCGGTGGCGCCGCTCGAGTCGTTGTAGGCGGTGTACGACCAGCCGGATTCCTTCTGCCACAGCTGCTCGAGCGCGGAGAACTGGTCGGCGCCCCAGCCGTACTTCTCGGCGGCCATGGTGCGGGCCACGGCCCTGGCGCCGTCCGGCGTGTTGGCGTTCGCCAGCTGGGCCGCGGCTTCTGCGGCGGCGGCCTGCGCCGCCTGGGCCCGGTCGTACTCGGCGACGGCGGCCTGCACGGTGCCGATCTGGGACTGGGTCTGCGCCGTGCGGTTGGTCAGGTCGTCGAAGGCGAGCAGCTCGAAGCCCTCGAGCGATGCGACGGATGCCGCCAGCGGGGCGGTGTCAACCTTGCCCTCAGCGCCGGCGAGGGCCACGCCGGCGGCATCGATGGTGGCCGCGGCGTCCTTCTTGGCGTGGGCGGCGACGAGGCCGCCGTAGACATCTTGTGCGTCGTTGTTGAGGGAGGAACCGGCGTTCAGGACGGCGGCCTCATGTGCGGCGGCCTGCTGGTTACTGACACCGGCAACGGTGAAGGCGGTGCCTGCGATGACTCCGACGGCCAGCACGCCACCAGCGGCGAGCATGCGGCGCCGTGCCCGACGCTGTGCGGTCAGGCGGTTCCGCGAGCGGGTGAGTTCTTCGGCGGTGTCGGGGCGGCTCGGGGCTGCGGTGGTCGTGGGGGCGTTGGAGTCGGGCTGCATAACTGGGGGATGATCCTTCGTTTGGGGGGCGGCGCCCTCAGGCGCGAAGGATCAAGGATGACCAACGAGGATGGACGAAACCTCAGTTTTCACTGGGTAAAGCATCCAAACGCATGGATTTTGCCCGATTGGCGGCGCCCCCGGCGCCGTCGCCTCAGCCGCGCTTGAGACCCGGGAAGTCCTCTTCTCGCCACTCTCCCGGGGCGCGTAGGCCCGCCGCGGCGGCGTCGACCTCGCGCTGGCGCAGCTCAACCCTGCGAATCTTCCCTGAAGCGGTCTTCGGCAGCTCGAAGAACTCGATCCGGCGCACCCGCATGTACGGCGGCAGGGCGGCGCGGGCGTGCGCGAGCACGGCCAACGCGGTCGCCTCGTCGGGCAGGGCGCCGGCGGCCAGGGCGATGTAGGCCTTGGTGATGTTGAGCCTGGTGGCATCCGGGGCTCCGACCACGGCGGCCTCAGCAACGGCCGGGTGCTCGATCAGCACGCTCTCGACCTCGAACGGCGAGACCTTGAAGTCGCTGGACTTGAAGATGTCGTCGGTGCGGCCGATGAAGGTGAGCGTGCCGTCGGCGGCTCGGCTGGCGACGTCGCCGGTGTGGAAGAAGCCGCCGCGCATCGCGGAGCGGGTGCGCTCCGGGTCGCCGAGGTAGCCGGTCATCAGGTTGAGCGGGCGGCTGGCGAGGTCGAGGCAGATCTCGCCCTCGTTCGTCTCTGACGGCTTGCCGGTGAGCGGGTCGACGAGGGCAATGCTCACGCCGGGCAGCGGGTGGCCCATGGCGCCGGGAACCAGCGGCGTGCCCGGGGTGTTGCCGATGAGGGCCGTGGTCTCGGTCTGGCCGTAGCCGTCGCGGATCTCCAAACCCCACCAGTCGCGGATGCGGCCGATCACCTCTGGATTCAGCGGCTCGCCGGCCGAGAGCAGCTCGCGAAGGGCGTGCGGCTTCTGCCGCACCTCGCTCTGGATCAGCATCCGCCAGACGGTCGGCGGCGCGCAGAACGTCATCACGCCGGCGCGGTCCAGCTGGGCGACGAGCGCCGCGGCGTCGAAGCGGGCGTAGTTGTAGACGAAGACGGTCGCGCCTGCGATCCACGGCGCGAAGAAGCTGCTCCAGGCGTGCTTGCCCCAGCCGGCCGAGCTGATGGCCATGTGCACGTCGCCGGGCTGCACGCCGAGCCAGTACATCGTGCTGAGGTGCCCGACCGGGTAGGAGAGGTGGCTGTGCACCACCATCTTGGGCAGGCTGGTGGTGCCGGAGGTGAAGTAGATCAGGGCCGGGTCACCGCTGCCGACGGTGTTCTGGATGGCGGATGCCGGCGAGCCGGCCGCGTCGGCCATGTCGAGCCAGCCGGCGGGGGCCGCGGCGGGGCCTCCTGTGACTCCGGCGCCCACGCAGATGCCGCGGTAGTCGCCAGGCACGTCGGCGAACTTGGCGGCATCCGTCGGGTCGGCGATCACGAAGCGCACCGCTGCCCGCTCGACGCGGTCGGTCAGGTCGGCGGGGCCGAGCACGACGGAGCTGGGCAAGATGACGGCGCCGAGCTTGAGCACCGCCAGCATGGAGTCCCACAGCTCGACCCGGTTGCCGAGCATGAGCATGACGGCGTCGCCGGGCCGCACGCCCTCTGCACGCAGCCAGTTGGCGAGGCGGTCGGAGCGCTCGCGGAGTTCGGCGAAGCTGTAGCGGGCCTCGCTGCCGTCCTCCTCGACGATCCACAGCGCGGTGCCGTCATTGCCGGTGCCGTCTGGGCCTGCTGCGAGCGCGTCGAACCAGTGCTGGGCCCAGTTGAAGTCGGGTCCGACATCCGGCCAGCGGAATTCGGCGCGTGCCGCCGCGCCGTCGCTGCGCAGCTCGAGGAGTTGGTCGCGGGCGGCCCTTAGAGCCGTCGTTCCGGGGTGTTCGCGCGTGCTGTCGGTGGCGGCCATTGTTCTATTCTGCCGCGCTCCGCTTTCGAGGCGGCGTGACGCGCTCGCTGCCCTAGTAGCTGGCCGCCGCCCCGGCGCCGGCACTGGTCGAGATGGCCTCCGTGTGCAGCGCCTCCTTCGCGCGATCCGGCATGAGCAGCACGGCGATGAGGGAGAACACGCACAGCACCGATCCGTACAGGGCGAGCGGCAGGATCAGCCCCTGCCCACCCAGCCACGTCATGACGTACGGCGCGGTTCCGCCGAACAGGGCGACGGCGATGGCGTAGGGGAACGCGACACCGACGGCCCGCACCTCGGTCGGGAACAGCTCCGCAAGTGCGGCGTTCGAGACGGACGCCCCCGCGGCGGCCGGGATCACGACGAGCATCTGGAGCCCGATCACGACGGCCGGGTCGGCGGAGACCCAGAACAGCGCCGGCCAGGAGGTGACGAGCACACCGAGCACGGAGAACAGGAGCACCCGGCGGCGACCCACCCGGTCGGAGACCCAGGCGAAGAGCGGCTGCAGCGCGGCGAACACCACGATGACCAACGCGGTCAGCATCTGGGCCTGGGACAGCTGGATCCCGGTCACGATGTTCGCATAGGTCGCGTACTGCAGCACGAACACGTAGTACGCGAAGGTCGAGCCGGAGATCAGCAGCATTGTGATCAGGCTCTGCTTCCAGTACCGGGTGAGGAGCACGGTCAGCGCGGAGCGGCGCTCCGTGTTGACCTGCTTCGCCTCGGTGAAGAGCTGCGTCTCTGTCATCGTGCGACGCATCACCACGGCGAACACGGTGAACAGCGCGCCGAGCAGGAACGGGATGCGCCAGCCCCACGTGGCCATCGCCTCCTGGCCGATCAGCATCGGGAGCACGGCGGCAAGCAGCACGGCGAAGAGCACGGCCACCGAGCTCGCGATGTACCCGAGCGCGTTGTACATCGCACGCTTCCCGGGAGGGGCGATCTCGCTGAGGAAGGACACCGCGGCGCCCTGCTCCCCGCCGACGCCCAGCCCCTGGATGATGCGGGCGGCAACGAGGATGAAGCCGGCCGCGGCACCGATCTGCGCGTAGCTGGGGATCAGCGCAATCACGAGCGAACCCGCACCGAGCAGGTACATGCCGAGGATCATGCCCGACTTGCGCCCGAACTTGTCGGAGTACGCCCCGATGAGCGCGCCACCGATCGGGCGCATGACGAACCCGACCGCGAAGACGAGGAGTGCGTTGAGCAGCCCGGCGAAGGGGTCCGCCGGGTCGAACAGCTGACCGGCGACGTACACGGCCATGAAGCCGAAGACCTGCCAGTCGTACATCTCAAGCATCATCCCGACAACGCCGGAGAGGAGCTGTCTGGTGGGTGGACGTGTGCCGGCGGTGGCGTCGGCCTGGGTGGTCGTTTCGGAGGTACTCGACATCGTTGTCAGCCTTTCTGTGTGGCCTCGGTGGCCAGCGGGGAGTCGGAGAGCAGGCGCGCGCGCAACTGCGGGGTGAGCGCGGCGTCGATCGCGGTGGCGGCGAGGAGGATCGCGCCGTCGAGCACGGCGGCGTCGCCGGCCGCCGACCCGGCAAGGGCGGCGAGCGCGGGCGTGTGGATGACGACTCCTGGCTCTCCCAGCCCGAGCATGGGGTGGATGCTCGGAAAGCGCTGTGAGATGTTGCCCATGTCGGTGGAGCCGGCCTTCGGCCAGGGCGCTGCGGCCGTGCGGCCGACGCGGGCGAGGTTCTCGATGTAGGCCGCGGTGAGCTCGGCATCCGGGGTCAGGTTCTCGTAGCGGAACGGGCCCTCCGTGATCGACACCGTGACGGCTGCGGCCAGGGCTCCGGCCTCGGCGCAGCGGCGCACGACGTCGACGACCCGCTGGAGCGAGTCCTTGTCGGCCGCGCGCACCATCCAGCGGCCGCTGGCGGAACCCGGGATGACGTTGGGGGCGGAGCCGGCGTGATCGATCACGCCGTGGATCTGCTGGTAGGGCTCCAACTGCTGGCGGGCCAGGCCGATCGCGGTGAGCATGATCGTCATGGCGTCGAGCGCGTTGGCACCCATCCAGGGCATCGCGCTGGCGTGCGCCTCGCGGCCGGTGAACTCGACCATCAGGATGCCGGAGGCCAGCGGGTCCATCCACGGCACGTCCTCGCCGGCTGGATGCACCATGAGCGCCGCGTGGGTGCCGTCGAATGCGCCCTCGTTCAGCATCGTCACCTTGCCGCCCGCGTTCTCCTCGGCCGGGGTGCCCAGCAGCCGCACCGTGACACCGAGCTCGTCGGCGAGCGGTGCCAGGGCCGCGAACGCGCCGAATGCGGCACCGGCGATGACGTTGTGCCCGCAGCCGTGGCCGATCTCGGGCAGAGCGTCGTACTCGGCGCAGAGCGTGATCACCAGCTCGCCGGATCCCGCCTCCGCACGCACGGCGGTCGGCAGGCTGCCCAGGCCGAGCTCGGCGTCGAAGCCGAGCTCGGCCACGGCGGCGACAAGCGCGCGGGCGGCTGCGTGCTCCTCGAGCCCGAGTTCGGGGTGGGCGTGGATCGTGCGGTGCAGGCCGAGCACGGTGTCCTGCGCGCTCGTCAGGGTCTGGGCGGCGCGCTGTTTGGCCTGCTCAACCTGCGACAGTTCAGGCATGGTTCTCTTCTCTCTCGAGTGCGCGTGCCAGCGCGAGGAACGGCGCGTTCTGTTCGGCCGCGGGGTGTCTGGCGCCTCCGGGTGCCACTGCACGCCCAGGATGCGCCCGGTCTCGTCTTCGAACGCCTCGGCGAGGCCGTCATCCGCACGGGCCGTGATGCGCAGGCCGTCGCCAATCTGGTCGATGCCCTGGTGGTGGCCGGTCGCCACCGAGATCGTGGGCGCGCCCAAGGCGTCGCGCAGCTGCGACGGCTCGACCGCCACATCGTGCCACAGGAACTTGAGCTCCTCACCCTCGGCCGGCACGTGGTAGTGGTGAACGTCACTCGGCGCGAGGTCGGCGTAGAGAGTGCCGCCCTGGGCGACGTTGAGGATCTGGGCGCCACGGCAGATGCCGAGGACGGGCAGCTTCTGCTCGATCGCGTACCGGGCCACGGCGAGGTCGAGCGCATCCTGCTCTGGGTTCACGTCGTAGAGCGCATCGCAGGGCTCGCCGGCGTACAGGGCGGGGTCGATGTCTCCACCGCCGGGCAGCACGATGCCCTCGATGCCCTCGGGCAGCTCGGCGTCGCGAATGATCACCGGCTCCATTCCGTTGGAACGGATCAGCTCGACCACATCCTGGAAGATGGCATTCGCCGCGGCGACGCGCGGGTCTCCGTCGCCCACCGATAGCCTTGCCGTGATGGCGACGCGTTTTGCTTCTTTGCTCATGACCCCTCCGAGCCGCATTGCTTACTATGTGGTCTGAACTCTAGAGGATAGAGGTTTTCTTGGACAACCCCGCTGGCCGATTGTTTTCGCCGATCCATTCGGCCGGCGTCTCTGAGGCGATCGTGCGGCGCATCGGCGAGCTGATCGGATCCGGCGAGCTGCGCCCTGGCGATCGGTTGCCCACGGAGGCCGAGCTGTCGCAGGCATTCGAGGTCGCGCCGATGACGGTCCGTGCGGCACTGCAGGCCCTGCGCGACTTCCACCTGATCGAGACTCGGCGCGGCCGCAACGGCGGCACCTTCATCCACGCGGACGCAGCGCAGGCGGCGTACTTCCAGGATGACAGCATGCCCACCATCACCGAGTTCGCGGACTTCACGGTGTGGCGCGAGGCGATCTCCGGCGAGGCCAGCGCCCTGGTCGCCGGGCGCATCGCGGCAGGCGAGCTCACCGAGGCCGAGGTGCAACGCCTGGTCGAGCTGCGCGATGCGAGTCATCAGGCGGGGCTCAGCTCCAGCGCCTTCCGTTTCGCCGACGCCGAGTTTCACCGGTACATAGCGGAGCTCTGCGGATCGCCCCGGCTCCTCGACGCCGAGCGCAGCATTCAGGCCTCGCTCACCAAGATCTTGCGCCGCATGGTGCAGCCGCCGAATGTCGCCAGTCTCACCACGCAGTCTCACACCGCGCTCTGCGCCGCCCTCCTGGCCGGCGACCCCGAGCGGTCGCGCCGCGAGCTGCGCGCCCACGTGCGCTCGACGGTGGATGTCGGGGTCGGGCTGGGCTATCTGCGCGCAGACTGAGCCGCGCCCGGCGCCCGGCGGTCCAGGCGAGGGTGGCCCGGGCGCATCGGCGGGGCGGTCAGGGCAGCGCGGCTCTCGGCGATCCAGTCCAGGGCGGCCCGGCCGCTGTGCTCCCCCGCGCTCACCGTGATGAGGGCGAAACGCTCGTCGGGGTCGCTCGGGTCGAGCTCGGCCCGGATCCCCGCCAGTACGCGGAGTTTCTCAAGCGCCTCGCGCTCCAGCTGGTCGAACAGCTCCAGGCAGCCGTCGATGCCGAGCTCCCGGCCGAAGAACAGGCGCAGCAGTGCGCCGTTGCGCGGCGGCGAGCCCTCGGGCGCCTCGCGGAGCAGGTCCGTGAGGCGCAGCCGGCCGGGCTCGGTGAGCTCGTAGAGGGCGTTGGCGTCGCGGGCCACCAGCCCGGCCGCCTCCAGGCGGGCCAGCGTCGGGTAGATCTGCCCAAAACTCTCGGCCCAGAAGTGGCCGAGGGTCGAGAGAATCTCCGCGCGCACGCGGTAGCCGGACATCGGCGCCAGCGACAGCGCGCCGAGCACCGCCAGCTCCGTCTGTGATCGCTTGCGAACCATCCCTTGAGTATATCTGGCAGATACAATACGGTCGAGAGGTGCCCACACTTGCTGCGTTCGCCGCGACCGCGATCCTCGCCGGCCTCGCCGTGTTCCAAGGCGCGCTCGCCGCGGGGGCGCCGATCGGCCGATTTGCCTGGGGTGGTGCGCACACCCGCCTGCCCGTCGCCCTGCGCATCGGCAGCGCCGTGTCGATCGGCCTCTATGCGCTCTTCGCCGTCGTGCTGCTCGATCGCGCCGCCGTAATCTCGGTGCTGCCGGGCGCGGTGAGCGCCGTGGGCGCGTGGGTGCTCTTCGGCTACTTCCTGCTCGGCACGGGCATGAACGGGATCTCCCGCAGCCGCGCGGAACGGATGACGATGACGCCCTGCTGCCTCGTCCTGGCCGCGCTCACCCTCGCCGTCGCGCTCGCCTGACCGCCCGGCGGGTGGTCACAACCAGGGCTACGCCAGCCGTGCCACGCGATCGAGCCCGCGGCGGAGGTCGGCGAGCAGGTCGTCGAGTGACTCGATGCCCACCGACAGCCGCAGCATCCCGGGCGTGATGCCGAGGCGGGCGTTCAGCTCGGCGGGGAACGACGCATGCGTCGTGGTGAGCGGGTGCAGCACCATCGAGCGGGTGTCGCCGATGCCGGTCATCCGACTGAACACGCTCAGCCCGTCGGAGAAGGCGCGGGCGCCCTCGATGCCGCCGGCGACGGTGAAGGCGAACACCGAGCCGGTGCGGCCGCCGTAGTGGCGCTGCGCCAGCTCGTGCAGCGGGTTCTCCGGCAGTCCGGCGTAGTCGACGCCGACGACCTCCGGCTGCTCGGTGAGCCAACGGGCGATGGCCAGCGAGTTCTCGACGTGGCGGTCCATCCGCAGCGACAGCGTCTCGATGCCCTGGTGCAGCAGGAATCCGTTGAACGGGGAGAGCGAGGGGCCGATGTCGTTGACCACGGCCTCGCGCACGTACTGGGCGTATGCGGTCGGCCCGAAGCGGTCGAGGTAGGAGCCCGCTCCCGGCCGGGGCGGGTCGGTGAGCAACGGGTAGCGGCGGCTGGTCGCGGCCCAGTCGAAGCGGCCGCCATCGACGATCGCACCGGAGACCCCGGCGCCGTGGCCGGAGAGGAACTTCGTGCTGGAGTGCACCACGATGTCGGCGCCGTGCTCGAACGGCCGCAGCAGGTAGGGCGTCGCGACCGTGTTGTCGACGACGAGCGGGATGCCGTGGCGGCGCGCCACCTCGGCGATCCTGGCGATGTCGACGACGTCGTTGCGCGGGTTCGGGATGGTCTCGGTGTAGATCGCCTTGGTCTCCGGGCGGATGGCCTGCTCCCACTCGGCGTCGTCGTCGATGTTCCAGACGTAGTCGACGCTCACGCCGAAGCGGCGGAAGCTGCGGCCGAACAGGATGCGGGTGCCGCCGTAGATGCTCGCCGTCGACACGATGTGCTCGCCGGACTCGGCCAGTGCGAGCAGGGCCGCGGTGATGGCCGCCTGCCCCGACGACACCACGACCGCGGCGGTACCGCCCTCCAGCGACGCGATCCGCTGCTCGGCGACGGCATTGGTGGGGTTCCCCTGCCGGGAGTAGATGGGCTCCTGTGACTCGCCGGCGAAGCGGGCGACGCCGTCATCGAAGGAGTCGAACACGTAGCCGGCACTCAGGGTGATCGGGGGCACGCGCGCCCCGCGGTTCTGGTCGGCGTAGTCGCCGGCGTGCACCTGCCGGGTGTCGAAGCCGAGGCCCTCCCAGTCGAAGAGTGGGGCTGCCGGGGCCTGCTCGGCCTGCCGGTTCTCAGGCAGCTCGGTGTGCGGCATCGCCGGTCCCTTCTGTTGTAGCGGCCTCTGTTGTGGTGGCCGCGCCGCCCTCGGCAACACCCGCGACGCGCGCGACGAGATCCGCGATGCGGGTGACCGCCTCACGCAGCGTCTCCGGCGAGCAGGCGAGGTTCAGCCGGGCGAACCCGGCGCCCCCGCTGCCGAAGCTGGCGCCGTCGTTGAGTGCGACGCGGGCCTCATGCAGGATGCGGGTGTGCGGGGATTCGCCGAGTCCCAGCCCGCGCAGGTCGAGCCAGGCGAGGTAGCCGGCGCGCGGCCGGTGGTAGACGGCGGCGGGGAGCTCTGCGCGCAGCAACTCGTCGAGCAGGCGGTCGTTGGCCACGATCCGCTCGACCGTCTCGTCGAGCCAGTCGGTGCTGCGGAACGCGACGATGTTGGCGTGCAGTCCCAGGATGCTGGTGCGACACGCCACCTCCTCTGGCAGCAGGTTGAGCAGGTCGGCGGTGGCGGCATCCGCTGCCACGATGATCGCGCACTTGGCGCCGGCGATGTTCCAGCCCTTGCTGGCCGAGGTGACGATGGCGGCCCGGCCGCCGGCCGCGGCTGCGAGCGGCGCGAACGGGGTGAAGGTGACGCCCGGGTGGGTCAGCGGCGCGTGGATCTCATCCGAGACGACGAACACGTCGTGTTTGGCTGCAATGCGGGCGAGTTCGACCAGTGTCGCCCGGTCGAAGACGACGCCGTGCGGGTTGTGCGGATTGCAGAGCAGGAACGCGTCGATGCCGGCCGCGAACTCGCGCTCCAGTGCGGGAGGTTGAGGGTCCAGCCGCCGTCGGCCTGCCGCAGGGGCACCTCGATGACGGATGCCGAGGCCTCCTCGACCAGCTCGAAGAACGGCGGGTACACCGGCGGCGTGATTGCGACCCGCCCGGCCGCCGGCAGCGCCAACCGCAGGCTCTCGACGATGCCGACGCTGACGTCGGTCGCCAGGTGCACGTGTGCCGGGTCGACGACCCAGCCCCAGCGGTCGTTCGCGAACTGGGCGAAGACCGGGGCGAGCTCACCCGGACCGTCGAGATAGCCGATGTCGGAGCTCTGAACCCGCTCCACCAGACGCTGCACGATCGCGGGGGCGATGGCGTAATCCATCTCGGCGACGAACAAGGGGAGCACATCGGCGGGGAACCGGGTCCACTTGATGCTGCTGCGCTCGTGCCGAAGCGTGTCGGTCGGCGCACACGGTACGGGGGTCATGAAGCCAGCATCGCTCAGCCTCGTGCCCGGCGCGATGGGTGCTGAAATGATTCGACATACGCCGAACCCATCAGAGGGCACAAAAAACCCCGCAATCGCTATGATTGCGGGGTTTTGTCTGTGCGCCCGGAGGGATTCGAACCCCCAACCTTCTGATCCGTAGTCAGATGCTCTATCCGTTGAGCTACGGGCGCATGTTGGGCATCTGGGCGAGCTAGGCGCTCAGAAGCAACTTAGTTACTATAGCCCGAGCCACGCGGTCGCGCCAATTCGAGCAGTCGCGCCTGGCGTGTCACGGCCACCTGGCGGTACGACGTCTCGATCAATTCGGCGAGGAATTTCCACTCTGTGTGCGGCTGGTCGAAGTCGATCGCGAGCCATTTGCTGCCGTCGTAGTAGGGCGGGTGGAAGAACCGCTCGTCCTGTTCCCAGGCGGCGTGCTCGTCCGGATCCGTCTTGAATACGATCGAGTACGGCCGCTGCGCCGAGGCGGCCATGTGCACGAAGATCGGCTTGCGGGCCCGGAAGGTCGGCCGACCCCATGCCTGCACCTCGATCGCCTCCGGCAGGTCTAGGCAGAGCTCACGCACCCGCTGCACGAGCGGGTCGCCGGGCTCGAAGATCGGTGGGTGATCCATGTCGACAGGTTAGGCGCTGCCGGCGCCTGCGGCACCCGTCGCCGACCAGGATCAATCGACAACGGGTGCCAGCGCAGCTAGCGCTTCTTCACGTTCGTGACAGCGTCGCTGTCTCGCGATGAGGATTCGCTCTTCGCGCGCTTGTCGGCCCGCTTTTCTTTCAGCGATCGCTCCGCCTTCTTGGCAGTCGCTTTTCGTTGAGTTTTCTCTGCCATGGTCGTGCCTCCGTCGAGAGCCACGGTGACCCTGTAGCGCTGAGGCTACGCGGGTTCGCACCGTTGGCCGCCGATTCGCGCTCATTCCCTGCTGACTGCCACGTTGGCGGGTTCTGAAAGGCCCCACCGAGGGCTGGCACTAGGTGAAAAGCTGCACCAGCACGATCTGGTTGCCGTACAGGTCGTGCACGTGCGCCCAGCGGGAGCCGGCGCCGGCGCCCGGTGGCTGCGCCGGCAGCGTGCCGATCGAGGCCAGACGGGAGAGCGCGGCATCACGGTCGTCGACGTAGACCACGCCCAGCGGATGCCCACCGGTCTGCGCACCGACCAGGTGCTCGTCGCCGGGCAGCACCCGCATCAGCCAGAGGCCGGTCTCGCCGCCGGTGCCGAGGTGCAGCAGCCGGAATCCGCCCTCCCCCGGCTCGTCGAAGAGAACCTCGAAGCCGAAGCCGTCGCGGTAGAAGGCGATCGCCTCGTCGTAGTCGTGCACCAGCACGACCGTCCTGCCCCAGTGCGTGCCCATGCCTGCTCCCGTCACTTGCCGCCACTGTAGAGGCGGCTGCGCGGGCGCACAACGCCCAGCCCACCCCTAGCCAGCACCGGAACGCGGTGTTTGACTACGGCCATGAGTACCCCGACTTCTTTTGACTATGCGGGACTGCGAGCACTGTTCATCAACTGCACCCTCAAACGCTCGCCCGAGATCAGCAACACCCAAGGCATCATCGACCTGAGCGCCGGCCTGATGCGCCGGCAGGGCGTGCACGTCGACCTGGTGCGGGCGATCGACCACGACATCGCGACGGGCGTCTACCCGGACATGACAGAGCACGGCTGGGCGAGCGACGCCTGGCCGGAGCTGTTCGAGACGGTGCGCGCCGCCGACATCCTCGTCATCGCCGGGCCGATCTGGCTGGGCGACAACAGTTCCGTCACCAAGCGGATCGTGGAGCGGCTCTACGCAATGTCCGGCCTGTTCAACGAGGCGGGGCAATACGTCTACTACGGCAAAGTCGGCGGGGCGATCATCACCGGCAACGAGGATGGCGTCAAACACTGCGCCTCGAACCTGCTCTACAGCATGCAGCACATCGGTTACACGATTCCGCCCGCCGCCGACGCCGGCTGGATCGGCGAGATCGGCCCGGGGCCGAGCTACCTCGACCCGGGCTCCGGTGGGCCGGAGAGTGACTTCACGAACCGGAACACCACGTTCATGAGTTGGAACCTGATGCACCTGGCGGCCATGTTGAAGGCGAACGACGGTATCCCCGCGTTCGGCAATCTGCGGCGCGAGTGGGACGACGGCGAGCGCTTCGGCTTCGAGGCGAACCCGGAATACCGCTAGCGCGCTGACGCCTGAACGCCGGATGCCGGGGCGACACGTGTGTCGCCCCGGCATCCGGGTCTCGAAATTGCTGTTCGAGCGTTACCGCTCGGCGTCGCTACTTACTCAGCGGAGCAGTTCGCGGCAGCCTCGGCGGCGGCGTCCTGCACGGCCGTGGTGGCGGCGATGAGGGCGGGGTCGGTCTCGGCGCCCTCGGCCGGGGCCTCGGTCGAAACGGTGGCGACGTATGCGCCGGCCTCGCCCAGTGCGGCGGCGAAGCTCGAGAACGCGGCGTCGGCCGACTTGTTGTCGACGGTGCCGAGGAGCGCGTCAACGCGCTCGGTCAGCTGGCCGAAGTACTCGGACTTGCCGGCGGGGTCGGCGGCAAGGTCGCCGGCGAGGGTGTTCAGGGCACCGTTGGTGACGTTGCGCACCTCCGAGCAGGCCTCAACGGTGGAGCTGGCTGCGGGGCTGCTCTCGGGGGTGGCCTCGGCGGCGCAACCGGTGAATGCGAGGGCGGCGCCCAGGGCGAGCGCGGCGACGGTGACCATACGGGTCGACTTCATGACTGTGTATCTCCTTGGGTGCGTGCAAGCGCAGACAATCGCGTGATGCCTGGTGAGGCCGAACGGATGCCGCAACTGCGCGGCCCGTTTTAACGCGCAAAGGCGCCCCGGTAAGGGCGCCTTCGTCGCTTGCGTATACAGTCTACAGATCGTCGCCCGACGCCTCGGCGAGCGCCGGGATCACGGTCTGCTCGAACAGCTGCTGGGTGCTGCGGTCGTAGGCCGCCTCGGGGAAGTAGTGGATCGAGTAGCCGAGGCCGTGCTTCTGGCGCTCGAGCAGGCGCTCGATCACCTGCTCCGGCGTGCCGACGCCCGGGGCGTCCGAGTGGTAGTTCGCGTGCACGTACTCGGCGGCGGTGTCCGCGCCGACGTGGCGGGCCATGCGCGCCTCGACGGCGTCGATGCGCTCGGCCACCTCCGCCTCGGTGTCGGCGATGATGGTGTTGAAGTTGGAGGAGCGGGTGATGCTGCCGAAGTCGCGGCCGATCGCCTCGCAGTGCCCGCGCAGCACGGCGCTCTTATGGTCGAACTCCTCGAGCGTGCCGGTGAAGTTGGTGTAGTCGGCGTACTGGGCCGCGATCTTCAGCGTGACCTTCTCGCCGCCGCCGGCCACCCAGATCGGGATACCACCCTGCTGCGGCGGCATCGGCTGCACGATGGCCTTGTTCACCTGGAAGTACTGCCCGTCGAGGGTCGCCTCGCCCGTCGTCCACGCCTGCTTCATGATCTCGACGCCCTCGCGGAGGCGGCCGAGGCGCTCCGGGATGCCGGGGAAGCCGTAGCCGTAGGCACGCCACTCCTGCTCGTACCAGCCGCCGCCGATTCCCATCTCGGTGCGGCCGCCGCTGATCATGTCGACGGTCGCCGCGACCTTGGCCAGGTAGGCCGGGTTGCGGTAGCTCATGCACGTGCACATCTGGCCGATGCGCACCCGCTCGGTGACGGCGGCGAAGGCGCTCATCAGCGTCCACGCCTCGTGCGTGGCCTGGTCGGTGGGGGCGGGCACGGTGTGGAAGTGGTCGTACACCCAGATCGACTCCCACGGGCCGGCATCCGCCGACTGGGCCAGGGCCCGCATGGTGTCCCAGTGCTCACTGGGATCGATGTCGACGAGGTCATGGCGCCAGCCCTGGGGGATGAAAGTTCCGAATCGCATGCTCGGCAGTCTAGGGCGGCCGGAATAATGGCGTGCTCTCAGGCGCTGCATCCGGTGTGAAACGCATCGGATTCGAGTCAGCGATCCCACAGCCAAGCCTGCAAGATCACTCGCTCTGACCTAATCCGTTGCCGAGAGCCATCCAACTCCTCGCGCATAATTCTTGAGCTTCGTAAGGCAATACTGCGCGACAGTGGATCGGTTCTTCGACTGCAGGAAGTCCCCCTTGCGATAGGTGAACTCAAAGCAACGAATTCCCTCTTCGGTCGCGATAGACACATCAGGGAGCAGCGCGGGAAGAAAATCCACGGACTTCTCCGCCCGAATGGTGGGCTGATCGCCTCCACCGAAGGCAAAGCTCGCTTCAAGCGCCTTGCCGAACGCGACATTGAGCTGCTTGTCTTTTGCCCCCTGAAAGCCGACGTAGTCGGCAAATGCCTCAAATATTTGTCGGGCCTCTTCGGCGGGGTTTCCACGCGTCTCGCCCACGGACCGCTGTTCGTGGGCGAGATGCCGACCAAAGTCACTTCTCGTCAAGTATGTAGTCACTTCCGCGGGTGTACGCGAGGCAAGCCCAAGTGAACTAAGCGCTTCTTGAACATCTGGAGGGCCGTAGCGGCGGAAGGTGGAAAGCGCCAGCGGCGGCGAAATTGAAAACACATGCGCGTCCAGCGCGACGATGGTCTGGACAAGCAGTCCGCGGTGCCCGGCCCACCACTTACCAATGACGCTATCGCCGCATGCTTGCAAGAGCGCGCTCGGATCTAGCATTCCGAAGCGCCTACTCGACGTGAGGCTCGAGAGGATGCCGTGGCCCGACGTCTCACTCACGAAGAGAATCGTCATATCGACTGGCTTTACAGTCTCCCTCTCGAGTGCAAGCCGTCGTTTGTTGAAGTCCAGCGCGATCTGCTTTAAGAAGTCGCCCAATGATCTAAAGGATGCAGTGTCGTACTCCGCAAGGTCCACAAGGGCCTCCAACGAATCCACTTGGTTGGCTAGCTGGAGTGTCTGCGCGGCCAAGCCACTCCACGCATCTACGGGAGGACCATCGACCTTAACGGGAAGGTCGAGTGGCACAACCCCGGCGATCTCACGGTACGCTTCCGACATCGCCGCTGCCTTGCTCTGCACAGTCTCTGGCCAGACCAGTAGTACGCGCTGGCCAATTCCTTGGCGGAGAAATCGCTTGATTTCGCTCACCTCTTCTGCAGTGGCCGGGCGCCCCTCTCGATGGTCCACATTCACCGGAATAATTCGCGCATCGTTGGACGCAACCTCATCGCGCACAAAGGGCGAAAGTGCCGCCTCAAGGTTTGCTGCAGAAACGTCGCCGATGAAGGTGAGCGTCTTGGTGAAGGATCTTGGCAAGAACGTCGTGAGGTTCTCCGCCAGCGTTGTTTTCCCGGTGCCTGAGTCGGCGTAGATGGGAAGGAACAAACCCTCACCGAGAGAAGCGACCGCTTCCGCTGCTTCTTCAAGCACTTCGACCGTGGATGTCGCCGGCGGTAAGAGGATATTGAGTACTTCAAGTCCGATCTTTGCCACCAGCGGCTCGTAACGCGAAGGTAGAGATAGCGTGCGTAGCAGGTGTCGATCTTCAGCGGTCATTGGCTCACCCTAGCGGGGAACTGAGTTTTGTCTGAATGGAAGCTGTGCAACTTGTCAGCAGCGGCCGCCGCTGATTTGGAGCGCTGTGGCCGTGAGCGCTCGTCCGCACCGCAGGCCAGGCGAATCGCATGCTCGGTAGTCTGGGGCAGGAATAAGCTCGGCACCCTGAGCGCTGCATCCGGTGTGAAACGCATCGGATTCCTCTCCTTCGGGCACTACCAGGCCATCCCCGGCTCCCGCACGCGCAACGCCAGCGACGTGCTGCTGCAATCCATCGAGCTGGCCGAGGCTGCCGAGGAGATCGGCATCGACGGCGCCTACTTCCGGGTGCACCACTTCGCCAAGCAGCTGGCCTCACCGTTCCCGCTGCTCGCCGCGATCGGCGCGCGCACTTCGCGCATCGAGATCGGCACCGGCGTCATCGACATGCGCTACGAGAACGCGCTCTACATGGCCGAGGAGGCGGCCGCCGCCGACCTGATCAGTGGCGGCAGGCTGCAGCTCGGCGTGAGCCGCGGATCACCCGAGCCGGCCATGAACGGGGCGCGCACCTTCGGCTACGTTCCGCCGGAGGGCGTGGCGGATGCCGACCTCGCCCGCGCCAAGACCGAGCTGTTCCGCGCTGCCATCACCGGGGCCGGGGTCGCCGAGCCGAACCCGCAGATGACGGGCAGCTACGAGCCGCTCTCGATCGAGCCGCAGTCCCCCGGACTCGCCGACCGCATCTGGTGGGGTGCCGGCAGCCGGGCCACCGGCCAGTGGGCGGCCGAGCAGGGCATGAACCTGATGAGCTCCACGCTGCTCACCGAAGACACGGGTGTGCCGTTCGACCAGCTGCAGGCCGAGCAGATCGCTCTGTTCCGCGCGGCTTGGGCCGAGCAGGGCTGGGAGCGCACGCCCCGCGTCTCGATCAGCCGCAGCGTCATCCCCGTCATCACCGACGAGGACCGCCGCTACTTCGGCGGCGGCCGTGACAGCGAAGACCAGGTCGGCTACATCGACGGCGGCATCGCCCGTTTCGGCAAGAGCTACACCGGCGAGCCCGACAAGATCGCGGCCGAGCTGGCCGCCGACGCCGCCGTGCAGGCCGCCGACACCGTGCTGCTCACCATCCCCAATCAGCTCGGCGTCGACTACAACGCCCGCCTGCTGCAGACGATCGCCGACCACATCGCACCCGCGATCGGCTGGGAGCCGAACCTGGCGTAGCCCTGATCGAGTCAGCAGAGAATGCTCCAAGATTTCGGTCTTGGAGCATTCTCTGGTGAGTGGAGTGAATCGAGCGGGTTCCGGCTCTCAGATCACTTGGTGAGGGCGTACGAATCGGTGCCGATTCGCTCGTGTGAGCCTCGGATGACGAACGCGACAACCGCGAGTCCGGCGATACCCGCGATGAGGTAGACGGTGCCGCCCAGAGCCGCGAGCGGTCCAGGAGTGCCGTGGCCGACCGCAAATGTCGAGAAGTCCCAGAAGCCGTGGAGCACCATGGCCCAGATCAGCGTCCCGGTCGTGCGCCGCAGGATGTAGAACACCGTGCCGCCGAGGAACGCCATCCCCACCTGAGCGAGGGTCGTGCCGAGATCCTGCCCCATGAGCGCGTTCACGAGGTGCATCAGGGCGAAGGCCGCCGTGCTGATGAACCAGACCCACAGTTCCCCGAATCGGCTACGGAGGCTCGTGAGGAGGAGACCCCGGGTTGCCAGCTCTTCGGTGAATCCCACGAGCAGCAACACGAGGGAAGCCGCGAAGAACGCGCCATCGTAGGAGCCCCAGTCGGTGCTGGCGAGGTTGATGAGCAACGCGACGACCATGAGCGCGGGCACGAAGAGGGGCCAGCGCGCACTGTGCTTGCGGTCGAAGAGCGCAGGACGCCACCACCCCAGGAGGCTCGTCGTGATGGCGAGGAAGATCGCGCCGACGATGAGCGAGAGCCCGGCGCCGAGGAACAGGCTTTCGCCGTCGCGGCCGAACTGCGTGTAGGGGACGCCGGAGAGCGTTCCCACGATGAACACGAGTGCGGTGTAGGCCAGCCAGATTGCCAGGCCGATCCAGACGCGGGGGCGGACACGAAGCGTCGCAGTGGGCGATTCAGACATCACGTTTGCACTTTCTCGTTTGGGATCTTGCGATGCACGCGATCGTATTGGCCTGATCGCTCGCGGGAGAGCGACACACAGAACGAAAAGGGTGTTTGGGTCGGCGCGACAGAGCGGCCCGATGGCAAAGCCACTCGGCGTCCACCGCCCGGTCAGTCCACGACGGCGGCGACGGCCTCGATCTCGACGAGCTGATTGTCGTAGCCCAGCACCGTCACCCCCATCAGCGTGCTGGGCACGTCGTGCGCGCCGAAGGCCTCTCTGACAACGTTCCACGCCGCCACGAGGTCGGCCTGCCGGGAGGACGCAACGAGGACACGGGTGCTGATGACATCCTCGATCGTCGCCCCCGCGGCCGCCAGTGCGCTCGTCATCGTCTCGATGCAGACGGCGGCCTGCCCGGCGTAGTCGCCCACGGCGGCTGTGGTGCCGTCGGCGGCAAGCGGGCACGCACCGGCGAGGAAGATCAGGCGCGCTTCCTTGGGGGCTGTCGCCGCATACGCGTACTGCGCAACGTCGGAGAGGGTGTCAGAGCGGATGAGGCGCACGGAGCCAGGCATGGCCCAGAGCCTAGCGGCACGCGGGGCCACCTCGCGGGGAGCCGAGCCCAGCTTCCCCACGCAGCCGAGAGTCCCCTACTCTACGAGGATGCCTGGGTTGATCGTGTGTCGTCGTGTGCCAGCCGTGGGGCGGCGATGAGCCTCGGCCACGCTCCCGGCGCGATCCGCATTCGCGCGGGAGTGGTGCCCGATGACGTCGAACGCTGCGCCGAGATCTGGGTGCGCGCCCTCGAGGCGCGCGACGGCACCGTGGATGCCGAGGCGATGGCCGAACGGGTGCGCACGTCGTTCCAGAACCCGATCATCCGATTCGCGGTCGCCGACGCCCCGCGGAACGGCTTCGCCCTGGTCGAGTCCGGCTGCGCCGATCCGAACGAGGCGCTGCTGCACTTCCTCGCCGTTCACCCCGGCGGTGCCGGCAGTGGCGTAGGCAGGGCGCTCCTCGCCGACGCTGTGGAACATGCAACACGCAGTGGCTTCCGCTCACTCACCCTCGAGGTGCGCACGACCAACGTCCGGGCGATCGAGGTGTACACGCGTGCCGGCTTCGAGCCGTTCGGCGGGGAGATCCCGCATCCGCTCGGTGGCGACCCGATGCAGTCGTACCGCCTGGCGCTCGTTGACCAGGCTCCGCGCTCCTGACGCCTCTGCGCCCGTCGTCGCTGCGCCACCCGGGCCGGTGCTCCAGACTGTTGTGATGCAGATCAGACCCTTCCGCCCCGAGGACACCGAGGCCGTCATCGCGCTCTGGCAGGATGCCGGGCTCACTCGGCCATGGAACGACCCGCACAAGGACATCGCCCGCAAGCTCGCCGTGCAGCCTGAGCTCTTCGTGGTCGCCGTGGACGAGGACGAGCGGGTCATCGGCTCGGTCATGGCGGGCTACGACGGGCACCGCGGCTGGATGAACTACCTGGCGGCAGCCGATGATGCACGCGGGCTCGGCGTCGGGCGGGCGCTCGTGGCCCATGTGGAGGCGGCGCTGCTCGCGCTCGGCTGCCCCAAGGTGAACCTGCAGGTGCGCTCGACCAACTCCGGGGTCGTCGACTTCTACGAGCACCTCGGCTACCGGAATGATGACACCGTCAGCCTCGGCAAGCGGCTCATCGAGGACTGACCGGCCGCTCAGCGTTCCGGGAGTCGGATGGCGCCGGTGGCCGGGTGCTCGGTGGGCATGCGGTCGCGGTTGTACGTGATCTGGGTGAAGCCGTGGGGCTTCGGGTGGCCGTTGTCGTCGAGGCTCACGAACACGAGCTTCTCGATGGAGAGGATGACCCGGCGCGTGATCATGTTGCGCACGACGGCGCGCATGGTGATGGACGTGCGGCCGAACTGTGTCGCGATCAACCCCATCTCGATGAGGTCACCCTGCAGTGCAGAGGCCTGGAACTCGATCTCGGAGATGAACTTGGTCACAACGCGGAAGTTGCCGAGCTGGATGATGGCGTAGATCGCCGCTTCCTCGTCGATCCAGCGCAGCAGACTGCCGCCGAACAGGGTGCCGTTGGCGTTCAGATCCTCGGGGCGCACCCATTTGCGGGTGTGGAAGTTCATACCGTCGTCGGACATTGTGGGGAGTCGTCGTGCGTTCACACTTTCGAGGGTACGCCCGTGGAATTCGAGCGGATTGCCCGCAGATGACGGCCATGTGACGCCGCCGGCGCTTGTGCCGCGCTCAGCCGCCGCGGCGCAGCCTTCGGCATCCGCCCGTTAAGTTGTGCACAATTCAATTGCGTGCAATCATAGATTCATGCCCGTGACCGATGAAATGGTGTGCTTCTCCCTCTATGCCGCTACCCGTGCGACAACGCAGGCCTACCGCCATCTGCTCGAACCGTGGGGGCTCACCTACCCGCAGTACCTCGTGCTCGTGACCCTCTGGCTGGAGGGCGACCAGACGGTGTCCTCGCTGGGCGAGCACCTGCAGCTGGATTCGGGCACGCTCTCGCCGCTGCTACGCCGGATGGAGGAGGGCGGACTCGTGCGACGCGAACGGCACACCGCCGACGAGCGCGTGGTGAGCGTGACGGTCGGCACCCGCGGCTTGGAGCTGCGTTCCGAGCTCGCGCACATCCCCGCCCGGATCGCCTCGGGCACCGGGCTGCCAGACGAGCGCTCCGCCGCCGATCTCATCGAGACCCTGCAACACCTCACCGCGACGATGCGCGCGGTGAGCGCGCGCCCCGCCACACACATCTGATCCAGACGAGAAAGCGACACATGAACATTCTCTACACCGCAGAAGCCCTCTCAACGGGCGCTGGCCGGAACGGCAAGGTGGCGACGAGCGACAAGTCGTTCGAACTCGACCTCGCCATCCCGAAGGAGATGGGCGGCTCCGGGGCTGGCACCAACCCCGAACAACTCTTCGCAGCCGGGTACGCCGCCTGCTTCCACTCGGCCCTGCAGGTCGTTGCCCGCAGCCAGAAGGTGACACTCAGCGACTCGGCCGTCGGCAGCCGGGTGCACATCGGGCCCACCGACACCGGCGGGTTCCAGCTCGGTGTCCTGCTTGAGGTCGTCCTGCCCGGCATCGAGCCAGCCCAGGCACAGTCGCTGGTGGATGCCGCCCACCAGGTCTGCCCGTATTCCAACGCCACCCGCGGCAACATCGACGTCACCATCACAGTCTCGGAGGACTAACCAGATGACCAACTCCACCATGAACGCACTCATCCACCCCGAGTTCGGCGACCCCGCCGCCGTGCTGAGCGTAGAGGAACGCCCGCTCCCCCAGCCCGGCCCCGGCCAGGTGCGCGTGCGTACGCTCCTCTCTTCCATTCACAACCACGACCTGTGGACCGTGCGCGGCACGTACGGATTCAAGCCGGAGCTTCCGGCGCAATCGGGCACCGAGGCCGTCGGCATCGTCGACGCACTCGGCGAGGGCGTCGAGCACCTCACCCTCGGCCAGCGTGTCACCACCGGCGGAACGTTCGGCGTGTGGGCCGAGTACTTCCTGGCCCCCGCAGCGGCGCTCATCCCGGTTCCTGAAGCCCTCTCGGACGAGGCTGCTGCGCAACTCGTCTCGATGCCGTTCAGCGCAATCAGCCTCCTGCACTCCCTCGACCTGCAGCCGGGCGATTGGCTGATTCAGAATGCCGCGAACGGCGCGGTGGGCCGGATGGTCGCCCAGCTCGGTGCGGCACGGGGAATCAACGTGGTTGGCCTCGTGCGCCGTGCCGAGGGTGTCGCCGAACTCCGCGCCCAGGGAATCGAGCGGGTGATCTCCACCGACTCCGAAGGCTGGCGCGATGAGCTCACCACCCTCACCGGCGGCGCCGACATCCGCGTCGGAATCGACTCCGTCGGTGGCCGCGCCGCCGGCGACGTGCTCTCCACGCTGGCCACTAATGGCACCCTCGTGGTCTTCGGCGCAATGGCATCGCCGAAACTGGAGCTTGCCTCTGGCGACATCATCTTCAAGCAGGCCACCGTCAAGGGTTTCTGGGGCAGCGTCGTCAGCCGCGAGATGCCCGCCGAGCTGAAGGGCCAGCTGTTCCAGGAGCTGATCGGTCGCGTGCTCGACGGCACGTTGACGCTGCCCGTCGCGGCGACCTTTGGGTTCGGCCAGATCCGTGAGGCCGTTGCCGCGAGCGGTGAGCCGGGCCGCGTGGGCAAGGTGCTGCTGCGGCCGTAGCCGCTCCCGCGCGCTGAGCGCAGGACGCCCGCGCGCTGAGCGCGCGGGCGTCCGTCAGGATCGCGGCGCTATCGCAGCTGGCCGAGATCCACGTCGACAGAGACCGGCTCGCGGTCGCGGTAGTCGCGGTAGCGCGCCCAATCGAGGGCGACGCGCACCAGCATGACGCCATCGCCGGGGCGGGAGGCCACGAACCCGGGGAACGCCGCTTCGTAGGCGGCGGCGCAGCGCGCCAAGTCCTCCCCCGCGGCGAGCGCGGCGCTGCCCTCACACTGCAGCGTCGTGCCGTCGGCGCCACCGATCACGACCGCGACCCGGCCGTCGCGCGCGATGTTCGCGATCTTGCGGGAATCCACCCGCGCGTTGAAGACCAGCTCGCCGTCATCCGTCGCCGCGATGTCGAGGTAGGCGGCCTGCGGGGCACCGCCCGGCCCCAGCGAGCTGACGACTCCGCTGCCGATACCCCGCACGTACGCCGCCATCCCCGACCGATCCATGGCCACATGCTAGCGCCGCAGGCGGGAGACCTCAGACGCGGCGCAGCAGCGCCGCCAACGCCTGGCCGCCGCCGATGCACATCGTGACGACCGCGTACTCCAGGTCGCGGCGCTGCAGGTCCATCGCGGCGCGCAGCGTGAGGATCGCGCCGGTTGCACCGACCGGGTGGCCCAGCGCGATCGCCCCACCGTAGGGGTTCGTCTTTGCCGGGTCGAGGCCGGCATCGCGGATGACGGCGACGGCCTGGGAGGCGAACGCCTCGTTGAGCTCCACGACGTCGATGTCGGCCGGCGTCAGGCCCGAGCGCTCGAACAGCTTCTGCAGCGCGAGCACCGGGGCGTAGCCCATGATCTCGGGCTCGAGGGCGGCGGTCGCGACGTGCTCGATCGTCGCGAGGGCGCCCAGCCCCTGTTCCAGTGCCGTCGTCGCCGTGGCGAGCACCACGGCCGCGGCGCCGTCGTTCACGCCGGAGGAGTTGCCGGCTGTCGCGCTGCCGCCGGCCTCGAAGGCGGGGCGCAGCGCGGCGAGGTCCTCGATCGTGGTGCCCGGGCGCGGGTGCTCGTCGGTGTCGACCGTGACCGGGTTGCGGCCGATGGTCTGCACGGCAGTGATCTCTTCGGCGAAGGCGGCCTGCGCCGCGGCGGTGCCGGCGCGGCGCTGGCTCTCGAGGGCGAACTCGTCCTGCTCCTGACGGGAGACGTTATAGCGTTCAGCCACCCGCTCGGCCGTCACGCCCATGTGCTTGTTGCTGAACGGGTCGGTCAGCATGCCGATCGTGCCGTCGACCAGTGTGCGGTTGCCGAGCCGCGCGTTGCCGCGGGACTCGAAGTCGAGGAACGGCATCCGCGACATCGACTCGTCGCCGCCGGCGAGCACCATGTCGGCCGAGCCCCAGGCGATCTGCTGGGCGCCCGACCAGATGGCCTGCAGCCCGCTGCCGCAGAGTCGGTTCACCGTGAACGCGGGCGTCTTGGTCGGCAGCCCCGCCGCGAGCGCGACGAGGCGCGCGTTGTAGGCGTCCGGCCCGACCTGGCCGATGCAGCCCATCACGACCTCATCGATCTGCTCGGGGGCGACCCCGCTGCGCTCGAGTGCGGCCCGGGCGGCGGCCGCACCGAGCAGGTGAGCAGGCACCGAGGCCAGCGAGCCCTGGTAGCGACCGACGGGGGTGCGGGCGCCGTTGACGATGACGATGCTGTCGCGTGACATGGGTGGTCTCCTTGCTCGGTGCGGATGCGGTGTGCCGGGGTGCCAGGTACCGGGTGCCTGGTACCGGGTGTTGAGAGGCTACCGCCCGACCTTGCCCATGAGCCCGGCAATCGGGGCGAGCACGAGCGGGCGAGCGGCGAGCACCCCGCCGACCACGACGATCAGTGAGGCGGCGAAGATCCAGAAGCCAGTCCAGTTGACGGCATCCTGGCCCCCGTACATGTGGTTGAGGTTGCGCAGAGCCCCGGTCGAGAGCACCAGCACCACGTGCACGAAGATGAACAGCACGAAGTACAGCATCACCGGGAAGTGGATGGCCCGGGCCAGCTCGACGGGGTACAGCGTGTTCAGCCGGGTCGCCTTCGCCGGCCAGGCTCCCGACATGCGGATGCCGGTGAGCGCGGCGAGCGGCGCCGCGATGAAGATCGTGGTGAAGTAGGCCAGCAGCTGCAGGCTGTTGTAGTTGACCCAGCCGTTCTCGGTGGGCCAGTCCAGCGAGAGGTACTGCAGCGCGGCCGAGGCCGCGTTCGGGAACACGTCCCAGCTCGTCGGCACCACGCGCATCCACTGCCCGGTCGCGAACAGCAGCACCACGAAGATGATGCCGTTCAGCAGCCAGAGCGCGTCGAACGCGAAGTGCGACCACAGCGTCAGGGTGATCCGCTTGGGCGCGCCCTTCGTCTTGAACGGGGCGGTGTTGTTGCGCACCCACATCGCCGGCCGCCGGGTCTGCGTGCGCACCTGCCAGCCGGAGCGGATGATCAACACGATGAGGAACATGTTGAAGAAGTGCTGCCAGGCCAGCCACGCCGGCAGGCCGACGGGCGCGCCCTCCGGCAGGGGCGTCTCACCCGGGTAGGTCACGAGAAAGTCGCGCACGGCCTCGAACGAGACGAACCAGCGAGTGACGAGCACGACCACGGCGGCGAGCAGCACCAGGCCGACGGCCCCGGCGAGCGCTCGGAGCCACTGCCGCCCAGTGAACCGCCCGGTGCGCCGGGGTGCGGGGGGTGAGGGTTGGGCGGATGCCGCGGGCGCCGCAGGGGCCTCCGCAGGAATTGCGGCGGCCGGGCCGGCCGCGACCGGGGCGGCAGACTCGGCGGGTTCGCCCCCGGGCCGCGGTAGCCCCCGGCGCGGCGCGCGCGTTGACGGCTGCCCGGTCGGGTGCTCCCCCGCCACCCTGCTCAGGCCTTCCGCGCGTTGAGGGCGGCGACCAGCTGGGGCACGACCGTGAAGACGTCGCCGACGACACCGAAGTCGGCGATGCCGAAGATGGGCGCATCCGCGTCTTTGTTGATCGCGACGATCGTCTTCGCCGTCTGCATTCCGGCCCGGTGCTGGATCGCACCCGAGATGCCGAGCGCAATGTAGAGCGCCGGCGACACCGAGACACCGGTCTGGCCGACCTGGTAGCTCTGCGGCACAAAGCCGGCGTCGACGGCGGCACGCGAGGCCCCGACCGCAGCACCGAGCACGTCGGCCAGCTCGGTGACGAGTGCGAACCGCTCGCCGGAGCCGAGGCCGCGGCCGCCCGACACGACCTTCGCCGCGCCGCGCAGCTCGGGGCGGCCCGACGGGGCGACGTCCTCGTCGATCGAGGTGATCGTTGCAGCCGGGGCGGTGCCCGGTGAGACATCCAGTGTCTGCGCGTTCAGCGCTGCGGCATCCGCGCGCGCATCGATCGCACCCTGGCGCACGGTCACCACGAGCGTGCCTGCGCTGGCGGCCGAGTCGACGAGGTAGGCCCCGCCGTAAACCGAGTGGGACGCCACGACGCCCTCCTCGTCGCGCGAGACCCCCACGGCATCGATCGCCAGGGCCGAGCGGGTGCGGGCTGCGTAGCGGCCGGCCACATCACGCCCCTCGATCGAGTTCGAGATCAGCACGAGCTCTGGCTGCACCAGGTCGGCTGCCGCGACCAGCGCGTCGACGGCCGGAGTGGTCAGCGTGGTGGTGAAGCTCGGCGTCTCGGTCACCAACACCGAGGCAGCACCGTATGCGGCGGCCTGCTCGGCGGCCGCCTGCCCGTGACCGGGAGCGGCCACGACGAGAGCGACGGGGGTGCCGACACCGGCGGCCGCGCCGAGCAGGCCGGCGGCGCTCTTCTGCACCCGGCCGGATGGCGAGACCTCGACGAGGACGAGTACGGCGTCGTGCGGATAGTTCGTCATGTCGGTGCTCCTATGCCAGTCTCTGCGCGATGAGGAACTGGGCGAGCTGCTCGCCGGCATCCCCCTCATCGACGATCTTCACACCGGCGACGCGCGCCGGCCGTTCCGCCACCGAGATCACGATCGACCGCGGAACGGACTCGTCGTCGACGGCAACACCGAGATCGGCGAGCGTCACCGTCTCGAATGGCTTCTTCTTGGCGGCCAGGATGCCCTTGAAGCTGGGGAAGCGCGCATCGGGCAGGCGCTCGGTGATCGACACGATCGCCGGCAGCGGGGCGGACACCTCGTACGAGCCCTGCTCGAGCGAGCGCTGCCCGCTCACCCGGCCGTCACCGATCTCGACGGTGCTGAGGTTGGTCGCGGCAGGCACGCCCAGCATCTCGGCGAGCATCGAGGGCAGCACCCCACCTGAGCCGTCGGTCGAGAGGTTGCCGGTGATGACGAGGTCGAACCCGACCCGGCGAATCGCGGCGGCGAGCACCTCGGCGGTCGCGCCCAGGTCTGCCCCCAGCAGCGCGTCGTCGAGCACGTGCACCGCCCGCGTCGCGCCCATTGCGAGCGCCTTGCGCAAGGTGGTGGGCACCGTGCCCGGCCCCATCGACAGCACCGTGATCTCGGTGTCGGCGTGCGCATCCGCGTGTTTCAGCGCCACCTCGAGCGCACGCTCGCCGATCTCGTCCAGCACCATCTCACCGGCACGGTCGGCGAGCCCGGACTCCACGCTCAGTTTTCGGTCGCCGTAGGTGTCGGGCACTTCTTTCACCAGCACCAGGATTCTCATCGTTCGCTCCTTCGTGAACTCTGTGTCGGCACGCTACCTCGCGTCTGTGCGCACCGCTCTTCGATAGCGTGGGCGCTGGAGGTACACACCATGGCGGCATCCAAGCGACTCGCGGTAGACCCGATCGCCGAGGCGAAACGGCAGTGGACGGCGCACGGCTGGGGCGATGTCGCCCCCGGCATGGCCGCCGTCACGTCGGTCATGCGCGCCCAGCAGCTCATGCTCGCGCGCGTCGAGGCGGCGTTGAAACCGTTCAACCTGTCGTTCGCGCGATACGAGCTGCTCACGCTGCTGAGCTTCACCCGCGACGGCAAGATGCCGATGGCGAGCGCGAGTGCGCGGCTGCAGGTGCACCCGACCAGCGTGACGAGCACCGTCAACCGGCTCGAGAGCGACGAACTGGTGCGCCGCGAGCCGCACCCGCACGACGGCCGCGCGACCCTCGTGGTGCTCACGCCGCTCGGCCGGGAGCGTGCGGCGGCTGCCGCGCTCGTCCTGAACGACGAGGTGTTCTCCTCCCCCGGCCTCTCATCGGATGACACCACCCAGCTGGTCAGCATCCTGGCCCGCTTCCGGCGCAACGCCGGCGATTTCGACGACCCGGCCCCGCAGCCAGACCCGCTCTGAGCAGACCAGGGCTGAGCCGGCCCGCCCCGAGCCATGCGGGCCCGGTCATCGGTGCGAGAAGTGTGCGGTGCGCTTGTCACGGAACGCTGCCATCCCCTCGCTCTGGTCGTCGAGCGCGAACGTGGCCGCGAACGCCTGCTTCTCGAAGCGGATGCCCTCGGCCAGGCCCGTTTCCTGGGCCGCCTGCAGCGCGTCCTTCGCCGCGTACACGACGGGCAGGGACTTCGACGCGATGGTCTCGGCGACCAGCGCCGCCTCGTCGAGCAGCTCGGCAGCCGGCACGATCCGCGAGATGAGCCCGGCGCGCTCGGCCTCCTCAGCGCCCATCAGCCGGCCGGTCAGCACCAGCTCGGCGGCCTTGTACTTGCCGATGGCGCGCGGCAGGCGCTGCGTTCCGCCGATGCCGGGGATGACGCCGAGGTTGATCTCGGGCTGGCCGAACTTCGCGGTGTCGGCGGCGAGGATGATGTCGCACATCATCGCGAGCTCGCACCCGCCGCCCAGCGCGAAGCCAGCCACCGCGGCGATCAGCGGCGTCCGCACCCGTTCGAACTCGGCCCAGCCGCGGAACGGGTCGTTCAGGTACATGTCGATGTACCCCTGCTCCGCCATCTCCTTGATGTCGGCCCCGGCGGCAAACGCCTTCGCCGATCCGGTGATGACGATCGCACCGATGCCGGGGTCTCGGTCGAAGGTCGTGCTGGCACCGACGACCTCCCGCACCAGAGTCGCGTTGAGCGCGTTCAGCGCCTCGGGCCGGTTCAGCGTGATCCAGCCCACGCGTCCCCGCGTCTCGACAAGGATGGTCTCGTACTCGGTCACGGTGGCTCCCCTCACGACTGCGCGTCCGTGCTCTGCTGGCGGATGGTGTTGATGATGCCGGAGAAGTCTTGCCCGGCCCCGTCGCCCTCGGCGAACTGCCGGTAGATCTCGCGTGCGTGCAGGCCCAACTGCGCGTCGACGCCGGTGAGGGCGATGGCCTGCTCGGCGAGACCGAGGTCTTTCGCCATCAGCGCACCGGCGAAGCCGGGCCGGTAGTCGTGGTTTGCCGGGCTCGTTGGCACCGGGCCGGGCACCGGGCAATTGGTGGTCAGCGCCCAGCACTGCCCCGACGCGTTGGACGCCACGTCGTAGAGTGCCTGGTGGCTGAGGCCGAGCCGTTCCCCCAGCACGAACGCCTCGGCGACAGCGATCTCGGTGATGCCGAGGATCATGTTGTTGCAGACCTTCGCGGCCTGCCCGAGGCCGGGCTCGCCGCAGTGCACGACGCGGCGGCCCATGATCTCCAGCAGCGGCCGCGCCGATTCGAAGTCGCCGTCGCTGGCGCCCACCATGAAGGCCAGCGTGCCGTTCTCGGCGCCGACGACGCCGCCGGAGACGGGCGCGTCGGCCGCGCGATGACCGGCGGCGATGGCCAGGTCGTGGGCCTGCCGGGCCTCATCGACCGCGATCGTCGAGCAGTCCAGGAACAGCGTGCCCGGCCGGGCCGCTGCGAGCAGGCCCGGGGCGCCGCCTGCTCCCGCGTACGCGGCGATGACCTGCGCCCCGGTCTGCAACATGGTGATCACGATCTCCGCATCGGCGACAGCGCTGACCGCGTCGGCCGCGATCTGTATGCCGGCGGCACTCGCCTCGGTGGCGGCCGCGGGCACCGGGTCGAAGCCGACGACGCGCTGCCCCGCCTTCACGAGGTTGGCGGCCATCGGGCCGCCCATGTGGCCGAGGCCCAGAAACGCAATGGTGCTCATAGGGGTGCCTTCGCTCTCTGCTGGTCGGTTCGGGCATCCGCCAGCAGCTCGCGCCCGACGATGAGCTGCATGATCTCGTTCGTGCCCTCGAGGATCTGGTGCACCCGCAGATCGCGCACGACTCGCTCGATGCCGTACTCGTGCAGGTAGCCGTAGCCGCCGTGCAGCTGCAGCGCCTGGTTGGCGACGCGGAAGCCGGCATCCGTGGCGAACCGCTTGGCCAGGGCGCAGGCCGCCGCCGCGTCCGGTGCGGCGTCATCCATCTTGCCCGCGGCCCGTTGCAGCAGTGCACGCGCGGCCTGCAGATCGGTCTCCATGTCGGCGAGGGTGAACAGGATCGACTGGTTGGCGGCCAGCGGGGCGCCGAACGCCTCCCGCTCCTGCACGTAGCGCGCCGCCTTGTCCAGGGCCCACTGGGCGCCGCCGAGCGAGCACGCGCCCATGTTGACGCGCCCGCCGTTCAGACCCTTCATCGCGATTCCGAAGCCGTCGCCCTCGGCGCTCAGCCGGTTCGCCACGGGCACGCGGACGTCGTCGAAGATGACCTGGCGGGTCGGCTGCGCGTTCCAGCCCATCTTCTTCTCGTTGGGGCCGAAGCTCAGGCCCGGGGTGCCGGCCGGCACCAGAATCGCGCTGATGCCGCGGGGCCCCGGCCCGCCGGTGCGCGCCAGCACGAGGTACACGGCCGAGGAGCCGGCGCCCGAGATGAACTGCTTCGTGCCGTTGAGCACGTACTCGTCGCCGTCGCGCGCTGCCGATGTCGTGATGGCCGCGGCATCCGACCCCGCGCCGGGCTCGGTCAGGCAGTAGCTGCCCAGGTGCTCCATCGTCACCAGTTTCGGCAGCCACTGCAGGCGCTGCTGCTCGTCGCCAAACGCGTCGATCATCCAGGCGACCATGTTGTGGATCGAGATGTAGGCGGCGATGGTGGTGTCGCCCTGGGCGAGTTCCTCGAAGATCGCGACGGCGTCCAGACGCGAGAGCTCCGACCCGCCCGACTCCTCGCCGACGTAGATGCCGCCGAGGCCGAGCTCGCCGGCCTCGCGGAGTGTGTCGACGGGGAACGTTTTCTCGGCGTCCCAGGTCGAGGCGTTCGGCGCGAGCCGTGCGGCGGCGAACTCGCGCACGGCCTCAACGAGCGCGGCCCGGTCTTCTGCGGTGAGCGCGTCCATCGGCGTCAGCGCGGCGTCGGGGCAAGAATGCTGTCGCGGTTCCGAGGGGCGCGATGCCCTCCGCTGGTGTGGCGAGGTTTGTGGGTCATTGCGAGGCCATCCCTTCCCGTGCTGCAGGGCACATCGCGTCGATGCGTTTGCTCCGGAGATTACTCGGGCTGCAAAGCAATTACTAGGGAATGCAACTTAATCGCGGGCTACACTCAGCCCGGCACCGGCCCGAACCGGGTCAGGAACGGGAGCCGGTCGAGCACGCGCATCCCAACCAGGTTCCAGATCCCGATGAAGAAGAGGATCGCGGCCAGCGGACCGAGGAAGGCGCCCAGCACGTCGCTCGGGTAATGCGCGCCGAGGTAGACCCTGGAGGCGCCAACGGCCAGGGCGAAGATGGAGCCTCCCACCGCCGCCAGTTTCGCCCAGCGGGTGTTGCGGGCCAGGAGGTAGAGCGCGATCGCCAGCGAGACGGCGAAGCTCGTGTGCCCACTCGGGAAGCTGTCGTGGCCCTGCTCGCTGACCAGCGGGTCGGCGAGCAGCGTCGAGTCCAGCCGCGGCCGGGCGATGGCGAGTTTGAACGCCTCACTGGACAGCCAGCCGATGCCGGCAACCGCGGTCACGACAATCGCATTCACCGGGGCACGGCGCACGAGAACCAGGTACAGGAAGAGCACGCCCAGGATGACCAGGTTGCCGACCGGAGAGAGAGCGGCGTCCACGGCCAGCGCCAGGGCTGTCAGGACGCCGTTGTGATCGCGGCTGAGCTCCTGATCGACGGTGAGCTCGGCCGGTGCGACCTGGCGGAGCTGGGTGACGACAGCGCCGAGCACGAGCACCAGCACGGCCAGGAGTGTCGCCCAGAGCGCCCAGAGGCGCGGCTGCGGCAGCACGGCGAGGCGGGCCTGCGCTGGCACAGATTCGATCGTGTGGCGCGCGGGTGCCGGGGAGACAGAACTCATCTCACCAACGTAAGTCGCCCAGCCTGACCGTTCGGCGGGGTAATGGCCCGGCGCCTGAGAGCATTCTCAATCGGGTGTCTGGGCGATTCACGCGCACGCGCCGTTTCGAGTCGGGCGCGGCATCCGGAAACGCAAAAACCCCCGCAGAGGCGGGGGTTTTTGTGAAGTGCGGAACCGGTGGGATTTGAACCCACGGTACCCTGTAAAGGGTACTCCACCTTAGCAGGGTGGTGCACTAGGCCGAACTATGCGACGGTTCCTCTGTGTGCCTGCCGAGGCGAACACACGACGACAATCATAACCGTTTTTTGAGGACAGTTTTGACCACCGCGGGATCTGGGGCTACTGGTCCTCGAGCGTGCGGCCGTCGGAGCAGGTGTACTGGCCGGCGCTCTGGCCCTTGACGCCGTCCAGGACCACGGGGCCCGAGCTCTCAGGGGCGACGGGGGCGTTCGGGTCGACAGCGGCGTTCGGGTCGGCCGGAGCCGCCTCCACAGGAGCGTTGGGGTCGATCAGCGATCCGCCGGTGTCGCCACCGAGCTCGATCGGCTGGTCGGCCGCGAGAGCGGCGAACAGCGCGTCGGCAGCCTCGTAGTCCGGTGCCACGCCGCCTTCGACAGCACCCGTCGGGTACTGCACGAACTTGATCTGGTCGAGCGGGATGTCCTTGAGGGCCATCGCCATCGCCACCATGTTGTCGACGTTCTGCAGGTTGTCGGACAGCGTGATGTTGGTGAGCGCGGCCTTGGCCAGCGAGTAGAGCTTGGCCGGGTTGGTGAGCGTGTCTGCGCTCTTCACCGTGCGCATCAGCGAGGAGAGGAACACCTGCTGGTTGCTGATGCGGGTGAGGTCGCTGCCGTCGCCGACACCGTGGCGGGTGCGCAGGAACTGCAGTGCGTTCCAGCCCTCGAGCATGTGCTCGCCCGGGTCGAGGAACAGTCCGGTGTACTCGTCCTCGATGCGCGCACCGACACAGACGGGCACGCCGCCGACGGCGGTCGACATGGCGATCACGCCGCTGAACTGCACCTCTGCGGCGTAGGGGATGTCCAGGCCGGTGAGCTCTTCGACGGTGAGCACCGTGCACGGCAGCCCGCCGTAGGTGAGGGTCGTGTTGATCTTCTGCGACGACATCGACGCGAAGGGCGACTCGGGGTCGCTGGGGTCCGGGCACGACGGGATCGGCACGAACGTGTCGCGCGGGAAGCTCACGACGGTGGCGTTGGAGTGGTCGGCCGAGATGTGCAGCAGCATCGTCACATCGTTGAGGTCGCCGGTCTCGTCTTCGCCGCCGAAAATGGGGTCTTGGCCCTTGCGGCTGTCGCTGCCGACGAGCAGCACATTGACGCCGCCCTCCCAGGCACCGATCTGCGGGATCTTGGCGCCCTTGCCGTCAGCGTCGCCGGCCAGCGTGATGCTGGGCTTGATGCTGGATGCGAGGTCGTATGCGGCGATGGCCGCAACGGACGCGCCGCTGACCATGAGCACGGCGAGTGTCGCGGCGAGGAACCGGGTGATGGTGGCGAAGGGATTCGACTTCTTCAGTCGACCGTGCCGGGCAATCGTCGGCGTTCTCATCGCCCGACGGCTGCGGGGGCGCAACTCTTCGCTCACTAATTTCCCTTCATAAAGTGCCCGAAGCACGCAGTGCGGAGGGCGTGGGATTCGAACCCACGAATGCTTTCACATCACCAGTTTTCAAGACTGGCTCCATCGGCCGCTCGGACAGCCCTCCTGGTCGTCGCCCCTCGCGATCGTTCGAGAACGACCGTGGAAAGAAACGAGCAACGCCCGATTCTATCCGAAAGCAGGATTTCTAGAATGACAGCCGTTTCTGCGAGCGGGCTGGATAACGCTTCCGCCGCCCTGAGCACCCTGCCGATTCGCAGCCTGGGCGCGGCACAGCGGGGAAAGTGGCGCTCAGGCGCCGGCGGCGAATGCCCGCAGCGCGGTGGCGAGGCCGTCGTCCTCGACGCTGCCGGTCACCTCGCTGGCGGCATCCTGCACCTCGTCCGGCGCCTGACCCATCGCGACGGCGCGGCCCTCGGCCGTGGCCCACTCGAACATGTCGATGTCGTTGCGGCCGTCTCCGGCAACGAGCACCTGGGAGCGCGGAATGCCGAGCGCGTCCCGCGCCCGCTCCAGCGCGGTTGCCTTGTTCACGCCCTCCGGTGCGATGTCGAGCCAGGCCGTCCAGCCGACAGAGTAGGTCACCTGGTGCAGGCCCATGCGCTCGACGACGGTGAGGAAGTCCTCGAGGTCGTGGTCGGGCGAGAGCACGACGACGCGCGTCGCGGGGGCGCCGCTCAGCTCCTCAAAGTCGACCTTGCGCGCCTTCTCGAGGTTCCAGTCCAGCATGCCGTCGGTGTACAGGCGGAAGCCGTCTGCATCCTCGACCATGAACCGGCCCTCGGGCAGGTGGTCCCGGATGCGGTCGAGCACGGGCCGCGGGTCGAAGGTCTCCACGTGCGCCCGGCGGTAGCCGTGCGGCTCGGCGGCATCGCGCTGCATGAGCAGCGCGCCGTTGGCACACACCACGTACTCCGGCGTGATGCCCAGCTGCTCGATCACCTGCCAGGTGCTCTCCCAACTGCGGCCCGTGGAGAGGGTGACCTCGTGGCCGGCCGCCTGGGTCACCGCGACGGCATCGCGCACGGCATCCGTCAGCGTCCCGTCCTCGTGCAGGACGGTTCCGTCGACGTCGAGAGCGACGAGCCAGCGCGCCTGACTCATTTTGCGATCGGTTCGATCTTCTCGAGGCCGCCGAGGTAGGGCCGCAGCGCCACCGGCACCACGACGGAGCCGTCGGCCTGCTGGTGCGTCTCGAGCATCGCGACGATCCAGCGCGTGGTGGCCAGCGTGCCGTTCAGGGTGGCGACCGGGGTGGTCTTGCCCGACTCGGTGCGGTAGCGGATGTCGAGGCGGCGCGCCTGGAACGTGGTGCAGTTGCTGGTGCTGGTCAGCTCGCGGTACGCGCCCTGGGTGGGCACCCAGGCCTCGATGTCGAACTTGCGGGCCGCGCTGGAGCCGAGATCGCCGGCGGCGACGTCGATGACGCGGTAGCTGAGGCCGAGCGACTGCAGCATGTCCTCCTGCAGGGCGACGAGGCGGTCGTGCTCGGCCTCGGCGTGCTCCGGCAGCACGTAGGCGAACATCTCGAGCTTGTTGAACTGGTGCACGCGGATGATGCCGCGGGTGTCCTTGCCGCCGGAGCCGGCCTCGCGGCGGTAGCAGGTGGACCAGCCGGCGTAGCGCAGCGGCTCGGCCTGCACGTCGATGATCTCATCGGAGTGGTAGCCGGCGAGGGCGACCTCGCTGGTGCCGGTGAGGTACAGGTCGTCGGCGGGCAGGTAGTAGATCTCGTCGGAGTGCTCGCCGAGGAACCCGGTGCCGTCCATGATCTCGGGGCGCACCAGAGTCGGCGTGATGAGCGGGGTGAAACCGGCGGCGAGCGCCCGGTCCAGCGCCATGTTCATCAGCGCGATCTCGAGGCGGGCGCCGATGCCCTTGAGGAAGTAGAAGCGGGCACCGCTGACCTTGGCGCCGCGCCCCATGTCGATGGCGCCGAGCATCTCGCCGAGCTCCAGGTGGTCGCGCGGCTCGAAGTCGAAGGTGGGGGTGTCACCGTGGGTGCGCAGCGTGACGAAGTTGGCCTCGCCGCCGGCGGGGACGCCGTCGATGATCGGGTTGCCGATGGCGCGGATGGCTGTGGTGAAACGCGCCTCTGCCTCGCTCGCGGCGGCGCTGGCGGCCTTGACTCGGGCGGCGAGCTCCTGCACCTCGGCGAGCAGCGCCTTCTTCTCGTCGGGCGCGGCCCGGCCGACCTTCTTACTGAACACGTTCTGCTCGCTGCGCAGCTGCTCGAACAGCGCGATCGCGGCCCGACGCTCGGCGTCGGCGGCAAGCGCCTCATCGACGAGTTCGACGGAGTCTCCGCGGGCCTCTTGCGATGCCTTGATGAGATCGGGGTTTTCGCGCAGCAGTACGGGATCAATCACCGGGTCAGTCTACCAATCGCCTCGCCCACCGAGACCGCCCCATGCCGGGCGCGCAGTTCACTCCGGGCTTGCGCGCCCCGATGCCGTAGCTTTGAGTGGTGCCTACCCAGAGTGCCCCGGATGACGCGGCCCCCGTACCCGCAGCAAAGCCGCGTGCGGCGATCGTCTACAACCCCAGCAAGAGCGGTGTGGACGAGCTGAAGAAGGCGGTGCGCCAGGCCGAGAAGGATCACGGCTGGGGGCCATCCGTCTGGCTCGAGACCGAGGTCGACGACCCGGGCCGCAGCATGGCGGAGAAGGCTGTGGCAATGCGGGTGCCGCTGGTCATCGCCGCGGGCGGCGACGGCACCGTGCGCTCGGTGGCTGAGGGGCTGCGCGGAACCGGAACCGCCATGGGCATCGTCCCGGCCGGCACCGGCAACCTGCTCGCCCGCAACCTCGAGATCCCCGTGAACGACGTCGCCCTCGCGTTGGAGATCGCCTTCGCCGGCGCCGAGCGCCGCATCGATGCCCTTCTGGTGGACGTGACCCGGCCGGGCTCCGAGACCGAACGGCACGTCTCGCTGGTGATGAGCGGTGTCGGCATCGACGCGGCCATGATCTCCAACACCGACCCCGAGCTGAAGAAGCGGGTGGGCTGGCTCGCCTACGTCAATGCGGGACTGCGGATTCTGCCCATGTCCAAGCCTTTCCACCTGCACTATCGCATGGAGGGCCGACACTCCCACCGGGTGCGCGTCGCCACCGTGCTGGTCGCCAACCTGGGCGTGCTGCCCGGCAACATCGAGCTGATCCCGGATGCCGTGCTAGACGACGGACTGCTCGACGTCGCCGTGCTGCAGCCGAAGAACGCCTGGGGCTGGCTGATGATCTGGCGCCGGGTGGCGTGGGAGAACCGCGTGCTGCGCAAGACAGTGATGGGCCGGCAGCTCCTCGATCTGACCGGCGGCGACAAGCGCAGCGAGATGGTCTACCTGCGCGGCACCGGCATCGAGCTGCGCATCGAGGAGGGCGTGCAGGAGCTCGAGATCGACGGCGATGAGTTCGGTTTCGTCACCGCGGTCGGCTTCAGCACGGATGCCGGCGCGCTGCTGATGCGGGTGCCGAAGGAGTCCTAGCCGCCCGCGGCCCGGCGACGGCTACGCCGTCGGGTCGAGCAGCCCATCCAGCCACTGCCGCGCCTCGACGAAGATGGCGTCGTCGTAGCGAGAGGTGAACTCGATCGTCTGCTTGTCGGCGCGCGGGTAGGAGCCGAGGAAGAGCACGTTCGGGCTGAAGCGACGGAGGCCGAGCAGCGCGTCGGCCATCCGCTCGTCATTGATGTGCCCGTCGGCGTCGATGATGAAGCGGTAGCGACCGAGCGCGTCGCCGATCGGCCGCGACTCGATCAGGCTGAGATTCACGCCGCGGGTCGAGAACTGCTCGAGCATGCCGAGCAGCGAGCCGGAGACGTCGTCTGGCAGTTCGACGATGAGGCTGGTCTTGTCTGCCCCGGTCGGCGCCGGGATGACGCGGCTGCGGCTGACCAGAACGAAGCGGGTGACCGCGTTGTTGTTGTCGCCGATGTCGGTGGCCAGCACCTCGAGCGGGTAGTGCTCGGTGATGCCGATCGGTGCGATCGCGGCATCCGCGAGGCTGCCGTGCAGCAGGGTCGCGGCAGCGGCGACGTTGCTGGAGGCCGGGATGTGACCGTGGCCGGGCAGCGTGGCATTCAGCCAACTGCCGCACTGGGCGTAGGCGACCGGGTGGGCGTTGATGGTGCGCACGTCGGCCAGCACGGTGCCGGGCCGGGCGACCAGCTCGAAGCGCACAGGCACCAGGTACTCTCCGATGATGCGGAGGCCGGGCATTTTCGCCAGGGCGTCCTGGGTGGCGGAGACGCCACCTTCGACCGAGTTCTCCATGGCGATCATCGCGGCAGTGCTGCGCCCGGAGACGACGTCGGCGAGCGCCTCTCCCACGTTGTTCACCGCGTGCCAGGTCTTGCCAGCGGCATCCGGCACCTGCTTGAGCGCCGCCTCGGTAAACGTGCCTGCCGGGCCCAGGTAGCTGTAACTGACCACTGTGGGCTCGGTTTCTTCTGCAGGCATGGCTCTCAGCCTAATGCGCAGGCATGGCCGGGGGCCCGGTGCGGTGCCAGACTGGAACCATGACTGATCGCGCAGGAACCCCGGCCCAGGCATCCGACCTCATCGATGTGCAGGCGCTGGTGCGTGCCTATTACGACCTGAAACCGGATGCCGCGATCCCGGAGCAGCGGGTGGCCTTCGGCACCAGCGGCCACCGCGGCAACGCACTGAAGACGTCGTTCAACGACGACCACATCGCCGCCACGACGCAGGCGATCGTGGAGTACCGGGCCGCGCAGGGCATCACCGGGCCGCTGTTCATCGGCGCCGACACGCACGCCCTGAGCGCCCCGGCCATGACGACGGCGCTGGAGGTGCTGGTCGGCAACCAGGTACGCGTGCTGGTCGACGAGTTCGACGACTATGTGCCGACGCCCGCCCTCTCGCACGCCATCCTGCGCTGGAACAACGACGCTGCGCTGCGGGCGGAGGGCGAGGCCGACGGCATCGTCATCACCCCGAGCCACAACCCGCCGAGCGACGGCGGCTTCAAGTACAACCCGCCGCACGGCGGGCCGGCCGACTCCGACGCAACCGGCTGGATCGCGAACCGTGCCAACGAGCTCATCGTCGGCGGCCTGCACGAGGTGCTGCGGGCAGAGCCGAGCGCCGTCGAGCAATACGACTTCCGCAGCCGCTACGTCGAGGACCTCGAGAACATCATCGACATCGACGCGATCAAGCGCAGCGGCATCCACGTCGGCGCCGACCCACTCGGCGGGGCGTCCGTCAACTACTGGGCCGCGATCCGCGATCACTACGGCCTGAACCTCACCGTGGTGAACCCGACCGTCGACCCGCAGTGGGGCTTCATGACGTTGGACTGGGACGGCAAGATCCGGATGGACCCATCCAGCCCCTCGGCGATGGCCTCGGTGCTGGCCCACCAGGACGACTTCGACGTGCTCACCGGCAACGACGCCGACGCCGACCGGCACGGCATCGTCACCCCCGACGGCGGCCTCATGAACCCGAACCACTTCCTGGCCGTCGCCATCGACTTCCTGTACACGCACCGCTCCGGCTGGCGGGCGGATGCCGCGATCGGCAAGACGCTCGTCTCCTCCAGCATGATCGACCGGGTGGCCGCTGCCCTCGGCCGCCGTCTCTGGGAGGTGCCGGTCGGCTTCAAGTGGTTCGTGCCCGGCCTGGTCGATGGCTCGGTCGGCTTCGGCGGTGAGGAGAGCGCCGGGGCCTCGTTCCTGCGCTTCGACGGCACCGTGTGGACCACCGACAAGGACGGCATCCTGCTCTGCCTGCTCGCCGCCGAGATTCGCGCGGTCACCGGCAAGTCGCCGTCGGAGCTCTACGCCGGGCTCGTCGCCAAGCACGGCGACCCGGTCTACGAGCGCGTGGATGCCGCGGCGACCCCCGCGCAGAAGGCGGCGCTCGGCAAGCTCGACGGCGACTCGATCTCCGCGACGGAGCTGGCCGGCGAGCCGATCACGGCGAAGCTGTCGCGGGCGCCCGGCAACGACGCGGCGGTCGGCGGCGTGAAGGTCGTCACCGAGAACGCCTGGTTCGCGGCCCGGCCGAGCGGCACAGAGGACGTCTACAAGATCTACGCCGAGTCGTTCCTCGGCGAGGACCACTTGCGCCAGGTGCAGGCGGAGGCCCGCCTCATCGTCGACGCCGCCCTCGGGTAAGGGTTCCGGGCGAGACCGGTCTCGATACGCTCGTTCCTCGCTACTCGACCAGCGGGTGGGGGCAGCGGCGGGTAGCCGCGGGGCTCCGCCGGGCGGCCAGCGGCTCACGGCGAGGCTCTCCGCTGATCGAGTAGGCCGTCTACGGCCGTATCGAGATCGAGGGGGCGGCCGCTACGGGATGCTCCAGTAGTAAACGCTCGCGCCCGGGTGGATCTCGGTGATCGCCTCGTCGACGGAGCGGTAGTTGGTGTCATCCGTGTGGCCGCCATAGAAGATCTGGATGTTGTCGCCGGAGCCCTCGATGCGGGTGACGACGGCCGTGTGGTCGCGGTCGCCCGAGTTGTCCCAGTCGAACTGCGCGACGTCGCCGAGCCTGACCTCCGAGCGCTGGTCGTCGGTCAGCGCAGTGGCGCGCCCGGACTCCTCCAGATAGTCGCGGAACGCCGTGGAACTGACCCACGGTGAGGTGTAGTCGAAGTCCTCGCCCGTGCCCTCTGTCCACCACTCATCGTCCATCTGCCAGCCGCGCTCGATGAGCGACTGGCTGGTGAAATTGACGCAGTCATTGTCGTCGAGCACGCCGTACTCGTCGGTGTTGTAGTCGTCCCAGTGCGCCTGCACGTAGTCCAGCTGCGCCTGCACCGCCGGGGAGTCGGCAAACTGACCCGCGGACTGCCTCGCCGATCGGGACGCGGCGGAGCCGGCATCCGACGCCGCATCGCCGAGCCCGGGCAGGACCGCAACCCCAGCAACGATGGCGCCGGTGAGCAGCGCGAGCAGGGCGGCCGGGAGGATCCAGCGGGGTCGAGACACAGGCAGCAACTTTCGGTGACGAACTCTCAAGTTGAGCACGTCGCGGCTGTGAATCCCCTCCGGGGTCAGTGAGTCATTCTCAAATTACCTGATGAGACCCCGAATTGGGGGCTCGGTGCACTCCCATCTGTCACTAGGATGAGCGCCATGATCCCGAATCCACTTCGTCGCGCCCTAGCGCTGACAGTCTCACTCACGCTCGCCGCCGGCCTCGCACTCGTCGCCGCGCCGGCGGCACAGGCCCTGCCCACGAACGATGCGACGCTGAGCAACATCACGGTGTCGGCAGGCGGCACGATTACTGCGCCGTTCAACTCTGATCCCAGCATCCCGATGGAAGTCACCCTCCCCAACGCGGTGACGCGCTTGGCGTTCACTCCGACCGCGAGTGATCCGGGCGCGACGATCATCGCCTTCAATGGGCGAGACGCCAAGTACGAGCTCGCCAGCGGAGTGGAGAGCACGCCAGGCTTCGTCATCGCCGGAACCACGTCGACCATGACGGCGGAGGTCACCGCCGCCGATGGCATCACGCAGAAGCAGTACAGAATTCTTGTGACGCGGGAGGCGAACCCCGCGCCCGTCTACGACCTCGCCTTGAGTGGTCTTGGCGTCTCGGAGGGAACCCTCTCCCCCGCCTTCGACAGCGCCACACTCGGCTACACCGTCGACGTCCCATACACGACGACCAGCGTCACCGTCACCCCGGGCACGAGCTCAGGCAACACCGTCGTCGTCACCAACAGCGGCAACCAGGTCGGCAACGTGATCGGTCTCGGCGTCGGCAACAACCTGGCGCTCATCACCGTCACCGCCCCCAACAACACGTTCCGGCAGTACACGGTGCACATCACGCGCGGCCCGGCACCCACCGCCGATGTCGACCTGGTCGACCTCGAGCTGTCGGACGGCACGCTCAGCCCGGCGTTCGACCCCGCCATCACCAGCTACACCGCGACCGTGCCCTACCGATTCCGGAACATTGAGATCACGTCGACGATGTCGACGCCCCAAAACGCCCTGACGGTCAACAATCAGCCCGCGGCAAACGGCGCGCCCACCACGGTGTCGATCAACTACGACTCCATCGGCAGCAGCTACGCAGTCAAGGTCAGAGCAGCGAACGGCGTGGAGAAGATCTACATCGTCACGCTCACCCGTGACGCTCCGTCGAGCAACGCCGACATGACCGGGCTCTCCCTGTCGAACGCGGCCCTCTCGCCGGTCTTCGCCAACGGGGAGACCGCATACACCGCGACCGTCCCGTATCTGACGACGTCGACCTCGGTCACCGGCACGGTGGCGGATGCCACGGCCATCCTCCGCGTGAACGGGCACGACACGGCATCCGGCAGCGCCTCGGCCCCGGTCGCCCTGCAGGTCGGCCTCAACTCCATCACGGTCTCGGCAACTGCCGAGGACGGCGTGACGGCCACGACGCGCACGATCGAGGTGACCCGCACCGCGCCGGACCTCGACCTCAGCGCACTGACGGTCAGTGACGGAACGCTCTCCCCCGCCTTCACCGCCGGCACAACCGCGTACACCCTTGCACTGCCGTACACGGTGACGTCGCTGGACGTCGCGGCCGTCGCCGTCAACCCCGACTGGACCCTGGAAATCCAGGGCGTGGAGACCGCGGGCGCCGCGGTCGCCGTGCCGGTCGGCGCCAGCACCGTCTCGGTCACCGTCACAGCCCTGTACGGCGAGACCCGCGCGTACACGATCGCGGTCACCCGCGAGGCCCCGTCGGCCAACGCCGATCTGGCTAGCCTCACGCTCTCTGACGGCGCGCTCTCTCCTGCCTTCGACTCGGGCACGACGAGCTACACCGCGAGCGTCGGCTACCTCACCGAGCAGGTCACCGTTGCCGCCTCGGCTGCGGATGCCACGGCCAGCGTGAGCGTCAACGGCAAGGCCGCCGCATCCGACATCGTGGACCTCGCCGTCGGCGAGAACACGATCACGGTCGTGGCCACGGCCCAGAACGGCGCGACGAAGACCACGACGATCGTCGTGACCCGCCAGGCTGCCCCGGCTCCCGGCATCAGCGTCACGCTCGGGTTCGCTGCGGGTGACCAGGCGGCGAATGCGCCGTTCCAGTTCACCGGCACCAACCTGCTCCCGGGCAGCACCGCCACCATCACGATGCACTCGACCCCGGTCGTGCTCGCGACCGGCACGGTCAAGGCCGATGGCACGATCACGCTGAGCGCGCGTATCCCGGCGAATGCCGAGGCCGGTGCCCACCGCCTCGTGTTCGAGGGCACCGCCGTCGACGGCACCGCAGTGAGCAAGACTGCCTGGCTCACCGTGCTGCTGGACGGCACCATCGGCGACGTATCGGTCACCGAGCCCGTCGCATACGTCGAGCCGACGACTCCGCCCGCCCCGGGCGGCGGCGTCACCGCGGGAAGCCCCAAGCCTCTCGCCAGCACCGGAGCCGACGCCGGCTTCGGGGCGACGACCGGCACGGCCCTCGCCGCGCTCGGTGCCGCGCTGCTGCTGCTTGGCGGCGTGCTGCGCCGCCGTCGCAGCGCCGCGTAGGCCCTCGGAAACAAGAGCGGGCGCTCCTCCCTGGGGTGGAGCGCCCGCTCGTTTTATGCGCGTCTGTTAGGAGAGGCTCCAGTAGTAGACGGAGCCGCCGCCGGAGATGGCCTCGTCGACGTTCCAGTAGTCGGAGTCCTTGCTGTGCCCGGCCACGTAGATGGTGACGCCGGCCGCGGTCTTGTCGACGCGGGTCACGGTGGAGGTGTGGTCGCGGTCGCCGGAGCCGTCCCAGTCGAACTGGGCGATGTCGCCGACCTTGACGGATGCCCGCTGGTCGTCGCCGAGGGCGGTTCCACGCTCGGGGTGCGCCTCCATGTAGTGCTGGAAAGCGGTGGAACTGATCCATGCGGCCGAGCCCGCCCCGTTGGAGTAGTTCCAGGACTCGTCCATCTGCCAGCCACGGGCGATCAGGCCTTGGCTGGTGAAGTTGGCGCAATCGTTGTCGTAGATCGGCGTGTAGTCGAGGTTGTAGTTGGACCAGTGCTGCAGCAGGTAGTCGGTCTGCGCGGTGACACGGGGGTCGGGCAGGTACTCGAAGCTCAGCAGCGCGGGGGCAGAGGCCGGCGCGGCGGCGGGGGTGATCGGCAGGGCGCCGGGCTTCAGCACGAGGCCGCGCAGCTCGGCGCTGCCGTACTCTGCGGCGGGCCGGGCGACCGCGACCGGTGCGGCCGCGAGCGGGTGGGGATCGGCGGCGATTGCCGCGGCCTGCACGGCAGCGGCCTTCTCGTCGGCTGCGGCCTGATCGAGCGCGGCCTGGTCGGTGGTGGGCACGGCGGCGCCGCTCGCGTCGAAGAGTTCGACGGGCACGGTTCCGGTCACCAGCTCCGTGGAGACGGGGGCCTGGTAGCTCAGCGCGGTCGGGGTGGCCTCGACCACGACGGCCGGCACTCCACCCACCTGCACGGCGCTGACCTGATTCAGCTCCTCACCGGAGACGGTGACGACGGTTCCACCGGTGACGGGGCCGGATGCAACGGGCGCAGCGAGAGCGACGGGGCGCTTCGCGATCGCCGGCAGAGCGGTCACGGTATTGGCCGGGGCCTGCGCCGGGGCGGCCTGTGCGGCGGCGTGTGCGGCGGGTTCGGTGGCACTGGCGGAATCGGCGGTGACCGGGGCGACACCGAGGCTCAGGGCGAGCAATCCGCATGCGGCGGCGGCGAGGCCGGCAGCGCCGCTGGCGAGGGTCCAACGCTGGCTGGAGATGGACAGGGGCGAGGGCAAGCGGTGAAGCATAAATCCATTCTGATCAGGCAACGGGGATCATCCACCAGAACAAGCTCAGATGTCAGAGCGCTGTGCAGAGTCTGCAGAAATAGTGAGAAATGCGCAGTTTCTACCCCCGAATGGGGGAGTGTATCGGTCGGTCTGTACGGCCGAAATCGCCCTCAGCGGGCCAGGCGGGCCCGCAGCACGAGCACGACCAGCGGAACGAGCACGAGCAGGGCGAGGGTGTTCAGCGCGGGGAAGCCTCCCCAGGCGAGGATCACCCCGGCCAGTGCGGCGGAGCTGGCCGCGGCCAGGTTCATCGCGGCATCCGTCGCGCCCTGCAGCGGCACCCGCACCTCGCGCGGCACGGATTGGGTGAGCTGCGCCGACCCGCCGATCATGCCGGCCGACCAGCCGAGGCCGAGCAGGCCGAGCGCGATCGGCACGGCGACCATGTTGTCGGACGGCACGGTGATGCCGATCAGCGCGGCCACAACGAACAGTGCGACAGCCAGCACAATCACGCGCTCGGAGCCCCAGCGGTCGGCCAACCAGCCCATCAGTGGGCTGGCGCCGTACATGCCGAGAATGTGGATGCTGATCACGAGCGACTGCAAGCCGAGCGAGAGGCCGTGTTCGTGCATGGTGACCGGTGTCATCACCATGACCCCCACCATGACGGTGTGTGAGCAGATGATCGCCACGACACCGACCGCGGCGCGCGGCTGACGCATCGCGATGCGGAGGGCCTCGCCGGTACGCACGCGCGCCTGCGGGGGCCGCGGCTGGCCCGGCGCACCGGGTGCGGCGGAGCTGGGCGCTGCGGGGCTGGGCGTTGCGGGGCTGGGCGTCGCGGGGCTGGGCGTTGCGGCATCCGCGGCCAGCACACCGGCCGGCGGGGTGCGCAACAACACGGCGGCGAGCAGGGCGGATGCGGCGAAGGCGACGGCCGCGAACAGGAATGGGCCGGCCAGCGGCTCCAGCCCGAGCGCCGCACCCAGCTGGGCGCCGAGCGGCGAGAGGTTCGGGCCGGCGACAGAGCCGAGAGTCGTCGCCCAGAGCACGAGCGACATCGAGCGCGCCTCGTAGCCCGGAGCGGCCACCTCGGTCGCGGCGAAGCGCGCCTGCAGACCAGCGGCGCTGGCCGCCCCGAACGCACCGAGGCCGAGGAAGAGCAGCGGCAGAATTCCGGATGCCGCCGCAAGAAGCACCAGCCCCGCGCCCAGGAACGCGAACGCATAGCCGCTGGCCAGCGCCCAATGCCGGCCAACCCTGGTGGCCATCCGCGCCATCGGGATCGCGACGAGGCCGGCCCCCAACACGCTGGCAGCCTGAGCGAGCCCGGCCAGGGAAACGACGCCGGTGAGCTCGCGGGCGAGGACCCCGCCGACGGCGATGCCGGAGGCTACGCCGATGCCCGCGAGCAGCTGGTTGACGATCAGGATGGTGAGCGGAACCCAGCCGTGGCGGCGGCTCAGCCGGCCTGGTCGGGCGGTCGCCGGCGCCCCGGACGACGCGGCGCCGGCCTGATGGGCCGGCTGCTGGGTCGGCTGCTGGGCTGCCCGTCCGGTGTTCGCGCTCACGCAGTTCCCCTCGTCCAGCGGAGCCTGCGGCATCCGCGCCCCTCAGTCTGCTGCACCGGGAGCCGGCGCCCAAGCACCGTTGCGCTCCCCGCCGGGTGCCCCCGGCCGCTGCACGTAGCCGGTCAGCGGATGCGCCGGGCGACACGCCGCATGAAACGGCAGAATCCCGACGTTTCGGGCCGCGCATCCGCGGACTGGCTACGGGTGGCTAGGGGTAGACCGGGGCGGCGGGGAGGCCGAAGAATTCCTCAAGCGTGGTGAACCCGGTGTTGTGCATCTCGGTGGAGAGGTCGGTGCCAATGTAGCGGAAGTGCCACGGCTCGAACTCGTAACCCGTCACGGCCGTCTTGTCGGCCGGGTAGCGCAGCAGGAAGCCATACTTCCAGGCGTTGTCGCGTAGCCAGGCGCCCTCCGGCATGTCGCCGAAGCACTGGTAGATGCGGCACTGGCCGGTCGGCGTGGCGATGTCGACGGTCAGGCCGGTCTGGTGCTCGCTGTAGCCGGGGCGGGCCGTCAGCTCGTCGTCGCCCGCGTAGATCCAGGACTGCTCGGTGTAGCTGCGGTAGGCACTGGCGGCGATCAGCGAGTAGCCGTCGGCCGCTGCGGCCTTCACCATCACGTCGAACGCGGCAGCCGGCTCGGCGCGCATCTCCCCTTCGCCGACCGAGACGAGGTCGCCGGGGGCGTAGTCGGCCGGATTCAGGGGGCGCAGCTTGTTGACCACGAGCCAGATGCTGTTCGGGTCGTCGATCGAGCGTGCCGACTTGTCGAAAGCGGGAACGGGGGCCGGGGGCGCCACCACCTCTGGCGACGGCCGCGACGGCTCGCTGCTGGTCGGATCCGGCGTCGAGACCGGGGCGGTCGGGGTGCCGGTCGCGTCATTGGACGCCTGTGCTCCGCGGCCGGCCGCGGCCCCGATGGCGATGGCGGCGATGATCACGACGACGAGAAGTGCCGCCGCAATCGTGCGCCGCTGCCGCACCTGGCGCGAAGGCCGGGGACGGGTGCGTTGCTGTTCAGACACACTCCCGAGCGTACTCGGCATGGCTGGGCGTTCGGCACCGGCCCCGGCCGGGCTGGCCCACCGCGCTCGAAATTTTCGTGAGAGCGCTCTCTTGACAAACCCCGGCTGCCCTCCCTAACATCGGCTGAGCAGTCGTGAGAGCGCTCTCTCGATCCAGCATGAGAGCGCTCTCTAGCAACACCCGCAACAAATTACCCACACCAAACCACGCACAAAGGAGTGACCGTGAAGCTCTCACGACGCACAACTGCTGTGACCGCCGTCGCCGGCGCCGCAGCATTCGCATTACTGGCCACCGGATGCGCCTCCGGCGCCGGAACCTCGCCGGAATCATCGGACAGCCCGGTCGAGTTGACCATCACCACGTTCGGCACGTTCGGCTACGACGACCTGTACAAGCAGTACGAGGCCGAGAACCCGAACGTCACGATCACCGCCACCAACATCGACACCGGCGGCAACGCCCGCACCGACACGTTCACGAAGATCGCGGCGGGCTCCGGCCTCTCCGACATCGTCGCGCTGGAAGAGGGCTGGCTCGGCTCGATCATGGAGGTCTCCGACCAGTTCGTCGACCTCGCCGACTACGGCATCAACGACCGCAAGGCGGACTGGGTCGACTGGAAGCTCGCCCAGGCCACCGACCCGAGTGGCCGCATCATCGGCTACGGCACCGACATCGGCCCGCAGGGCCTCTGCTACAACGGCGCGCTGTTCGCGGCGGCCGGCCTGCCCAGCGACCGCGAGGCCGTCGCCGAGCTGCTCGGCGGCGACAACGCCAGCTGGGAAGACTTCTTCGCCGTCGGCAACAAGTACAAGGCCGCAACGGGCAAGGCCTGGTACGACCAGTCCGGATTCGTCTGGAACTCGATGGTCAACCAGCTCGACGAGGGCTACTACACCGCAGACGGTGAGCTGAACGTCGAGGGCAACACGCAGCTGCAGGAGCGCTGGGGCCTGCTCGCAGGCGCCGCGGCCGACGGCCTCTCCGCCGCGCAGGGCCAGTGGGACTGGAACGGCGGCAAGTCCTTCGTTGACGGAACCTTCGCCACCTTCGTCTGCCCCGGCTGGATGCTCGGCGTCGTGCAGGGCCAGACCGAGGCCGGCGGCGGCGACGCCACGACCGGCTGGGACTTCGCCGACGTCTTCCCCGGCGGCGCGGCCAACTGGGGTGGCGCGTTCCTCGCCATCCCCGAGACCTCCAAGCACAAGGCGGAGGCGGCCAAGCTCGCCTCCTGGCTGACCGAGGCCAAGCAGCAGCTCGGCCAGTTCGAGGCAGCAGGGTCCTTCCCGAGCGTCGCCGCCGCCCAGGACGAGCTCGCCAGCAACCCGACGCCGAACGCGTTCTTCAATGACGCCCCCGTCGGCTCGATCCTGGCCGCCCGCGCCCAGGGCGTCGTCGCGCAGTTCAAGGGCCCGGATGACTCCGTCATCCAGGAGAACGTCTTCGGACCGGTCACGCAGAAGCTCGACCGCGGCGAGGCCAACGCCGAAACCGGCTGGGCCGAGGCCGTGAAGCTGCTGAACGAGCTCATCGACTAAAACCGAACACCAGCACTCCGGGGCTCCCGAGCGGCACCACCTCTCGGGAGCCCCACCCATTCACCTGTAGTACCAATTCACCAGCTGTACCCATTCGAATCGGACACACGATGACCTCCACACTCAACCGGCCGGCGGCCACGACGGCGGATGCGGCGGCCGGCGGCCCGGCGCCGAGGAAGCGCTCCGGCCTCCGTCGGCGGATCAGCGCCCTCGACAGCAAAGCCTCGCCGTACCTCTACATCTCGCCCTTCTTCGTGCTGTTCGGCATCGTCGGCCTGTTCCCGCTGCTCTACACCGCGGTGGTGTCGATGCACGACTGGAACCTGCTGAAGGGGCAGGGCGACTTCGTCGGCCTCGACAACTTCGCCGCCATCCTCGGCGACCGGTTCTTCTGGAACTCGATCTTCAACACGATCAGCATCTTCCTGCTCTCGGCCATCCCGCAGATCTTCGTCGCCCTCGCCCTCGCCGCCGTGCTCGACCAGAACCTGCGCGCCAAGACCTTCTGGCGCATGAGCGTGCTGCTGCCCTATGTCGTCACGCCCGTCGCCGTGACGCTGATCTTCTCGAGCGTCTTCAACGAGCAGTCCGGGCTGGTCAACAACCTGCTCGGCGTCGTCGGCCTCGACCCCGTCGCGTGGAAGCACGACGTGTTCGCCAGCCACATCGCCATCGCCAGCATGGTGAACTGGCGCTGGACCGGCTACAACGCCCTCATCCTGCTGGCCGCGATGCAGGCGGTGCCGCGCGACATTTATGAGTCGGCCGCTCTGGACGGTGCAGGGCCGATCCGCCGCTTCTTCTCGCTGACGATCCCCAGCATCCGTCCGACCCTCGTCTTCGTCGTGATCACGGCAACCATCGGCGGGCTGCAGATCTTCACGGAGCCCAAGCTGTTCGACGCCTCCAGCGCCGGCGGCATCGGCGGCGCCGACCGCCAGTTCCAGACCACGGTGCTCTACCTCTGGGAGATGGCGTTCTTCCGCCAGAACCTCGGCAAGGCCTCGGCCATCGCCTTCCTGCTGTTCATCCTCATCGTGCTCATCGGCCTCTTCAACTTCCTCCTCTCGCAGCGGATCGCGAGCGCGGAACAGCGCGGCAACGACAAGCGCACGGCGAAGGCACTCAAGAACTACCGCGGAGGTCGGTCATGACCAACACCATCACCCGGCCGAGCACCACCCAGGGCACGGCCACCCCACCCTCCCCCGCCCGCAAGCGGTTCCGGCTGCGCTCCGGCGCTGGCGATCGGCCCGGGTTCCTCATCTACGGGCTGCTCACCGCCTTCATGCTCGGCACCGCCTACCCGCTCTGGTGGTCGTTCGTGGTGGCCAGCGGCAGCAACGCCACCCGCGGCGAGACGCTGCCGCTCATCCCCGGCGGCAACTTCCTCTCGAATGCCGCCACGGTGTTGGATGCCATCCCGTTCTGGAAGGCGCTCGGCAACAGCATCATCATCTCGCTGGTGATCACCGTCTCCGTCGTCGTGTTCTCCACGCTCGCCGGCTACGCCTTCGCCAAGCTGCGCTTCCGCGGCCGCGACGGCCTGATGATCTTCGTCATCGCCACCATGGCCATCCCGACCCAGCTCGGCATCATCCCGCTGTTCATGGTGATGCGCCAGCTCGGCTGGACGGGCGAGCTCGGCGCCGTGATCGTGCCGACACTGGTGACGGCGTTCGGGGTGTTCTTCATGCGCCAGTACCTCGTCGACGTCATCCCGGACGAGCTGATTGAGGCGGCCAGGGTCGACGGCGCCGGCCAGTTCCGCACCTTCCTCACGGTGGCCATCCCCGCCGCTCGGCCGGCCATGGCGATCCTCGCCCTGTTCACCTTCATGACGGCCTGGACGGACTACCTCTGGCCGCTGATCGTGCTCAACCCGGGAAACCCGACCTTGCAGACAGCCCTCGGGCAGTTGCAGTCTGGCTACTACATCGATTACTCGATCGTGCTCACCGGCGCGGTCATGGCCACCATCCCGCTGCTTGTGCTCTTCATCGTGGCCGGCAAGCAGCTCATCTCAGGAATCATGCAAGGAGCCGTGAAGGGCTGATGACTACCCACTTTCCCCCCGCGTTCATCTGGGGCTCTGCCACCGCCGCCGCCCAGATCGAGGGCGCCGGTCACGAAGACGGCAAGCTCGACTCCATCTGGGACGCCTTCGCGCGCGTGCCGGGCGCCGTCGCCAACGGCGAGACGCCAGAGGTCGCCGTCGACCACTACCACCGCTACCCCGGCGACGTGGCGATCATGAAGCAGATCGGGCTGGACTCCTACCGCTTCTCCACCAGCTGGGCGCGGGTCGTGCCCGACGGGCACACCGTCAACCAGAAGGGGCTCGACTTTTACTCGCGCCTGGTCGATGAGCTGCAGGATGCCGGCATCCTGCCCTGGCTGACCCTCTATCACTGGGATCTGCCGCAGGCGCTCGAAGAGCAGGGCGGCTGGGCGGCGCGCGACACCGCGCACCGCTTCGCCGATTACGCCGAGGCCGTCTACGGGGCGCTCGGCGACCGGGTGCGGCACTGGACCACGTTCAACGAGCCGTTCTGCTCGGCGATCCTCGGCTACGGCGCGGGGGTACATGCGCCGGGGCGCCAGGACCCGCGGGACACCGTCGCCGCGATCCACCACCAGCACCTCGCGCACGGCCTGGCCGTGAACCGGCTGCGCGAGCTGTCGGCCGAGCCGCTGCAGATCGGCATCACCCTCAACCTCTCCAACGCGATTCCGCTGGATGCCACCGACCCGGTCGACCTCGAGGCTGCCCGCCGCTTCGACCTGCTGCAGAACCGGGTGTTCCTGGAGCCGATCGTGACCGGTGCCTACCCCGCCGACGCGTACACCGACCTCGAGCAGTTCGGCATCCGCGAAGTCATCAAGGACGGCGACCTGGCCGTCATCGGCACCCCGATCGACTTCCTCGGTGTGAACCACTACCACGACGACCAGGTCAGCGGGCATCCGGACGACACCGGCACAGACGGCCACTCCGGTGCCACCGACCGGCAGATCAGTTCGCCCTGGATCGGCTCGGAGTACATCACGTTCCCCAGCCGCGGCCTGCCCCGCACCGCCATGGACTGGGAGGTGAATCCCGCCGGGCTGACCACACTGCTCGTGCGGCTGGGCGAGGAGTACCCGGCGCTGCCGCCGCTCTACGTCACCGAGAACGGTGCAGCCTACGAGGACGTCGTCGAGGAGGACGGCAGCGTCAACGACGTCGACCGTTCCCGCTTCATCTCCGACCACATCGACGCGATCGGGGCGGCGATCCAGCGCGGCGCCGACGTGCGCGGGTACTTCGTCTGGTCGTTGCTGGACAACTTCGAGTGGTCGTGGGGCTACGACAAGCGCTTCGGCATCGTGCGCGTGGACTACGACAGCCAGCTGCGCACGATCAAGAACAGCGGGCATGCCTACGCGGAGCGCATCGCGCGCGAGAAAGACGCCTCCCAGAAGGGGGCCGAAGACACCTCCCACCACCCGGTCCAGTCGCAGTAGGGTGGATGCCTCAGCACAGACGGGGAAGCGCGCGATGAACCCAGCCACCGGCAATACTCCCGTTCCCACACTGGAGATGGTGGCCGCGCACGCGGGCGTCTCGCGCGCCACCGTCTCGCGGGTGGTGAACGGCTCCCCCACCGTGGCATCCGACATCGTCGAATCGGTGAACAAGGCCATCGCCGAGCTCAACTACGTGCCGAATCGGGCGGCCCGCATGCTGGCCAGCCGGCGCACCCAGGTGATCGCGCTGATCGTGCCGGAATCCTCGGCGAAGATCTTCGCCGACCCCTTCTTCGCCCAGCTCGTGCAGGGCGTCGGCATGCACCTGGCCGAGACCGAGTACATGCTCAACATGCTCATCGAGTCCGAGGCGAACTCGGGCAAGACGCGGCGCTACCTGCTCGGCGGCAATGTGGACGGCGCGCTCGTGGTCTCCCACCACAGCGGCGACCACTCCTACGCGCAGCTGAACGGCACCCTGCCCGTTGTGTACGGCGGGCGGCCGCTCGTGGCCGAGGAGGGCGACACGTTCTACGTCGACGTCGACAACCGGGGCGGCGCGGCATCCGCCACCACGCACCTGATCGACATCGGCCGCCGCCACATCGCCACGATCGCCGGCCCGCTCGACATGCCGCCGGGCTTCGACCGGCTCGACGGCTGGCGCTCGGTCATGCGGGAGCAGGGCCTCGACGATTCGCTGGTCGAGCAGGGCGACTTCACGGTGCCGTCGGGGGCCGAGGCGATGCGCCGGCTGCTGCAGCGCGAGCCCGGCATCGACGCCGTCTTCGCGGCCAACGACCAGATGGCCGTCGGCGCGTACCAGGCACTGGCCGAGGCCGGCCGGCAGGTGCCGGCCGACGTCGCGGTGATCGGCTTCGACGACAACTCCTTCGCCGAGACGGCGACGCCGGCGCTGACCACGGTGCGCCAACCGGCGGTCGGCATGGGTCAGGCCATGGCCGAGCTGCTGGTGCAGATCATCGAGGGCCAGCCGCATCAGGAGCACCTGGTGCTGCCGACCACGTTCGTGCGGCGCGCCTCGGCCTAGCCCCCCCCCCCACGCAAGAAGTATTCGCCGCGGTGATCGCGACGCAACGCCTGTAGCTGCGCTCTGAGAGAAGAACAGAAATGAAGCCCTCCCCGGTCATCGGCCTCGCGACGCCACAGGACATCGCCGGCATCTTGGAGGTGCAGGAGGCAAACCAGGAGGAGTCGGGCGGCGCGCTCTCCGCCCGCTTCTCGGCCGATTGGTTCGCAGACGCGATCGCGAGCGAATGGATCATCGTTGCGAGGGACGATGATCGCATCGCCGGCTACGTCGCGTTCACCCCGCGCGAGGCTCAGGCTCACATCCCCATCATCCAGGCCATGCTGAGCTCCGGCACGAACCAGGACGCCTACCTGCACGGACCGATCTGCGTGGCGCAGGACTATCGCAGGATGGGCCTGGCGAACGGACTGTTCGCGGCCGAGCGCGAGCACATGAACCACGCGGCGGTCAGCACATTCATCCGCGAGGACAATGCGGCGTCTCGCGCGGCGCATGTGCGGATGGGGATGACGCAGGCGATGAGCTTCGAGCACGGCGGTGTTCGCTACGTCGTGCTGGAGGCCGCGTCCTGAGCTCCTGAGAGTGCTCTGGTGGGCTGCCGCCTGTCGCGACGCTGCACATCGCGCTACTCGAAGCTGACGGCCTCATTCGCGGCGAAACGCACCCGCATGGTGTCGATCGCCGCCTGGTTCTCGTCGACCAGCACGAAGTTGCGGCCGAGCGCCGCGGCGACCGCGCCGGTGGTGCCGCTGCCGGCGAAGAAGTCCAGCACGGTGTCGCCCTCGCGGGAGGACGCCTGGATGATGCGGCGCAGGATGCCGGCCGGCTTCTGCGTCGGGTAGCCGGTCTTCTCCTTGCCGGTGGGAGAGACGATGGTGTGCCACCAGACGTCGGTGGGCAGCTTGCCGCGCTCGGCCTTCTCCGGCGTGACCAGCCCCGGCGCCATGTATGGCTCCCGGTCGACGGTCGACGAGTCGAAGTAGTACGCGGCGGGGTTCTTCACGTAGACGAGGATCGTGTCGTGCTTGGTCGGCCAGCGGCTCTTCGACTTGGCGCCGTAGTCATAGGCCCAGATGATCTCGTTGAGGAAGCTGTCGCGGCCGAACAGGGCGTCGAGCAGCACCTTGGCGTAGTGCGCCTCGCGGTAGTCCAGGTGCAGGTACAGCGTGCCGTCATCTGCCAGCAGCCGCCAGGCCTCGATCAGGCGCGGCTCCAGGAACAGCCAGTAGTCCTCGAAGCGGTCGTCGTAGCGCATCAGGTCGCCGCGGATGCGCTCGTACAGCTGGCCCTTGAAGCCGCTGACCGTGCCCGCCGCGTGCCCGCCATCGGCATCCGGTTCGTGCCGAATGCTGGTGGACGTCGACCGGGTCTGAGCCCGCCCCGTGTTGAACGGCGGGTCGAGGTAGATCAGGGTGAATGAGGCATCCTCGAAGCTCGAGAGCACGGTGAGGTTGTCGGCGTGGATGACGCGGCCGGTCGGTGCGATCGGCTCGGTCGGCTCGGTCGGCTCGGTCGGCTCGGTCGGCTCATCGGCCGGGGCGTCGTCACCCGGGCCGCTTTCAGCGGGCGTGTCTTCGGTCGGGGCGGGGAGGCCGGGGGGTGCGTCCGCCTCGCTGGCTGCGGTGGCCGGGGCGGCGTGATCGGGCATCCGCCCAGTCTAGGCAACCCCGCCCGGCATCAGCCCGCGCGGTGGCCCGTCGCTCCGGCCGCGCGTGAGCGCTAGGCCGATTCCCGGCGGATGACGACGGCCGGCCCCGGCCGCTCGGCTCCGGGCTCCAGGCCGAGGGCGGTGCGCGCCGCCCGCCGCCCGAACGCGACGGTGTCGATCTCGACCGTGGTCAGCGACGGGCTGAACAGCTCCCCCTCCGCCGAGCCCCCGAAGCCGATGACTGCCAGCTCGCCGGGAACGGCGATGCCCAGCCGTTGGGCGGCAGCGAGCACCCTCAGCGCACTCGCGTCGTCGAGGCCGGCGACCGCCGTGATGTCGGGGTGCGTCACCCGGAACGCGGCGAGGGCCGCGCTGTCGCCGTCGACGGCGCCCGACAGCTGCAGCAACGCCAGCGCGGGCAGCCCGGCAGCCGCGGCGGCCTGCCCCGCATAGCGGAAGCGCAGTTCTGCGAGGCGCGCCAGGCGGTCGTCCCGCCCGAGCGCCAGGGCGAGGTACCGGTGGCCCGCGCCGGCGAGGTGGCCGATCTGCACGGCACTGTGCGCGGCGAGGCCACTCTCCCAGCCGCCGTCGGCTGCGTCGTCGGAGACGTCGTAGTAGAGCCAGTCGATGTCGATCACGGCGCGCGGTGAGATCTGGGCGACGAGCCGCTCGACACTTCCCTCCCGCTCGCCGTAGCGCACGAGCAGCGTGTAGCCGAGGCCGTCGAGCTCCTGGTCGAGTCCATCGATGAAGTCGGCGAGCTGCGGCCCGCCATGTGGAAGCCTGGCCACGTGCAGCACGACGATGCGGGAGCTGCCCTCGCGCAGCGCCCGGGCGACGCCGTTTGGGACATACCCGAGCTTCTCCGCGGCCCGCTTGACCCGCTCGATCGTGGCGGGGGCGATGGTCTGCTGCGCGGTGCCGTTCAGCACGAAGCTGACGGTGGCCGGGGAGACGCCGCTGGCCTGCGCGACGTCTTTCATCGTCACGCGCGCTCTCTCAGGCATCCGCCGCTCCGTTCCTAGACACTCTCTGGGCTCCAGCGTAGACTGAACTAATTCGATTTAGTAGCGCTGGTGCTGCCTGCGGGCCGGCACTCGCCAGAGAGAGGAAGCCAGCATGAAGGCGGTTATGGTGACGGGGCCAGGGGTCAACGAGTTCGTCGAGGTCGAGCACCCGGGCGTCGGTCCGAACGACGTGCTGGTCAAGGTTCGCGCGTGCGGCATCTGCGGGTCCGATCACATGTACACGATGTACGGCGGAATCCCGCCCCGCCAGGGGGCGACACCGCTCGGCCACGAGCCGGCCGGCGAGGTCATCGAGATCGGTGCGAACGTGCGCGATGTCGCCGTCGGCGACCACGTCGTGACGAACCCGATGGCCGCAGCAGACGGCATCACCGGCAGCGGCGGCGCCCAGGGCGCCCTCTCCGGCTACCTCGTGCTCATTGACGCCGTCGCCGGCACCCACTACCGCGTGATCCCGAAGGACATCCCGTTCGAGGTGGCCGCGCTCAACGAGCCGATGGCCGTCGCCCGGCACGCCGTCAACCGCTCCGGCGCCGCCGCCGGCGAGAAGGCGGTCGTCTTCGGCGCCGGCCCGATCGGCCTCGGCGCGCTGCTCAGCCTGAAGGCCAAGGGGGTCGCGCACGTCGTCGTCATCGACGTGCTGCCCACCCGCCTCGCGAAGGCACTGCAGGTGGGCGCGGATGCCGTCATCAACTCGCTCGAGGAGGACGTCTCCGCCCGCCTGATCGAGCTGCACGGTGCGGCCGCCCCGGTCGTCGGCGTGCGCACCACCCGGCCGAACACCGACGTCTACATCGATGCCGCCGGCGTCGCCGCCGTGCCGACCACCGTCTTTGGAATCGTCAAGCAGGGCGCGCGCCTCGTCATCCCGGCCGTGCACAAGAAGCCGGTCGAGGTGGACTTCGGCGCGCTACTGACCACCGAGATCTCCATCATCATGTCGATGGGCTACCCCACCGAGATCTTCGAGGTCACCGACGACATCATCGCCAACTGGCAGAAGTACCAGCTGATCATCAGCGACCGTTTCGACGGCGCCGACGCCCTGCAGGCGCTGGAGCTGGCGGCGACGCCCGGTGCGGCCGACAAGGTGATGGTCACCTTCGACTAGCGCGGGCCAGCTCGGCCAGCGGGGCCGGCCGGGTTCTCACCCGGGCGGTCGCGCGCTGCTGCGGTCGGGCGCACTGGCATCCGCGCGCCGGCGCCGCTCGCCGAGCTCGGTCGAGGCCACGATGTAGGCCAGAACCGCGACGGTGCAGTAGATCACGGATGCCGCCGGTAGCAGCGTCGCGGCGACTCCGAGCAGCGCGGTGAGCGCCAGCGCGGGCAGCGCCCAGCGCAGCACCCCGCGCACCGGGCGGCCGAAGCGCAGCGACACCGCCGCGTTGCACAGGTAGAACACGGCGATGCCGCCCCAGAGCGACACCGCGGAGGCGAGCGGCAGCGCCTCCTCCGGGTGTTGGATCGCGGCGCCGATCGCGCCGGAGATCGCGGTGACACCGGCGACGATGAGGAACGGCAGGAACGCGGCGGTGTCGCGGATCGCCCGGTAGTCACCGGCCGCGTGCAGCGCCTCGAGGCCGTCGCGCATGGCATCCGTGCCGTAGAGAAAGAACGACCAGGCCAACAGGGCGATCGCGGCGAGCGCCGCCGCCGCAACCAGGCCGGCCTGCGGGTTCCACGTGGCGCTGAGCACGACGACGATGGAGAGCACCGACTCGCCGAAGACGATGACCACGAGCAGGCCGAAGCGCTCGGCGAGGTGCTCGACGTTCAGCCGCGCGAGCACCCGATCCGACCAGCGGGCGCCGGTGGCGATGAGGAGCACGACCTCGAGCAGGATCGCGGCCGCCCAAAGCGCGAAGCTCCACGGCGCGGGCAGCCAGATCGAGACGAACCAGAGCAGCGCGGTCAGGCCGTTGTAGGCGAGCAGTCGCAGCCGCGACGCGGTGCCTGCAGCCCAGGACTGCCATCCCCACAGGGCGAGCAGGATGAGCCGGAGCGCCGCGTTGCCGGCCGCAAACAGCCAGGCGCGCTCCCCCGTCGCCTCCGGGGCGGCGACAGCGATCGCGCCGAGCGCGAACATCGCAGTGAGCATCACACCGGCCAGCTGGCGTCGGCTGAGCCACGGCATCACGTTGACGGCGAAAGTCAGGTTCACCCACGACCACCACACCGAGGCGAACAGCGCCAGGAAGGTGAGCAGGCTCGCCATGCTCGGGTGCTCGTGCAGGCCGTGCGCCAGCTGGCCGACGAGCGCGACGAAGATCAGGTCGAAGAACAGCTCCATCCAGTGCGCGCGGGACGGGTCGCGGTCGGACGCCTGCCTTCGCGCCTGCGTCGGTTCAGCACTCACAGGCACCTCCCTCGCGAGGGCGACAGTACTCCGAATCGGTGCCGCCCGCGATGGTCGGGCGGGGCCCGGCACCTGCACAGCTTTCTCCGGCGGCGGATTGCTACTCTGGCGGCGCCCTACCCCACCCGCACGTCTCGTGCGCAACCCTGAGGAGACTCTCTGTGAACTGCCCCCTCGACAATGCCCCGCTCGTGATGAGCGAGCGCTCCGGCATCGAAATCGACTACTGCCCGCAGTGCCGCGGCGTGTGGCTTGACCGTGGCGAGCTCGACAAGATCATCGAGCGCTCCTTCGGCGCCCAGCCGGCCGCGCAGGCACCTGTGCAGCAGGCATCTGTGCAGCAGGTGCCCGTGCAGCAGGCCCCGGTTCAGCAGGCACCGCAGCAGGGCTACCCGGCGCAGCAGCAGGGCTTCAACGCGCGCGACCTCTTCGGCGGCCAGAGCACGGACTCCTACGGGCGCAAGCGCAAGAAGGAGAGCTGGCTGAGCGAGCTCTTCGACTAGGTCGCCACAGTGCGAGGCCCGGTTTCTCGCGGGAAGCCGGGCCTCGATACGGCCCTGGCGGGCCTAGTCGACCAGCGGGACGGCCGGCATCCGCTACGGGACGCGCTGCAGCCAGGCCTCCGTGCCGAACTTGCTCGCAACGAGCTCCTCGGCGGCGGCGTACTCGGCCTCGGTAAGCTCACCCGGCGTCGCGCCGTAGAGCCCGGCGAAGGTCGCCTTCATACGCTCGATGATCTCCTCGCGGCTGAGCCCGGTCTGGCTGCGCAGCGGGTCGACCCGCTTGGCGGCGCTGGCGATGCCCTTGTCGCTGATCTTCTCGCGGCCGATGCGCAGCACCTGCGTCATCACATCGCCGTCCATGTCGTAGCTCATGGTCACGTGGTGCAGCACGCCGCCGTTGCCGAGCCGCTTCTGCGCGGCCCCGCCAATCTTGCCCTTGGGGCTGGTGATGTCGTTGAGCGGCTGGTAGCTGGCCTCGATGCCGAGCGACTGCAGCGCCTGCAGCACCCAGGCGTCGAGGAAGGCGTAGGAGTCGGCGAAGCTCATACCACCGACGAGGGCGGCCGGCACGTAGAGCGAGTAGGTGATGATGGCGCCCTTCTCCATCATCATGGCGCCGCCGCCGGAGATGCGGCGGACGACCTCGTAGCCGTGGGCGGCCGCGCCCTCCGGGTCGACCTCGTTCTTCAGCGACTGGAAGCTGCCGATGACGACGGCGGACTCGTCCCACTCCCAGATGCGCAGCAGCGGGCCGCGCACGCCGTCGCCGACCTCGGTGGCGAGTACCTCGTCGAGGGCCAGGTGCATGGCCGGCGAGACGGCCTTGTGGTGCACGATCTGCCAGTCGTAGTCGTGCCAGCTGGTGGCCGCCGACAGCGCCCGGCGGATCGCCACGGCGACGCCCTCGGCCGAGAAACCGAGCAGCACGGCATCCGCCGGCAGCGACTGCTTCACGGCGGCGGCGTAGCTGGCGGCGTCGGCGTTGGCTGACATGCCCTCGATCGCGGCATTGATGTCGTCGATGGCCGTGTCGGGCTCGAGGAAGAAGTCGCCAGCGAGCCGGAACCCGCTGATCGCGCCCTCCGCCACCTCGAAGTCAACGACGACAAGCTTGCCGCCCGGAACCTTGTATTCACCATGCACGGATTCAGCCTACGGCTGCGGATGCCTCGGGCGGCAGTTTCCGCGGATCCGCTCGCGGCTTCGGTCGCAAGCTCCCTCGAGCCAACGGGCGTTCTCCCGTTGCTCGAGTAGAGAGTTTTCGCCCCTCTCCCGTTGGCTCGAGGGAGCGGGAGTGGGGAGAGAGCACGCGTTGGCTCGAGGGAGCGCCAGCGACCGAAGCCGGGATTTCGACAAGCTCAATCAACGGGAGTGGGGAGAAAACACACGCTGGCTCGAGGGAGCGCCAGCGACCGAAGCCAGGATTTCGACAAGCTCAATCAGCGGGAGTGGGGAGAGAACACCCGTTGGCTTGAGGGAGCGCCAGCGACCGAAGCCAACACGCGGGAACGGGTTTCGACAGGCTCAACCAGCGGGACGGCGGTGTCAGCGGGTTACGGGCGCTGCGGCATCCGCTCGTTGAGCCAGGAGATCGTGTCGGCCATGACCTCGGCCCGGTTGATCTCGTTGAAGACCTCGTGCCGGGCCCCCGGGTAGACGATGAGCGTGACATCGCTGAGGCCGGAGCGGTGGCGGTACGCCTCCACCAGCTTGAGCGCGCTCTTCTCGGCGCCGAGCGAGTCGTCTCCGCCGACCTGCACGAGCAGCGGCAGGTCTGCGGGGAGGTCGCGGGCGGGCCGGCCGAGCAGGCGCAGCGCGTCGATCGGGCCGAACAGCTTCAGGATCGGCTTCGTCGTGGTGAGCGGGTCTGAGAGGAACGCGGTGTGCACGGCGGGGTCGCGGCTCAGCCACTCGACGCCGGTGTTGCCGAGGTGCTTGTGCCGGCGGTTCAGGTCGCCGCTCTCCATCGAGCCGACCATGCGGTAGGCCGTGCCGGTCAGGATGACGGCGTCGTACTCGGCGGCGTGCTTGTTCACGATGATCTGCGCCATCAGCGAGCCCCAGGAGTGGCCGAGCAGCACGAGGGGCAGGCCGGGGTGTGCGGAACGCGCCTCGGCGGCGATGATGCCGCTGAACTGGTGCAGGGCCTTGATCGTGGCGGGCAACCCGCCCGGGCCGAGCCGGCCCATGCGGTCGAGGTCTCCGCCGTGCTGCTCGAAGCCGGTGCGGCCGTGGCCGCGGTGGTCGTCGGCGTAGACCGAGTAGCCGGCCTTGTTCAGCTCGCCGACCAGTTCGAGGTAGCGCAGCGCGTGCTCGCCGACGCCGTGCGCCAGCTGGATGACGGCGCGCGGCTGCTCGACCGGCCAGGAGTAGTAGTGGATGCGCACCCCGTGCTCATCGGTGAAGGTGCGGCTCTGGATCTCGACGTCACTGCTCGGCGTGGGCATGCCGCCATTCTGACAGTCGCGTGCCGCCAGCGCGACGCGCAGCGTCGCGAAAGGCGGAAGCCCATCCCACGGAGAACTGCAATACCGCCGCCGATGCTTGCCGGGTTGCGGCGCTGCGCAGGGTTTCGACAGGCTCAACCAGCGGGGTTTCGACGGGCTCAACCAGCGGGGTTTCGACAGGCTCGACCAGCGGGGTTTCGACGAGCTCGACCAACGGGACGGGCGACGCGCCCGGCCTCCGATATTTACTTAGCAATGCTAATGAGCTATGCTAACTATTCGTGGCCAAGTCGATTGCAGAGCAGAGCTCAGATGTCCGCATGGCCACGCTTCGGCTCGCCAGGCGACTGCGCGCCGAGAAGTCCGACGACGACCTCAGCGACGGCCAGTTCTCTGTGCTCGCGGCGCTGTACGTCCACGGGCCGCACACGCTCGGCGCCCTCGCCGAGCGTGAGCACATCTCGCCACCGTCGATGAACCGCACCGTCAACTGCCTCGAGGGTCTGGGCTACCTCGCCCGCGAGGCTGATGCCGATGACCGCCGCAAGGTGAACATCAGCCTGACCGAGGCCGGCACCACCACCGTCGACGAAACCGTCAAGAAACGCGACCGCTGGCTCACCCGCCAAATGCGGGAGCTCAGCAGCGAAGAGCGGGCCACCCTGGCATCCGCCGCCGAAATCCTCAGGAGATTAGCCACCCAGTGAGTGCCATGTTCCGCTCCCTCTCAAACTACAACTACCGCGTCTGGTTCATCGGCGCGCTGGTCTCCAACGTGGGCGCGTGGATGCAGGCGACAACTCAGAACTGGGTCGTGCTCACCGACCTCACCGACAACGACGCCGTGGCCGTCGGCACGACGATGGCACTGCAGTTCGGCCCGCAGCTGCTGCTCGTGCCGATCACCGGCCTGATCGCCGACCGCTTCGACCGGCGCACCATCCTCTTCTTCACCCAGTCCGCGCTGATGCTGCTCGGCATCGCGCTCGGCCTGCTGCTGCTGCTCGGCCACGCCGAGCTCTGGCACCTCTACGTCTTCGCCCTGCTGCTCGGCATCGTGAACGCCATCGACGGCCCGGCCAGGCAGACCTTCGTCAGCGACCTGGTCAGCGAGCACAACATGGCTAACGCCGTCGCCCTGAACTCGGCCTCCTTCAACGCGGCCCGCATGATCGGCCCGGCCCTGGCCGGCTTCCTGATCGTGCTGATCGGCTCCGGCTGGGTGTTCATCGCCAACGCGGCCACTTTCATCGCCGTGCTGATCGCGCTGGCCATGCTGAACTCTTCGAGGCTGCGCCGGATGCCGCGCGCGCCCCGGGCCCGCGGGCAGTTCGTCGAGGGCTTCCGCTACGTGGCGAAGCGCCCCGACCTCATCGTCGTGTTCGTGATCGTGTTCCTCGTCGGCGCCTTCGCCATGAACTTCCCGATCGTCTCCTCCACCATGGCGGTCGAGTTCGGGCGCGGGGCCGGCGAATACGGCCTGCTCTCCTCGATCCTCGCGATCGGCTCGCTCTCCGGCGCCCTGCTCGCCGCCCGGCGCGAGAAGGCCCGCTTCGGCGTGATCATCGTGGCCGTCGGCGGCCTCGGCGTCGCCTCGCTGCTGTCGGCGCTGATGCCCTCGTTCTGGACCTTCGCCTTCTCACTGATCTTCATCGGCTTCTCGGCCGTCACCATGCTCACCACCGCGAACGGCTTCGTGCAGACCACCACTGAGCCGGCCGTGCGCGGCCGCGTGATGGCGCTCTACATGGCCGTGCTGATGGGCGGAACGCCCGTCGGCGCGCCCATCGTCGGCGCCGTCGCCAACGCGATGGGCCCGCGCTGGGCGCTGGGGGTGGCCGCCGTTGCCGGTGTCGTCGGCTTCGCGATCGGTGTCGGCTGGCTCGTGATCGCCCGTGAACTGCGGCTGCAGCCGCATCCGCAGGCCCGCTGGCGCCTGGTGCTCACGCACAGCGCCCGCCCGCTCAGCTCGCTGATCGATGCCGCAGTGCTCGAGGAGCGCACAGACGGACGCATCGATGGCGTGCGGATGCCGGTGCCCATCACCACCTCGTCGATCGCCGTCGTCAGCGAGAACCGGGTGACCCCGGAGGTCTTCTCCGAGGAGATCGCGCTCACCTCGCCGATCCCGCTGCCGAAGTTCCACCGCGACGCGATCGACGACCGCGAGCTGGGCGCGGCGACCCCCCAGCCGCAGCGCTAGCCTCGAATCATGAGCACCCCTGACACCACTGCCGCGGCTTCGGCCCCCTCCCTCGTCGTCAGCCTGCCGGGTCGGGCGCTCCGCGCCGCCCTCGGTCCGGTGCCGGAGGGCGTGCAGCTGATCGACTGGGACATGACCGGGCCCTCCCCCGTTCCGCACATCGACATCGTGGTGCAGCCGTACATGGGCGCGACCCCGCTGCTGGCCAACCTCGCCGGCACCACCACCCGGCTCGTGCAGAGCCAGTCCATCGGCTATGACGGCGTCACCGACGTGCTGCCGGCCGGGCACACGTTCGCCAACGCGTCCTCGGTGCACGAGACGTCCACCGCCGAGCTGACCCTGGCCATGATCCTGGCGTCGCAGCGCGGCATCCCCGACTTCGTGCGGGCCGCGGCCGAGGGACGCTGGGCTCCCGCCCGGCACGCCAGCCTCGCCGATCGCACCGTGCTGATCGTCGGCTACGGCGGTGTCGGCCAGGCGATCGAGGCCCGGCTGGCCCCGTTCGAGGTGAACGTGGTGCGCGTCGCCTCCACCGCCCGCAACGGCGCGACCGGCCACATCCACGGCATCGCCGAGCTGTCCGCCTTGCTCCCGCTGGCCGACGTCGTGGTCGTCGGGGTGCCGCTCAGCGATTCAACGCACCACCTCGTCGACGATGCCTTCCTGGCGGCGATGCCCGACGGCGCGCTGCTGGTGAACATCGCACGCGGGCCGGTCGCCGACACCGCCGCGCTGCTGGCCCACGCCGGCTCCGGCCGACTGCGCCTGGCCCTGGACGTGACCGACCCAGAGCCGCTGCCCGCCGGGCATCCACTGTTCGCCCTGCCCAACGTGCTGATCACCCCGCACGTCGGCGGTGCCTCGACCGCCATGATGCCCCGGATGGGCCGGCTGCTGGCCGATCAGATCGAGCGGATGCTGCAGGGCGACGCCCCGCGCAACGTGGTCGTGCGGAGCTAGCCGCGTCGGCTAGCTCGCGGCGCCGGTCGAGGCGCGCACCACCAGCTCGGGCTGGAACACGATCTGCTCCCGCTCGAGTTCCGGCTCGCCAGCGGCCTCGCGCAGCAGCAGATCGACGGCCGTCGACCCGATCAGAACGCTGGGCTGGCGGATCGAGCTGAGCGGCACAACGGCAGTGGCGGCGAAGTCGATGTCGTCGTAGCCGATCAGCGCGACGTCCTGCGGAACGCGTATGTCGCCGATCATGGTCAGCGCCTGCAGCACGCCGAGGGCGAGCAGATCGTTGGCGGCGAAGACGGCCTCGGGCCGGGCGTATGCGGCCCGCTCGCGCAGCGCCTCGCCGACGGCGCGGCCGTGCAGCACGGTCAGCCCGTCGGCGTCGATCGGCTCCAGGCTCGCGCCGTACACCTCGTCGACGGCCTGCTGCGCGCCGCGCAGCCGGTCGGCAACCTGGCGGATGTCGGCGGAGCCGCCCACGAAGGCGATGCGGCGGCGACCGAGGTCCAGCAGGTGGCGCACGGCCAGGTAACCGCCGGCGACGTCGTCGACCGAGACGGAGGAGAACTCCCCCGCGGCATCCTGGCGATCGACCAGCACGGTCGCGATGCCGCGCTCACGCAGGGCGCGCAGCCGGCCGAGGTCTTCGCCGAGCGGGGAGATGAGCACGCCGTGCACGCGCTGCTCCTGGAACAGCGCGATGTAGGCCGACTCGCGCTCGGGCTTCTCGTCGCTGTTGCCGAGCAGCACAGAGAGCGACCCCTCTGCGGCCCGGTCCTCCGCGCCGCGGGCGACGTCGGTGAAGAAGGGGTTGCGCACGTCCAGCACGATCAGGCCGATGCTGTGGCTCCGTCCGGCGCGCAGCTGCCTGGCCGCCTCGTTGCGCACGAAGCCGAGTTCGGCAACGGCGCGCTGCACCTTCTGGACGGTCGCCGGCGCCACCTTCTCCGGCCGGTTCAAAACATTGGACACGGTGCCGACAGAAACCCCGGCCAGCGATGCCACATCGCGCACACTTACGCTCACTCGCGGATCCCCTTATTTGTCTGAACTGCTCATGAAATCCTAGGCCACGGCTGCCGGGCCTCTCCGTTGCGTCGCCGCACGCTGGCTTGACCTTGGACCAATCCTGCGTCAATATTGAAACGATTTATTCGTTGAAACGATTCACGTCGCCAATCCGGCCGAATCCGACACAGAGAAGTGACACCCATGACGACCCTCAATTCCATCGCCGGCCAGCTCGACGGCCAGGCCATCGAGCTGCCCTCCTGGGCGTTCGGCAACTCCGGCACCCGCTTCAAGGTCTTCGCGACCCCCGGCACCCCGCGCACCATCCAGGAGAAGCTCGCCGACGCCGCCCAGGTGCACGGCGTGACCGGCCTCGCGCCGAAGGTCGCGCTGCACATCCCGTGGGACAAGGTGGACGACTACAGCGCGCTGCGCGAGTTCGCCGGCGACCTGGGCGTCGCACTCGGCACGATCAACTCGAACACGTTCCAGGACGACGCGTACAAGTTCGGCAGCCTGACCCACGCGGATGCCGCGATCCGCCAGCAGGCGATCGACCACCACTTCGAGTGCATCGACATCATGCACGCCACCGGCTCGCAGGATCTGAAGATCTGGCTCGCCGATGGCACGAACTACCCCGGCCAGGGCGACATGCGCGGCCGCCAGGATCGCCTCGCCGACTCGCTTGAGCAGATCTACGCCCGTCTCGGTTCGGAGCAGCGGCTGGTGCTCGAGTACAAGTTCTTTGAGCCGGCTTTCTACCACACCGATGTTCCCGACTGGGGAACCAGCTACGCCCAGGTCGCTGCCCTCGGCGACAAGGCGATGGTCTGCCTCGACACCGGCCACCACGCCCCGGGCACGAACATCGAGTTCATCGTCATGCAGCTGTTGCGCCTCGGCAAGCTCGGCTCCTTCGACTTCAACTCCCGCTTCTACGCCGACGACGACCTGATCGTGGGCGCGGCCGACCCATTCCAGCTGTTCCGCATCATGGTCGAGGTCGTGCGCGGCGGCGGCTACGGCCCCGCGAACCAGGACGGCAGCAGCCCCGTCGCCTTCATGCTCGACCAGTGCCACAACGTCGAGGACAAGATCCCCGGCCAGATCCGCTCCGTTCTGAATGTGCAGGAGATGACCGCCCGCGCGCTGCTCGTCGACCGCGCCGCACTGGATGCCGCGCAGACCGCGGGCGACGTGCTCGGCGCCAACGGCATCCTGATGGACGCCTTCTACACCGACGTGCGCGGCGACCTCGCCGCCTGGCGGGAGGGCCGGGGACTGCCGGCTGACCCGCTGGCCGCCTATGCGGCATCCGGCTACCAGGCCCAGATCGCGGCCGACCGCGTCGGCGGCACCCAGTCGAGCTGGGGCGCCTAGGGCTCACGCCCCACCCCCGCACCCGCAGAACCGAGCAAGGAAGCAACGACATGACGAACCAGGCAGCAGCAGATCTCATCGCACGGTCGAACCGGCTGGGCGCTGATCCGAAGAACACCAACTACGCCGGCGGCAACACCAGCGCCAAAGGCCTCGAGACCGACCCCGTCACGGGTGAGCCGGTCGAGCTGATGTGGGTGAAGGGCTCCGGCGGAGACCTCGGCACGCTCACCGAGTCCGGCCTCGCCGTGCTGCGGGTCGACCGCCTGCGTGCCCTCGAGGGCGTCTACGCCGGGCTCGACCACGAGGACGAGATGGTGGCTGCCTTCGATTACACACTGCACGGCAAGGGCGGAGCCGCCCCGTCGATCGACACCGCCATGCACGGCCTCGTCGACGCCGCCCACGTCGACCACCTGCACCCGGACTCCGGCATCGCGATCGCGACGGCCGCCGACGGCGAGGCACTGACCACGACGATCTTCGGCGACAAGGTCGTCTGGGTGCCGTGGCGCCGCCCCGGCTTCCAGCTCGGGCTCGACATCGCAGCCATCAAGGCGGCGAACCCGGGCGCGATCGGCTGCATCCTCGGCGGCCACGGCATCACCGCCTGGGGCGACACCAGCGATGAGGCCGAGGCGAACTCGCTCTGGATCATCGACACGGCCGCCGCCTACATCGAGGCGAACAGCAAGCCGGAGCCCTTCGGCCTCGCCCTGGACGGCTTCGGCGCGCTGCAGCCGGCCGAGCGCCTGGCCAAGGCCGCCGCGCTCGCGCCCGTAATCCGCGGCCTCGCCTCCACCGACATGCCGATGGTCGGCCATTTCACCGACAGCGCCGAGGTGCTGGACTTCCTCGCCGCCAGCGAGCACCCGCGCCTCGCCGCGCTCGGCACCAGCTGCCCCGACCACTTCCTGCGCACCAAGGTCAAGCCGATGCTGCTCGACCTGCCCGCCGGCGCCTCGATCGAGGACTCGATCGCCCGCCTCGAGGAGCTGCACACCGCCTACCGTGCCGACTACCAGGCCTACTACGACCGCAATGCGGACGCCGAGTCGCCCGCCATCCGCGGCGCAGACCCGCTCATCGTGCTGGTGCCCGGCGTCGGCATGTTCAGCTTCGGCGCCACCAAGCAGACCGCACGCGTCGCCGGCGAGTTCTACGTCAACGCCATCAACGTGATGCGCGGCGCAGAGGGCCTCTCCAGCTACGCCCCGATCGACGAGGCCGAGAAGTTCCGCATCGAGTACTGGGCCTTGGAAGAGGCCAAGCTGGCGCGGATGCCGAAGCCGAAGCCCCTCGCCAGCCGGATCGCGCTCGTCACCGGTGCGGCATCCGGCATCGGCAAGGCCATCGCCGTGCGCCTGGCCGCCGAGGGCGCGTGTGTCGTCATCGCCGACCTCGACCTGGCCAAGGCGCAGGCCGCCGCCGCCGAGATCGGCAACGCGGATGTCGCGATCGGCGTCGCCGCCGACGTCTCGAACGAGGCAGCGGTGCTGGCCGCGATCGACGCCGCCGTCCTCGCCTTCGGCGGCCTGGACCTGGTCGTGAACAACGCGGGCCTCTCGCTCTCCAAGGCGCTGCTCGACACCACCGAGGCGGACTGGGACCTGCAGCACAACGTGATGGCCAAGGGCTCGTTCCTGGTCTCGAAGAACGCCGCCCGCGTGCTCATCGCCCAGAAGCTCGGCGGCGACATCATCTACATCTCCAGCAAAAACTCCGTCTTCGCCGGCCCGAACAACGTCGCCTATTCGGCCACCAAGGCCGACCAGGCCCACCAGGTGCGCCTGCTGGCCGCCGAACTCGGTGAGCACGGCATCAAGGTCAACGGCATCAACCCCGACGGCGTCGTGCGCGGCTCGGGCATCTTCGCCTCGGGCTGGGGCGCCAACCGTGCCGCCACCTACGGCATCGACGAGGAAGACCTCGGCGCGTTCTACGCCCAGCGCACCATCCTGAAGCGCGAAGTCGTGCCCGAGAATGTCGCCAACGCCGTGTTCGTCCTGTGCTCGGCCGACCTCTCGCACACGACCGGCCTGCACATCCCGGTGGATGCCGGCGTCGCCGCCGCCTTCCTGCGATGACGGTCGGCACGATCGCCGCCGTCGACCTCGGTGCCACCAGCGGCCGGGTCATGCTCGGCCATGTCGGCCCGAACGAGCTGCGGCTGGAGCCGGTCAACCGCTTCGCGAACACGCCGGTGCAGACCCCGAGCGGGCTGCACTGGGACATCCACGGGCTCTACGAGTCGGCGCTGGAGGGGCTCGCCGAGGCGGCCCGCCGGCAGCCGCGGCTGGCCAGCATCGGCATCGACTCGTGGGCCGTCGACTACGGCCTGCTGCACGGCGACCGGCTGCTCGGCTCGCCGTTCCACTACCGAGACTCCCGCACGGCGGCCGGCGTGGCATCCGTGCACGAGCGTGTGCCATTTGCCGAGCTGTACGCCCTGAACGGCCTGCAGTTCCTGCCGTTCAACACGCTCTACCAGCTCGAGGCCGAGCGCGCCGACGGACTGCTCAAGCAGGCCGACCGAGCGCTGCTCGTGCCCGATCTGCTCGCGTATTGGCTGACCGGGCAGCAGCGGGCCGAGAGCACAAACGCCTCGACCACCGGCCTGCTGAGCCTCTCGGATGACGGCCACGGCACGCGGTGGAACGATTCACTGATCGCGCGGCTCGGGCTGCCCCGCCGGCTCTTCGCGCCGCTGGTGCAGCCCGGCGAGCGCATCGGCACAGTGCTGCCGCAGGGGGCGTCGGCTCCGGGGCTGGCAGGCACGCCGGTCGTCGCTGTGGGCTCGCACGACACGGCATCGGCCGTCGTTGCCGTGCCCATGACCGACCCGGATGCCGCCTACATCTCCTGCGGCACCTGGGGCCTGGTCGGTGTCGAGCTCGAAAGGCCGGTGCTCACGGAGGCCAGCCGCGCCGCCAACTTCACGAACGAAGGCGGCGTGGACGGCCGGGTGCGCTTCCTGCACAACGTGATGGGCACCTGGCTGCTCAGCGAGTCCGTGCGCGTCTGGCAGCAGGCCGACCCATCCGTCTCGCTGCTGCCGCTCGTGGCCGCGGCCGAGGCTGTGACCGGGCCCGTGGCCGTCTTCGACGCCAACGACCCGCGCTTCATGGAACCGGGCGACATGCCCGCCCGCATCGCCGAGTGGTGCGTGGAGCACGGCCAGCCGGTGCCGGCCAGCCAGGCGGAGTTCGTGCGGAGCATCATCGAGAGTCTGGCTGAGGCGTTCGCGCGGGCCGTGCAGACGGCATCCGACCTCTCGGGCACGAGCGTGCGCACGATTCATATCGTCGGCGGTGGGTCGCAGAACGCGCTGCTGTGCCAGCTCACCGCCGACCACGCCGGGGTTCCCGTGCTGGCTGGTCCGGTCGAGGCCACCGCGCTCGGCAACGTGCTGGTGCAGGCCAGGGCGGCCGGGTTCGTCTCCGGCGACCTCGAGAGCCTGCGCGCCCTGGTCCGGGCGAACGCAGAGCCGCGGGCCTACGCGCCCCGCGCCCGCTGAACGGGGCTTCCCTCAGCTGCCGCCCGACTCTCCTCCTCCATTTCTGCGCGGCCGCGGTCGCGTGCAGCGGTCGGGCGACGGCAGAATAGTAGGTGTACCGCCCGGGCCGGCCCTCTGTCGTCACCCGAGAACGGCGGCACCGTCGAAGGGCATCGCATGAACGCATCCACCGAGACGCGCGTCGGGGTCTACATCGACTTCGACAACATCGTCATCTCCCGCTACAACCAGCTGCACACCCGCGGCCAGTTCCAGAAGGACCACGCCCGCGACGCCGTGGGCGGCAAGGGTGAGACCGCCGCCATTACCCAGCGACTCGACGAGGCCACGGTCAACCTCGGCGCCATCCTCGACTTCGCGTCCTCCTTCGGCACCGTCGGCGTCAGCCGCGCCTACGCCGACTGGTCCGTCGCCATCAACGCCAGCTACCGCCGCCAGCTGATCGACCGCGCCGTCGACCTGGTGCAGCTATTCCCCGTCGTCGCATCGATGAAGAACGGCGCCGACATCCGCCTCGCCGTCGACGTCGTCGAAGACCTGTTCCGCCTGCCCGACCTCACGCACGTCGTGATCGTGGCCGGCGACTCCGACTACATCGCGCTCGCCCAGCGCGCCAAGGTGCTCGGCCGCTACGTCGTGGGCATCGGCGTGGCCGGTGGCACCAGCAAGGCCCTCGCCGCCGCCTGTGACGAGTTCGCCGACTACGACGCCCTGCCCGGCATCGTGCGCGTCAGCGCCGCCCAGGAGACCCGGCCGAGCCGCCGCAAGGCCGGCACGAACGGCACGAACGGCTCTGCGAGCGCAGCGGATGCCGGCACTGCCCCGCGCACGGACGACGAGCCCGCCGACACCGAAGCCGTAGCAGACGCCGCCGAGGCCACCCCGAGTGGCCGCGCGCTGCGCCCGCGCTCCTCGCGACAGGCCAAGGCAGCCCTCGAAGAGGCCGGCGACCTGCTCGCCCGCGCCCTCGAGCTGGGCGCAGCCAAGAACGACGAGGACTGGCAGGCCAGCGGCAACGTGAAGAACCAGATGCTGCGCATGGACCCGACGTTCCAGGAGCGCGCCCTCGGCTTCTCCTCGTTCACCGACTTCGTGAAGTCGATGGACGCCCGCGTCGAGATCGACGAGAGTCACCCCTCGCGGCGGATCCGCCTGCGCCCGCTCGGCACGCAGTTGATGTTCTCGGCCCGCTCCGACGCCTGAAGCGCCGGCTGAGCTGACCCGCTCCGCTGGTTGAGCCGCCCCGCCGGTCGAGCAGCATCCGCCGGCTGAGCCGCCCCCGCTGGTTGAGCCTGTCGAAACCCGCCCTGCGCCACTTCCCCGCGCTTTGCGCCACGTGAAGTGGCGCGGAAGGCGGCGAAGTGGCGCAGGGCGGGGCCGACGGATGCCGGGACGCCCCCAGACCCGAGGCATATACTGTCGTGACGACAGTAAATGAAGGAGTCGAACACCATGGATTTCAACGGAAAAGTAGCACTTGTCACCGCCAGCGGCGCCGGCATCGGCGCGGCAGTGGCCAAGCGCCTGGCCCGTGAGGGCGCGAGCGTCGTCGTGTCTGACGTCAACGACGAGAACGGCCGTGCCGTCGTCGCCGAGATCGTGGCAGCCGGTGGCATCGCCGCCTACAAGGCTGCGAACGTCGCCGACCCGGCCCAGGTCGACGCGCTCGTCGACTTCGCCGTCACCGAGTTCGGCGGCCTGCACCTGGCCGTGAACAACGCCGGCCTCGGCGCCATGCCCAAGCGCCTCGACCAGATCGAGGAATCCGAGTGGGACCGCACCATCAACGTGACACTGCGCGGCACCTGGCTGTCGATGCGCGCAGAGACACGCCACTTCCTGGCCAACGGCGGTGGCAACATCGTCAACATCGCCTCGATCGCCGGCCTGAACGCCACTCCGAACCTCGCGCCGTACGGCGCAAGCAAGCACGGCGTCGTCTCGCTGACCCGCACCGGCGCCCAGGAATACGCCACCGACAACATCCGCATCAACGCGGTCGCCCCCGGCGCGATCGAGACCGCCGCGCTGGCCTCGCTGCCCGCCGAGGCCAAGGCCGGCTATGCCGCAGAGATCCCGATGAAGCGCCTCGGCCGGCCGGAGGACATCGCCAACGCAGTCGCCTGGCTGCTCTCCGACGAGGCCTCCTTCATCACCGGCGTCGTGCTGCCCGTCGATGGCGGCACACAGTATGCCTGATCCCCTCGGCGGCGAAGGCGGCTCCCTGCCCTACGGCTCGGAGCCGCTCGCGGCGCTGCTCAGCGTGTTCACGCGCTGGGGCTCCGGCGGCTTCATCCACGCACTCGCCGAGAGTGCGGCGCCCGAGGGCGCTGGCGACCTGGACGCGACCAGTATTGTCGCCATCACCACCCTGGCCCGCGAGGGCGCGATGCGCCCGTCGGCCCTGGCCGAGCGGCTGCGCGTCGGCGCCTCGAACGTCAGCAAGATCAGCGCCCGACTGGCGGCGCTCGGCCTGGTGCAGAAGGTCACCGACCCGGCCGATTCCCGGGCCAGCCTGCTGCAGCTCACGGCAGAGGGCGAGGCCGTCATGGCCGCCCTCGTCGCGGCCGGCGACCAGATGATGGCCGCGATCCTGGCCGATTGGGCCGACGCCGACCGCGCCGAGCTCGGCCGCCTGCTGCAGCGTTTTGCTCACGATGCCGGCCGCTACCGGCTCGACGCCGACTGACCGCTCCGGAGCATCCGGCGCGCGGCCCCTACGAGGCGCGGGTCGAAGCCGTGATCGTGAACTTGGCGTTGCGGGCGATCTGCCGGGTCGGCCCGACGATGTCGCGCAGCGCCGGCCCGTAGCCGAGGTGTGAGTTCCACACGCACCAGAGCTGGCCGCCCGGCGCGAGCACGCGGGCGGCGTGCTCGAACAGCTTCAACGCGATGCCGGCGTGCACCGTGGCCCCGACGTGGAACGGCGGGTTCAGCACGATCAGCTCTGCACTGGCATCCGGCTGCGCGCTCAGACCGTCGTCGCGCACCACGATGACCCGCTCGCTCACCCCGTTGGCGGCGGCGGTCGCCCGGGCGGATGCCACGGCTGCCGCGGACTGGTCGGTCGCCAGCACGCGCAGCTCCGGTCGGTGCAGGGCCAACGCGGTGGCCAGGATTCCAGTGCCGCAACCCAGGTCGATCGCGGAGCGTGCGCCCGGCTTCGCCTCGGCGAGGTGGCCGAGCAGGAACCGGGTGCCGATGTCGACGGAGGCGCCGGCGAACGCGGCGCCGTGGGCGGCGACGGTGAGTTTGAGGTCGTCGTGCCGGTTCTTGCGCGGCCAGGGGGCGGTCGCCGCCTGATGCGGCGCGCTGGCCCGGAGCACGCGCGACTTCTGCTGCGCGAGGCTCACGTCGAGGCGGCCGAAGTGCTCGCCGAGCACGGTGTTCATCGCCGGAGTCATGTGCTTGATGCGGCCGCCCGCGAACACGACGACGTCGGGCTCTGCGTGGCGGGCGATGGCGGCGGCGATCTCGTCGAGGGCGTCGAGGGAGCGCGGCAGCTGGAGCAGCACGACACGGGCCCCGGCCAGCAGCTCGCCGGGGTGCTGCTCGACGCCGAGGGCGACCGAGCGGAAGCCGGCGTCCACGCCAAGCGCTGCGGCGTTCGCCGCGAGAGCGAGCTCCCCAGAGAGGGCGTCCTGGTGCACGCGGATGCCCTCGGCACCGGCAGCCGGCAGCCCAACCGCTTCCAGCGCGGCCAGCGTCAGTGCGCCGTAGCGGTCACCGATCACCACGACCTCGCCGGCAGGGGTGCCCTGCAGCGCGGATTCCGCCTCGGCGAGAATCAGCCGGTCGCTCGCGTCGACCGCGAAGAGATTGTCGGCCTCGACGTCCGGCCACCGTCGCAATGCCGCAAGGTCCATGCCCCAAGGGTAACGGTGCGCGACGCTCAGCGTCTCGAATGCGCTGCCGGATCCGCCCTGCAGCCGGCGGTGGATCGAGCCGGCGATGCGCTCGGCCTGCTCCTTCGCGCGCTCGGCGGCCACGCCGGCGTAGTGCTCGTCGACGGTGTCGACCCAGAGTTCCAGCCAGCGCTCGAAATGCGCCTGCTCGAGGGCGTGCTTCTGGTGCAGCGCCACATGCAGGGCGAGCGCGTTCCGCTGGTACAGGCCCGCCTGGAACAGCACCGTCTCCCAGAAATCGCAGATGACGGGCATGTGCGCGGCGAGGTCCATGTGAACGACGTCGGTGAAGATGGGGCCGATCAACGGGTCGGTGAACGCCCGGGTGTAGAACGCCGTGACGAGGGCCGCGACGTCCTCTCGGTCCTGCAGATCCGGCTTCATGTCTCCAGCGTAACGAGCCTCCCTCACATTCGGGCTTAAAGAATGTTCAGGACGCGCGGGCGCTGGATGGCGCAGTGCGCTGCGCGGCTAGCGTTCGCCGCCGAGTGGGCGCCACACCACGACGGAGTTGGCACGGCGCAGGCGCGTTCCGGCCTTGACCGAGACAACCTCGCCCTCCGTGCCGGCGGCGAACACGCGCCGCCCCGGCCGGTTGAGCAGCTCGTCGGCGAGTGCACCCTCGAGCTCGTGCACGCGCTGCGACAACTCGGTCACGCGGTTCTCGAGCTCGAGGATGCGGCGGATGCCCTCCAGGCTGACGCCCTCGGCACTGAGCATCGCGATCTCGCGCAGCTGCATCACGTCGCGCATCGAATAGCGGCGCGACTTGCCGGGGGTGCGCTGCGGTTCGACCAGGCCGAGCCTGTCGTACTGCCGCAGCGTTTGCGGGTGCATGCCGGCCAGCTCGGCGGCCGCGGAGATCACGAAGATCGGCGCGTGCTCGTCGATGCCGCCCGGCATCCCACCGCTCATGATTAGCCTCGCGCCCGGGCGAGCAGGTCGGCCCGGGGGTTCTCGTCCGGCAGCGCCTCGCGCAGCTTCTCGAGCGCCTCCTCGGCGGCCGCGTTGAGGTGCGAGGGAACAGCCACCTGCACGACGGCGAGCAGGTCGCCGACGCCCTTGGCGGTCTTCACGCCGCGCCCCTTGACGCGCAGCACACGGCCGCTCGGCGTGCCGGGGGCGACACGCAGCTTGACCGGGTCGCCGCCGAGCGTGGGCACCTCGATGGTGGCGCCGAGGGCGGCCTCCACGAATGTGACCGGCACGTTGACGCGCAGGTTCAGCCCGTCCCGCTCGAACACCGGGTGCTTGCGCACGGTGACGGTCAGGATGATGTCGCCCGACTCGCCGCCATCCGGCGAGGGCTGGCCCTTGCCGCGCAGCTTGATCTTCTGCCCGTCGGCGACGCCGGCGGGGATCTTGACCTTGATTGGGCGGCCGTCGCTGGTCTGCAGCGTGATGGTGTCGCCCTGCGTGGCCGTGATGAAGTCGATGGTGGCGCTGGCGCTCACGTCGCTGCCGCGGGTGGGTCCGCCGAAGCCGCGGTAGCCGCCGCTCGTCTGGCCGAACCGGCCGCCGCCCTGGCCGCCGAACAGGCCGCCGAGGATGTCGTCGTAGCCGCCACCCTGCTGGAACGTGTACTGCTGCTGACCGCGGCCACCGCCGGCGCCGCCGAACATGCCGCCGAAGACGTCTTCGAAGCCGCCGTTGCCTCCTGCGCTGCCGGGCGAGGTGAACCGCGCCCCGCCGCCCATGGCCCGTACCGCGTCGTACTCCTTGCGCTGCTCCGGGTCGGAGAGCACCGAGTGCGCCTCGCTGATCTCCTTGAACTTCGCCTCTGCCGAGGGGTCGCCCTGGTTGGAGTCGGGGTGGTACTTGCGGGCGAGCTTGCGGTACGTCTTCTTCAGCTCGGCCTCGCTCACGTCTTTCGAGACGCCGAGAACCTTGTAGAAGTCCTTGTCAAACCAATCCTGACTTGCCATGCGCGCCTCCTTTCGTGATGAGTGATGATGTCGCACCCGATTGCGGGTGCAGAGAGATTATGGGTGCAGGGGCCGGATGCCGTGGCATCCGACCCCTGCGGGAACCGCTTCTAGGCGGGCACCTGCACGACGACCTTCGCGGGTCGTAGCAAGGTGGAGCCGAGGTAGTAGCCCTTTTCGACGACGTCGGCCACGGTTTCGACCTCCACGCCCGGGGTGGGCTGCTGGAAGATCGCCTCGTGGATGGTCACGTCGAACGGCTCGCCGACGGTGCCGACGGTGGTCAGGCCCAGCTTCTCGACGTTCGCGCGCAGCTTGGCGGCGATGGTCGAGAAGGCGGTCTCACCCTCGAGGTCACCGTGCTTCTCGGCACGGTCGAGGTCGTCCAGCACCGGCAGCAGCGCCGAGACGGCCGAGCCGATGGCGCGCTCGCGCTCCACCTCACGGTTCGACTCGGTGCGCTTGCGGTAGTTGGCGTACTCGGCGGTGACCCGCTTGAGGTCGGCCAGGTGCTCGACAGTCGGGTCGGCCTCTTCTGCCGCGACGGCATTCAGAATGTCTTCCACAGTGAGCTCCTCCTCTCCCAATACCTCAGCGCCGGGGCCTTCGGTGTCATGCGTTTCGATGTCGGGGCCTTCGGCCTGGATGGGCTCGCCATCCAGGCCGTTGCCCTCGTCCGGATCGATCGGCTGGTTCTTGTCAACCATGGTTACTTCTTGTCTTCTTCGTCTTCGACGACCTCGGCGTCGACGACGTCCTCGTCAGAGGACGTGTCGGCGGGCTGCTCGGCCGAGTCGGCCGCTGCGGCATCCGCCTGCGAGGTGGCGTAAATCGCCTCGCCGAGCTTGCCCTGGCTCTCGTTGAGCTTGTCGAAGGCGCTCTTCACAGCGGAGTCGTCATCGCCGGCCAGCGCGCTCTTCAGCGCGTCGACGTCGCCCTGCACCTCGGACTTGACGTCCGCGGGCAGCTTGTCGTCGTTGTCCTTGATGAGCTTCTCGATCGAGTAGACGAGCTGCTCAGCGCTGTTGCGCACCTCAGCGGACTCGCGACGAGCCTTGTCCTCTGCGGCGTGCTCCTCGGCCTCGCGCACCATGCGCTCGATGTCTTCCTTCGCCAGCGAGGATCCGCCGGTGATCGTCATCGACTGCTCCTTGCCGGTGCCCTTGTCCTTGGCGGACACGTGCACGATGCCGTTGGCGTCGATGTCGAAGGTGACCTCGACCTGCGGGATGCCGCGGGGGCCGGGGCGATGCCGGTCAGCTCGAAGGTTCCGAGTGCCTTGTTGTCGCGGGTGAACTCGCGCTCGCCCTGGAACACCTGGATCGCAACAGACGGCTGGTTGTCGTCTGCCGTGGTGAAGGTCTCGCTGCGCTTGGTCGGGATGGCCGTGTTGCGCTCGATGAGCTTGGTCATGATGCCACCCTTGGTCTCGATACCGAGGCTCAGCGGGGTGACGTCGATCAGCAGGACGTCCTTGCGCTCTCCGCGCAGAACGCCGGCCTGCAGTGCGGCACCGACAGCAACGACCTCGTCAGGGTTGACGCCCTTGTTGGGCTCCTGGCCGGTCTCCTTCTTGACGAGCTCGCTCACGGCGGGCATACGGGTCGAGCCACCGACGAGCACGACGTGTGCGATGTCGGAGAGCTTGACGCCGGCCTCGCGGATGACGTCTTCGAAGGGCTTCTTGGTGCGGTCGAGCAGGTCGCTGGTCATGTTCTCGAACTCGGCGCGGGTCAGCGTCTCGTCGAGGTTGGCCGGGCCGTTCTCGGTGAGCGAGAGGTAAGGCAGCTGGATGCTGGCCTTGGTGCTCGAGGAGAGCTCCTTCTTGGCCTGCTCAGCGGCCTCCTTCAGGCGCTGCTTGGCGATCTTGTCGTTCGAGACGTCGACACCGGTCGAGTCCTTGAAACGCTTGATCAGCCAGTCGACGATGCGCTGGTCCCAGTCGTCGCCGCCGAGGCGGTTGTCACCGGAGGTGGCGCGCACCTGGATGGTGCTGAAGTCGTCGTCCTTGCCCACCTCGAGGAGGGAGACGTCGAAGGTTCCACCACCGAGGTCGAAGACCAGGATGAGCTCGTCTTCCTTGCCCTTGTCCAGGCCGTAGGCCAGAGCGGCCGCGGTCGGCTCGTTGATGATGCGCAGAACGTTGAGGCCCGCGATCTCACCGGCCTCCTTGGTGGCCTGGCGCTCGGCGTCGTTGAAGTATGCGGGGACGGTGATGACGGCATCCGTCACCGTGTCGCCCAGGTACTGCTCTGCATCGCGCTTCAGCTTGCCGAGGATGCGGGCCGAGATCTCCTGCGGCGTGTACTTCTTGCCGTCGATGTCGGTGCTCCAGTCGGTGCCCATGTGGCGCTTGACGGATGCAAGGGTGCGGTCGACGTTCGTGACGGCCTGGCGCTTTGCGGTCTCACCGACGAGCACCTCGCCGTCCTTGGTGAATGCGACCACCGAGGGGGTGGTGCGGAAACCTTCAGCGTTGGCGATAACCGTGGGCTCGCCACCCTCGAGAACGGCAACGACCGAGTTGGTGGTTCCGAGGTCAATTCCTACTGCACGTGACATATGTGTCTCTCCTTCTGCCGGCCGCTGTCTGCCGGCCGTCGGCTTGTGGTCAGGGCCTGGGGCCGCTGACCGAAGTCCTGATTCAAGACTTGAGCCTTGATGACTCAAGTATTCCATGAGGCAATTTCTCAGTCAAACGGAGAGCGGCAAAGTTGAGTCACTCACGCTCAACTCTCAGTTTTCGTCTCGATCGGGTCCGTTGACGGGGTCGGCGGCGGTCACTAGATTCAGCGCATGATCACCGTCGAAGAGCTTCGCGGCATCCGGATCTTCGCCCCATTGCAGCCCGACGCGCTCGACTTTCTGTGTCGCGCCGTCGAAGACATCACGCTCATGCCCGGCGAGTACTTTGTGCACGAGGGCGAGGCACGCGCCCTGTTCGTCGTGATCGACGGAACGGTCGAGATCAGTAAGGTCGTCAGCGGCGAGGAGCGCACCATCGGGGCGCGCACGCCCGGTCAGTTCTTCGGCGAGGTGCCGATGACGTTGAGCACGAACTTTCCGGCGAGCGGCCGGGCGGCCGGGCAGGCACGCATCATCAAACTCGATGCCACGTCGTATTACACGCTGGCGGCACTGGCGCCATCGGTGCCGGCCAAGGTGGCCTGGCTGGCGCGCCGCTACCTCGACGCAATCCAGGCTCTGGCCGCGGAACCCCCGGACGTGGTCGCCCGTGTCATCGCGCCCCGCGCCGACCCCGCCGCTCGCGCCATCAGCACCTTCCTCACCCGCAACCAGGTGGCGTTCGACCGGGTGATGACCGAGGCGGATGCCGGCGCGACCGACGACCCCGTGTTGGAGCTGCGCGACGGCAGCCGGCTCGTCGACCCCGCGCTGCGCGAGGTGGCCCGCGCAGTCGGCCTCGCCGTCGAGCCAGCCGCCACCGACTACGACGTTGTGATTCTGGGCGCGGGCCCAGCCGGCCTGACCGCGGCCGTGAACGCCGCCGCCGAGGGCCTGCGCACCGTCGTGATCGAGCGGCTGGCACCCGGCGGGCAGGCCGGCACCTCGACCAGGATCGAGAACTACACCGGCTTCCCGTTTGGGATCTCCGGTGACGACCTGGCCAGCCGGGCGCTCACCCAGGCGACGCGGCTCGGCGCCGAAATCGTCGTCACCCGCAGCGCAACAGCCATCGACCCGGCCGCCCGGGTGGTCACCCTGGACGGCGGGGACGGCGTGCGGGCTGCAGCGCTCATCATCGCGACCGGCGTCGAGTGGCGCACCCTGCCGGTCGCCGGGGTGGAGCGCTACCTCGGCAACGGCGTCTACTACGGGGCGGCGCGCAGCGACGCCGCCATTGCCCAGGGCCAGGACGTCTGCATCATCGGCGCGGGCAACTCGGCTGGGCAGGCGGCGCTGTTCTTCTCCAGGCACGCCCGCTCCGTGACGATGCTCGTGCGCGGGCCGTCGCTCGAGGCGAGCATGTCGCGTTACCTGATCGACCAGATCGGCACAACGGCCGGCATCCGCGTCGAGACCAGCAGCCAGGTCGTCGCACTGCACGGCGACGGCGCCCTGGAGGCCGTCGACGTGCTCGACTCGGCGAGCGGGGAGACGAGCAGGCGGGCGCTGACCGTGCTGTTCGTGATGATCGGGGCGGATGCCGCAACCGACTGGCTGCCACCCGAGATCGCCCGTGATGCGCACGGCTTCATCCTCACGGGGGCGGATGCCGCGGAATCCCCGCAGTGGCCGCTACAGCGCCGCCCGTTCGCGCTGGAGACGAGCGCGCCCGGCGTCTTCGCGATCGGCGACGTGCGCGCCGGCTCGGTCAAGCGCGTCGCGGCCGGCGTCGGCGAGGGCGGCATGGCTGTCGCGTTCACGCACCAGTTTCTGGCGCTCGAGCGCTGAACCGGGGTTTCGACAGGCTCAGCCAGCGGTGCTCCACTTTCCCGTTGGCTCGAGGGAGCGCCAGCGACCGAAGCCAACGCCGTCGTTCCCCGTTGGTCGAGAAGGCCCGTCAGGGCCGTATCGAGACCCGGTTTCCGACAACGAACCGAGCCACGTGCGAGGTCTCGATACGCTCGTGCCTCGCTACTCGACCAGCGGTGCTCCACTTCCCCGTTGGCTCGAGGGAGCGCCAGCGACCGAAGCCAACGCCGTCGTTCCCCGTTGGTCGAGTAGGCCCGCCAGGGCCGTATCGAGACCCGGTTTCCGACAACGAACCGAGCCACGTGCGAGGTCTCGATACGCTCGTTCCTCGCTACCCGACCAGCGGTGCTCCACTTTTCCGTTGGCTTGAGGGAGCGCCAGCGACCGAAGCCAACGCCGTCGTTCCCCGTTGGTCGAGTAGGCCCGCCAGGGCCGTATCGAGACCCGGTTTCCGACAACGAACCGAGCCACGTGCGAGGTCTCGATACGCTCGTGCCTCGCTACTCGACCAGCGGTGCACCACCTTCCCGTTGGCTCGAGGGAGCGCCAGCGACCGAAGCCAACACCGTCGTTCCCCGTTGGTCGAGTAGGCCCGCCAGGGCCGTATCGAGACCCGGTTTCCGACAACGAACCGAGCCACGTGCGAGGTCTCGATACGCTCGTTCCTCGCTACTCGACCAGCGGTGCTGGCTGGCACCGCGGCATCCGGAACCCGCGCTAGGCGACACCGCGGATGCGGAACACCAGCACGCCTCCGAGGATCGCCAGCACCGCGGCCAGCACGTAGAGCGCGCTGTAACCGGCGAACGCCGTCACCATGAAGGCGGCCAGGATGGGCGCGAGCATGTTCGGCAGGTTGACCGCCAGCCCGATGATGCCGATGTCCTTGCCGTTGCTGGCGCTGGACGGCAGCACCTCCGTGACGAGCGCGAAGTCGACGGCGGTGAAGACGCCAGTGCCGAGCCCGAGGATGATCGCCGCGACGACCACGACCGGGAACTCCGGCGAGAAGGCCATGATCAGCACGCCGATCGCAGTGAACACGGCGGATGCCGACACGAAGACGCGGCGCTTGCCCACCCTGTCTGAAAGCACCCCAGCCACCACCACCGTCGCGAACACCGAGAACGCGTACACCGCGGTAAGCAGCAGCACGCCGTCGCTCACCCGCAGTCCACCGTCGCCCGCGGCATCGTCGCGGGTGAGTCCGACCGAGTCCTGCAGGTAGTAGTAGAGGTAGAACAGGGCCAGCGCGCTGCTCAGGCTGACGAAGAAGCGAGTGATCCAGGCCCAGCCGAAGTCGGGGTGTTTGCGCACGTTGACCCAGTAGCAGGCCAGAAAGTCCTTCAGGCGGAATGCCTCCAGCATCCGGTCGACGCTCGGCTTCTCCCAGCGGGTGAGCAGGAACGGCAGCATGGCCAGCACACACACCGCCGCGCAGAGCACGTAGCCCATGGTGATGCCGAAGGCCCCGGACCATACCGCCGTGGCGACCGTGCCGATGGCGGTGCCGAGCACGATGGCGAAGGTGTAGGTGAATCCCATCCAGCCCGAGACGACGCCACGCTGCGGCACCGGCACCTGGTCGGGGACGGCGGCCGAGATGGGTGTGATGACGGCATTCATGAACACCTGCGTGAGCACCCAGGCGACCGCCAGCATGCCGAGCGAGGAGGCGAAGCCGGTGGCAACAAGACCTGCGGCCGCCCCGAGCGTGCCGAGCGCCATCCACGGCGTGCGGCGGCCCCAGCGCGAGCGGGTGCGGTCGGACAGCGCACCCCAGAGCGGCACGGCGATCAACGAGAACAGGGCGGTGGCGAAGGCGACAACCGCCAGGTTGCTCTCCTTGTTGGAGCTGAACAGGCCGCCGGCATCCAGGGCGGTGAGTCGCTCGATCTGCGGGGCGAGCAGCACCTGGCCGGGGCCGGCCCAGACGATGTTGATGCCGAGGAATGCCAGCGAGAGCTTCGTGATCCAGCCGCGGCTGACCCGCATGCTCGGGGTGTGCTCGAGGAGCTCGGTCGTCGACGGGGCGGTCATCACTGTCCTTTCGCGGCACTGCGAATGGGCGGGCGAGCGCCCCGGGTGCAGCCAGCATGGCCGATCCCTCAGAGCCGAGTCAAGGAACTGGGGCAAATGACCCAGACTCTTGCCCCAGATGGGGTGCCCTCCGGCGCCGCGGCACCGTTGCACTGGTGAAACCAGCGGGGGCGGCATATGCTTGCACCGGTCTTGCACCGCACACCGTGCGGGCAGGCATCCGCTCGGCGAATTGCGCCGATGCCAGCAGGAGAGGAGTTGAACACCATGACCGATCGTGTCGTGAGCCTCGTTCCTTCTCTTTCTGATCTGGCCACTGACTAACCACGCCTCGCCTTCACGCAGGCGCCCCGGTGGCCTCCACTCTTGGAGCAACCACAGTGATTTCATCGTCTTCTGACGCACCCATCTTCGACCCATTCGCCCTTGCCTTCGGCACACACGAGCCCGGCGACGGGCAACGCTGGAGCACCTGGGGTGCCATCACGCCGAGCGAGCGCGGCCCCCGCCCGTATCCAGACTGGGTCGTGACCTCGGCCGCGGCCTTCGACACCGAGCTCGGCATCGTGAAGACGGGCAAGGAGGCCGACGTGTTCCTGATCGAGCGTGCGGTGCCCGGCGGTCAAGCCGTCGTGCTCGCCGCCAAGCGCTACCGCGGCCCGGAGACGAGCGACTTCCACCGCTCATCGCGCTACACCGAGGGCCGCGGCATGCGCAACACCCGCGACAGCCGCGCCGTCGCCCGGGGCAGCAGCTACGGCCGCAGCGTGTCGGCGATCCGCTGGGCCTACGCCGAGTTCGAGGCGCTCCGCACGCTGTACGCGCGCGGCCTGCCCGTTCCCTACCCGGTGCAGGTCAACGGCAGCGAGCTGCTGATGGAGTTCATCGGCGACGGCCAGACCGCCGCGCCGCGCCTGGCTGCACAGCGCGGAACGGCATCCGAGCTCTACCCTCTCTACGCCCAGGTCGTCGAGATCATGCGGGGGCTCGCCAGGGCCGGCGTCGCGCACGGCGACCTCTCGCCCTACAACCTGCTGGTGCACCACGGCCGGGTCGTCGTGATCGACCTGCCGCAGCTGGTCGAGGTGGTGAGCAACCCGGACGGCATGGACATGCTCTACCGGGACTGCGTCAACGTGTGCACCTGGTTCAGCAGGCAGGGGCTCGGCTGCGACCCGGACGCCGTGTTCGCCGAGCTCGTTGCAGAGATGTTCTAGAGCAGGTGGCCCCTGGGGGTGCCGCACGCCGACGGCGTGCGGCGCTCCCCCTGTTGTTTACCGTCGGCCACTAGCCTGAGAGCCATGAGTGACCCCCACGGCCCCGGCGCCAACGCAGACGCCCCGCGCAACTTCCCCCCGACACACCTGACCAACGCGGATGCCGCGGCGGCCACTGTCGGCATCGACACCCACCAGGTCGCGGCGGTCGCCGCCCAGAACGCCCGCAAGGGTCGCATCTTCGCCTGGGGACTCTGGGACTGGGGCTCGGCCGCGTTCAACGCTGTCATCACCACCTTCGTCTTCACCGTCTATCTGACCAGCTCCAGCTTCGGCCCCTCCGGCACCGTCGAGGCCCAGCTCGGCTGGGCGCTGGCCGCGGCCGGGCTGCTGATCGCGCTGCTCGCCCCGATCACCGGGCAGCGCTCCGACTCATCGGGCCGGCGCAAGTTCTGGCTCGCCGTCAACACCTACCTCGTCGTCGCCATCTCTGCGGCCATGTTCTTCGTCGAGCCGTCGCCGGAGTTCCTGATGCTTGGCCTCGTGCTGGTGGCGACCGGCAACATCTTCTTTGAGTTCGCGAGCGTCAACTACAACGCCATGCTCGCCCAGGTGTCGACGCCGCGCTCGATCGGCCGCGTCAGCGGCTTCGGTTGGGGCATGGGCTACATCGGCGGCATCGTGCTGCTGCTCATCGTCTACTTCGGCCTGATCAGCCCGGAGGTCGGCCTGTTCGGGGTCACCAGCGACAACGGCATGGACATCCGCGTCACGATGCTGATCGCCGCCGCCTGGTTCGGCATCTTCGCCCTGCCCGTGCTCTTCGCGGTGCCGGAGTACAAGGCGCCGGCCGGCGTCAAGCGCGACAAGGTCGGCTTCTTCGCCTCCTACGCGCGGCTCGGCCGCGACATCGCGAAGCTGTGGAAGGAGAGCCGGCAGACGGTCTGGTTCCTGCTCGCGAGCGCCGTGTTCCGTGACGGCCTGGCCGGCGTGTTCACCTTCGGCGGCGTGCTCGCGGCATCCGTCTTCGGCTTCTCGGCCGGCGAGGTCATCATCTTCGCCATCGCCGCCAACGTCGTGGCCGGCATCTCGACCATCACCGTCGGCGCCCTCGACGACAAGCTCGGCGCCAAGCCGGTGATCATGGCCGCGCTGATCGGCCTGATCATCAGCGGCCTGCTGATCTTCCTGCTGCACGACGGCGGCCAGATCGTGTTCTGGACGGCCGGCCTCGCGCTCTGCCTGTTCGTCGGCCCTGCCCAGTCGGCCAGCCGCACGTTCCTCGCCCGCTTGATCCCGCCGGGCCGCGAGGGCGAGGTGTTCGGCCTCTATGCCACCACCGGCCGCGCCGTGAGCTTCCTCGCCCCGACCATGTTCGCGCTGTTCGTGACCTGGTTCGGAGCGCCCTACTTCGGCATCCTCGGCATCGTCGTCGTGATCGCGATCGGCCTGGCCATGCTGATCCCCGTGAAGGCAGTGCAGGAACAGCTGCGCTAGCCGGCTGAGCAGCGGATGTCGCGGGCGGTTGTCGCAGGCGGCGTCCGGCACCCTGCGCCACTTTGTGTTGTTCTGTGCACCTCCTGTGGCGCAGAACAGCAGCAACTGGCGCAGAGTCGCTGGGAGCTGGTTAGGCGGCAGCCTCTGCAGCGGCCTTGCCTGCCTCGACGTAGCTGAGGTCATTGAAGGTGGCCACCGTCCAGCTGCCGCCGGAGTACTGCAGCTCGGCCACCGCGGCGTTGCCGATGCCGCCCGTCGCCTTCTCGAGGTCGGCCCCCATCGCGCCAATCGCGGCCATGATCGTGATGCCGCTCGAGACGACGAGCACGTTGCCTCCGCCCCGCGCGAGCTGGTTCTCGGCGATCTCGGTGAGTGCGGCGAAGGCGCGATCGGTGACCTCGGCCAGCGTCTCGGCGACGAGACCGCTGCCCTCGTTGAGGCGAACCATCGCCTCCAGGCCGCGCTTGAAGTCGAATGCGCTCTCGTCAACGGCGGCGCCGCCGTTGGCCTTGGCGGCCTCGGCGGCCACCGCCTCCCACATCTCGGCGTTGGACGCGCCTTCGAAGCGGCCGAAGGCCATCTCGCGCAGCCGCGCATCACGCCCGACCTCTCCCGCGAAATCAAGCCCCTCCAGCGCGAGCGCCAGAGTCTCGCCGTGGCGGATCATGTCGGCGGCGTGTGCCGCATCGAACGTCACGCCTGCCGCAGCGAGGCCGGTGCCGAGCTGGCTGGCAACGTCACGCCCCTTTGACGTGAGCGGTGCGTCAGACCAGCCCTGCACACGTCCGAGCGCGTTGAGCATGGTCTCGCCGTGACGGGTGAGGTAGATGGTGACCGGGGCAGAATTGGATACACCGGTGGTGGCGCGAGGCGACATTGACTTCGGAACCTTTCGAACTGGTGGAAGGCGGCGAAAAATAAACGTCACAAGCCTTTCAGCCTCACCCTATTGGGTCGCCGCGATCAGGCTAGATCTCCAGCGAGTAGGCGCGCACCGCGGTGCGGTACAGGATGTCGTCCTGCTGCGCGCTCGACAGGCCGGCAATCGACTCGCGGAGCGCCAGCCAGACACCGCCGAAATCGCCGTTCAACAGCGACACGGGCCAATCACTGCCGAGCATCAGCCGCTCGGAGCCAAACAGCGCCACGGCGCGGTCGACGTAGGGCCGCCAGTCGGCGACCGTCCAGTCGGGGCCGGAGACGGTGTTCAGGCCGGAGAGCTTCACCACCACGTTGGGAGCGGCGGCGCACGGTGCGATCGCCTCCGCCCAGGCCTCGAAGCCGTTGCCAGCGATGTCCGGCTTGCCGAGGTGGTCGAGCACGATCGTGAGCTGCGGATGCCGCCTGGCCAGCTCCGGCAGGATCGCCAGCCGGTCCGGCCCCCCGGTCACGTAGTCCAGCGCCAGACCGAGGCGCGAAATCTCGGCGATCGTCGCGGCGACGTCCTCCCGCAGCATCCAGTTCGGGTCGGCCCTGTCGTGCGAGAGCACGCGGATGCCCTTGAGGGCAGGTGCCTGCGCGTACAGCGCGAGGGCGGCCACCGCCTCGGCGGTGCGATCCAGCGGCACCCAGCCGACCACTCCCAGCACGGTGGGCGAGCTGGCGGCGACGCTCAGCATGTAGAAGGTGTCGTCGTAGGTCTCGGCCGCCTGAACCAGCACGGTTCCCGTGACGCCGGCCGTGCGGGCATCCGCCTCGACATCCTCCGGACCGAAGTCGGCGTTCAGGATGCCGGCATCCTCGGTGATCCAGTCGTAGCGGCGCTCGGAGATCTTCCAGAGGTGCTGGTGCGCGTCGATCATCTGGGCCGGCTCATAGAGTGCGGGCATCTGGGCCTCCTTCGGAGCTGACAATCTCAGGGCGTGGGGGCCGATTCGGCGAGCAGCCCGGCGGTGCGGAGGTCACTCCAGAGCGCGCCGGGGATCGCGACGTCAAAGAGGCTAGCGTTCCGCTCCACCTGCGCGCGCGAGCGGGCGCCGAGGCAGACGGTGGCGACGGCGGGGTGGCCGAGGGCGAACTGGGCGGCGACGGCCGGCAACTTCACCCCGTGCGACTCACACAGATCGGCGATGCGGTTGACCCGGGAAAGCAGCTCGGCGGGCGCATCTTCGTAGTTGTACTTGGCGTCGGCGGCAGGGCGGTCGGTGGCCAGCAGGCCGGAGTTGAAGACGCCGGCGGCGACGATCGAGACCCCGCGGGCCTCGGCGGCCGGCAGCAGGTCGGCCAGCGCCGGCTGCTCAAGCAACGAGTAGCGCCCGGCGACCATGATGACGTCGAGATCGGTGTTCGTGACGAATTCGGAGAGCATCGCCGACTGGTTCATGCCGGCGCCGTAGGAGGTGATGACGCCCTGCGCGCGCAGCTCCTCGAGTGCCGGGAAGGCTTCGTCGAGGGCCTCGCGGTAGTGGTCGTCCGGGTCGTGCACGAGCACGACGTCGAGGCGGTCGAGGCCGAGACGGGTGAGCGACCCCTCGATCGAGCGCAGCACGCCGTCGCGGGAGAAGTCCCAGCGGCGCACGCGGTTCTTCGGCACGTCGAAGCCCTGTTCGTCGCGCTCACCGGGGAACTCATCGGTGTCGACGAGGATCTTGCCGACCTTCGTCGAGACCACGAACTCGTCGCGCGCTCGTCCGGCCAGGCCCGCGCCGAGGCGGGTCTCCGAGAGGCCGAGGCCGTAGTGCGGCGCCGTGTCGAAGTAGCGCACGCCCTGCTCCCAGGCGGCGTGCACGGCGTCGATCGCGACATCCTGCTCGACCGCGCTGTACAGGTTGCCGAGGGCGGCGGTGCCGAAGGCGTGCGGGCCGGCGACGAGTCCGCCGCGTCCGAGTGCTCGAGTCATGGTGGGTCTGCTCTCCGTGCTGTGAAACGTTGGCGGGTCTAGTCGAGGTGGAAGACTTCGGGCAGTTCCTTCCACCACTCGCCCTCCGACCGATCGGCGAGGGGGCGCTGCAGCGGCTCGCACACGGCCCACCACTCCTGCGTGATCGGGTCGGCGGCCACCGCGGCCATGTCGCCCTCGTAGTCGTCCCCGACGTACTCCAGGTACGAGAACAGCAGGTCCTCGTGGCGGTAGATCGAGTAGTTGGTGACATGGGATGCCGCCAACCGCGCCAGCACACCGGGCCACGCGTTCGCGTGCAGCTCCTCGTACCGGGCGACGTTCTCCGGAGGGAGACCGATTACAGAGGCCACGCGCTTCATGGACAACCTTTCCTAGGGGGCCTGGGAACACATCCCATCGTTTGTCCAACTCTGCCGGAGACGCCCAATCGGCCACCGGGTACACTAGACATCCGATCATTAGGATACCAGCAGGGCCGCGCGCGCGTCAGCAGTCCCGGCCGGGCAGCACTGATCCACGCCCCGAGAGAAGAGAGTAAGCCCATGAAGTTCGCACGCCTCGGCGCCATCGGCCACGAGACCCCCACGGTGCTGGTTGACGGCACCCACTACGACGTCTCGTCGGTCACGCCCGACATCGACGGCGCCTTCCTCTCTTCCGACGGCCCCGCCGCCGTGCGCGCCGCGCTCGAGGCCGGCACGCTGCCCGCGATCGAGAACGCCGACGCCCTGCGCATCGGCGCCCCGATCGCCCGCCCGAGCGCCGTCATCTGCATCGGCATGAACTACGCGGCGCACGCCGCGGAATCCGGCTCGCTTCCCCCCGAGATCCCGATCATGTTCCTGAAGACCCCGAACACGGTCGTCGGCCCGAATGACACCGTCGAGCTCCCGCGCGGCAGCGAAAAGACCGACTGGGAGGTCGAGCTCGGCATTGTGATCGGCAAGCGCGCCTCCTACCTCGACTCCCCCGACGAGAGCATGGACCACATCGCCGGCTTCGTCGCCGCGAACGACGTCTCGGAGCGCGACTTCCAGATGGCCGTCTCCGGTGGCCAGTGGTCCAAGGGCAAGTGCGCGCCGGGCTTCAACCCGACCGGCCCCTGGCTCGTCACGCCCGACGAGGTCGACCACCAGAACCTGCAGCTGCAGAGCTGGGTGAACGGCGAGATCCGTCAGGACTCGAACACCGTCGACCAGATCTTCAACGTCAAGCACGTCATCTGGCACCTCAGCCAGTACCTCGCCCTCGAGCCCGGCGACCTGGTGCTCACCGGCACCCCCGAGGGCGTCGCCCTCTCCGGCCGTTTCCCCTACCTGGCAGCCGGCGACGTCTGCGAGGTCGAGATCGAAGGCCTTGGCCGCCAGCGCCAGCAGTTCATCGCACACGAGAAGAGCAACTCATGACCCAGGAATTCACGAACCTCGTCGCCGTCGTCACCGGCGGCGCCTCCGGCATCGGCGCTGCCATCGCGGCCCGCCTGCACGAGCAGGGTGCCAGCGTGGCCGTGCTCGACCTGCGCCCCGAGGGCGCGGACGCCGCACACTTCGCCGTGCAGGCCAACGTGGCCGACTCCGCATCGGTCGAGGCCGCCATCGCCGCCGTCGCCGAGAAGTTCGGCCGCATCGACATCGTGATCAACAACGCCGGCATCGGCGCGCAGGGCACGATCGAGAGCAACGATGACGACGAGTGGGCCCGCGTCTTCAACATCAACGTCACCGGGATCGCCCGCGTCACCCGTGCGGCGCTGCCCTACCTGCGGGTGTCGCCATCGGCAGCCGTTGTCAACACCAGCTCGATCGCCGCGACCGCCGGGCTGCCGCAGCGCGCGCTGTACACGGCGTCGAAGGGCGCCGTGCTCTCGCTCACCCGCGCCATGGCCGCCGACCACCTGCGCGAGGGCATCCGCGTGAACTGCGTGAACCCCGGCACCGCCGACACCCCCTGGGTGACCGGACTGCTCACCAAGGCGGCCGACCCGGTGGCCGAGCGCGCCGCACTGAACGCCCGCCAGCCGCACGGCCGCCTCGTGGCCGCCGACGAGGTCGCCGACGCCGTCGTCTACCTGGCCAGCCCGCGCTCGGGTTCGACCACCGGCGCCTCAATCGCCGTCGACGGCGGCATGCAGAACCTGCGTCTGCGCCCCGAGTAGCCAGACCGCGTCACAGCTCCGCACAGGCCTGAGTGGGCAGGGGAGGCCAGTTCCTGAGGGACTGGCCTCCCCTGCTTGCTTCTGGCTTGCTTCTGGCTTGCTTCCGGCTTGCTTCTGCCGCCGCGAGCGCCCATTCGCCCCGCAAAGGTAGGATGTCTGTTTCGTGCTGGTTGCTCTGCGCTCCCGAGTCGTGTCGGGCACCCACTAGCCTGATGCCATGATCGACCCTCGGGAAACGACCGTTGTCGCCGCCGACGACGCGAGCGGCGCAACCGTCGCGCCGCGCGCGCACCGCACGCCGCGCTGGCTGCGGGCCATCGGCGCGGTGCTCGTCTGGATCGTGATCGTGGTGAGCCTCGCCGCCATCACCGCACTCGTGCTCGTGCCGCGGGTGGCCGGCGCGACGCCGTACACGATCCTCACCGGCTCGATGGAGCCCGACATGCCGCCCGGCACGATCGTCGTGGTGAAGCCCCAACCGTTCGACCAGATCCGGCAGGGCGACGTGATCACCTACCAAATCGAGTCGGGCAAGCCCATGGTGGTGACGCACCGCGTGGTGGGCGTCGATGTCGTCGCCGGAGAGACCCGACTGGTGACGCAGGGGGACGCCAACGATGCACCGGACGCGCTCTCTGTGCGCGAGGTCCAGGTGAAGGGGGTGGTCTGGTACCACGTCCCGATGATCGGCTATGCGACCAACCTGATCGACGATCAGACCAAGGGAATCGCGGTTCGCGTGCTCGGCGGACTGCTGATCGGCTACGCCGTGTTCGCGGGGCTCTCTTTGCTGTTTAAGCGCAAGAAAGTAACCATTTAGCGGGCCAAATCCCTCAGCGTTTCGCTAATTTTTGCTCAGTTTCCATTCCGATGCTCTGCGCCGTTGTCAGTATGAGTGCCCGGTGGCTCGCGCTCGACCCACTGACCCTACTCACGGCAGGACACCGCAATGAAGAAGATCACCAAGGCCGCCATCGCCGGCACCGTTGGAGCGGCGCTCCTCGTCGGCGGAGCCGGCTCGCTCGCGTTCTGGACCGACACGGACAGCGGCCCGCAGGTTCAGATCCAGTCGGGCAACCTCGACCTCGGCAACCTCACGACGGCAACCACCACGTGGACCATCCGACAGAACGCCAGCGGTGTGAATCCCGGCCAGGCCGCCACCCCGGTCGTGAACTACGTGCCGGGCACTGACAAGATTGTTCCCGGCGACGTGCTGACCACCACCGTGAACGTTCCGGTGACCCTGGTCGGCAAGAATCTCAAGGCCGCGCTGACCGTCACCCCCACCGTGACAGCCGTCACGGGCGCCCCGTCGGCCGACGCCAAACTGGCCGCTGCGCTCTCCATCTCCGTCGTCTCCATCAACGGAAGCGCCCCCTCTGCCACGAATTCGGCCAACCTGACGCCGGCCAACATCACCGCCGGCACCGTTCCGGTGCAGATTGCGGTGACGTTCCCGTGGACTGCAGACAACGACACAAAGATCGGCAACCTGAACTTCCAGGCGGCCTACAACCTGACGCAGATCCCAGTCGCCACCCCGTAACACCCCGTACAGCGGGATCGCGGACCCTCCGCCGCGATCCCGCTGGCCGGCGCTTACCCCCGCTGGCCTGCACCCAACTCACCTGTGCACCATTCGACGAACCCGAGACGGTCGATGAAACACACCCTCCCCCTCGCGCTGGCCGCCGGCCTCGCCGCTGTGCTGCTGCTCGGCGCTCAGGGCTCGATGGCCTACCTGACGGATGCCGCAGCCGGCCCCGCCACGGTGATCCAGTCCGGCAACCTCAGCATGACCGTCAGCGCTCCGACGGCGGTCGCCAACGAGGTGTACGGCACGGTTCCCGCCGGCATGGTGGTGCGAACCTCCGGCGCGAACAACACCCCGGGCATCATTCCCGGCATCCAGCGGCAGAGCTACACCTACACGGTCACCAACACCGGCAGCGCCCGCGCCACCGCGCGCTTGAGCGCCTCTCTCGCGTTCAGTGCGCTGACCGAGCCGCGTTACTCCGCACTGCGCACTGCACTGCAGGTGTCCGTGTCGATCGACGCAGCACCTGAGGTCGTCGTGGTGGCGGCAGGCTCCATGCCCACCGCGGCCGGGGCGATCGCCGTTCCCGCACAAACACTCGTCTTCGCGCCCGGCGTTGCCCACACCGTCACCGTGCGTTTCTCCATCCCGGCGACGAGCGGAACCCCCTTCGCCACGGTGGGCGGTCGGAGCGCCGCAACCAGCGCCGCCACCCTCTTCACACTCACCCCGACATTCACGCTGACCCAGGTACCGGTGGCCTCATGACCCCTCCACTGAACGCCCTCACCGGTGTTGGGCCGGGTGCGCGGCAGCAGCGCCGCGGCAGACGTCTCCTTATCGCCGCCCTCGTGGCGGGGGCGGCCGCACTGCTCATCCCGAGCGGCGTGACGGGGGCGTACTGGACAACTGCCGCCGCCGGCAACGCCGTCACTCCGGGGGCCGGCGACTGGTGCGCAACCCCTGACCCGGCCACGAACCCCCGTGCTTACCGGCTCAGCGACTTCCCGACAGTGCCCGGTAGCGAGGGCACGCAGGTGCGCATGATCGCCGTCCCCGTCGCCAACAACGCCGCATGGAATCCCGCGGGAGGCAACCGAACACTCGCCGTCAAGGTGTCGAGCTGCGCCACCACGCTCAGCAGCTTCAGCCTGCGGGCCACGGCCTGGTCGAACTCGACGGCCCCCGGGGCCATCACCTGGGCAAGCGGCTCCGGCATCACCCCCGGTTCGCGCCTCGATCTGACGCAGGGCTACGGTCTCGAGGTCCAGGCGCTCGCCCGATGGGGCGTGCTCCCGCCCAACACGGGCGGCACCGCGGCCACGAACTCGAACGCCCGCCGATTCAGCTGGCTGGTCAGCACCCCCCGTTCCACCGCGAGTGTCAACGGCAACCCCACATGCGCCAACCGCAACACCTGCACGCCGTCGCTCCTGGAGATCAACGGCAACACCGCGTCGACCGCGAACACCTGGGTCGCGGCCGGATCGCCCACCGCCACGTTCCCGCCGTCCTACGTGTACCCCGCAGAGACCTATGCGGTGAACACGAACTCCTCGGGCGGTACCGACTGGGCCGCGGCCGCCGGGCTCGCAGCCGGCCAGGGCAACAACGGCAGCCTCGCCAGCAGCGTCACTCTGGTGCCGAGCACGGGTGACACCGCGCTGAAGAACGTCGACGGCAACCTGATGCAGTGGGTCGTCATCGAGTGGTGGGGCGGAACCCCGTCGACCGACCTCATCGCAGAGATCGTGCTGCAATGAGCGCGCGGATGACGCGGCGCACTGCCCGCACTGCCCCCACGGCCATCACCGTCATCGTCGGCGGAGCGGCCGCCAGCGCCCTCCTGCTCGGCACGGGCCTCCTCGCCGGCGTAGGAGCGGAGCCCGCCTGGGCCGCCAACTGCGACCGTGACTGGTCGGTCACCCTCGACGACGGCAGCCCGGTCACGACGCGCACGCTGTTCGCCGACGAGCGGATCAGCCCCGGTGCCAGCCTGGACGGTTCGTTCCGGGTGACCACCGGCCGCGACATCCGCGGGCCGCTCGAACTGCGGGCGGTGCGCACGGGCCCCACCACGGACGCCGCCCTCGAGGCCGACACCGTGATCACCCTGAGCGGCGCGAGCCGATCGGTGACCCGCTCGCTCGCCGAGCTGCTCGACGACGACGGCACTGCGCGCGTCATCGACGCGCTCACCCCCGGCGCCCACGACATCGGCATCACGGTGCAGCTGCCGTTCGACTCCGCCAACACAACTCAGCTCGGGACGATCCCGTTCCAGCTCGAGGTCACGGTTTCCGACGAGCACACGCTTGTCGGCTCAGACCCCGAAGCATGTGCTTCACCGCCGGGCGGGGACGGCGGGGCGGGCGGCGGTTCCGGCGGGGCCGGGACCGGGCTTGCCTCCACCGGCGTCGAGGGGGGCACGGGGCTCGCCCTGGGTTCGCTGCTCCTCGGCGCCGGGTTTGCCGGTGTCGTCGCTGCGCGGCGGCGCCGACGCGAGCAGTAGCGGCGGCCGGCACCGCCCCGGACTAGTTGCCGAGGCTGCCGGCGGTCGACTCCTCGACCGCGCTGCGGTGGAAGTTCTGGAACGAGCGTGACGCGGTCGGGCCGCGCTGGCCCTGGTAGCGCGAGCTGTACTCGGCCGAGCCGTAGGGCTTCTCCGACGGCGAGGAGAGCTGGAAGAAGCACATCTGGCCGATCTTCATGCCCGGCCAGAGCTTGATCGGCAGCGTCGCGACGTTGCTGAGCTCGAGGGTGACGTGGCCGGTGAAGCCGGGGTCGATGAAGCCGGCGGTGGAGTGCGTGAGCAGGCCGAGACGGCCAAGCGAGCTCTTGCCCTCGAGGCGGGCCGCGATGTCATCCGGCAGGGTCACCTGCTCGTAGGTGGCGCCGAGCACGAACTCGCCCGGGTGCAGGATGAATGGCTCGTCGGGCTCCACCTCGATCAGGTGGGTGAGCTCCGGCTGGTCCTCGGCCGGGTCGATGAAGGGGTACTTGTGGTTGTCGAACAGCCGGAAGTAGCGGTCCAGGCGCACGTCGATGCTCGAGGGCTGGATCATCTCGGGCGAGAACGGCTCCATGCGGATGCGCTCGGCGTCGAGGTTGGCCTTGATGTCACGGTCTGAGAGAAGCACGGTGCCAGCTTAACGGGCTGGCCGGGGAGGCAGGGCCAGCACCGCCGCGGTGAGAAAACAGAGCGCCCCGATGAACGTGCCCGCGTTCGCAATGGCGGCATTCCGCAGCTCGCCGGATGCCGGATCCACCGCGGCCCCGATGGCCGAGGCGCCGAAGGCGAGCGAGCCGGCCATGCCGAACCACGTCGACCACCAGCTGCGCGCGTTCGGATCCCACAGTGACTCGCGATCGGTGGTGGCCACCACCGCGAGGCCGCTCGCGATGAGGAAGGCGACGGAGCCGTAGGCGTCGGGGCGCCACACCATCCGCGCCGAGATCTCGGCGCCGTTGCTCTGCAGCAGGGCGGCGAGTGTGCTGACGTTGAACAGCAGCGTGCCGACAAACTGGATCGCCGCCGCGAACCAGTCGAAGCGGGCCGCCTGCGAGGAGCCGCGGTGCGGCAGCGGGCGACCGGTCAGCAACAGCTGAATCAGCGCGGCCGTGGTGAAGAAGAGTGAGCCGACGAAGTAGGTGAGGTTGTCGAGCGTCACCCCGACGGCGTTGGCGTAGCCGGGCCAGGCGCCCAGCGCGAACAGCACGGAGCCGATCGCGAAGCCCCAGGACTCGCGGCGCAGGCGCAGGGTGCGCCCGGCGCCGCGACCCCACCTAGTGCGCGAAGTGGCTGCGCTGCGGCCGGGCACCGCCCTCACGCCCCGTCAGCTCGCGGCAGGCTGTCACGACGGCGTCGGTGAGCATGCGGCCGAGCTCCGTGTTGAAGCCGTCGCGCACCACGATGCGCAGCACCGCCACATCCTCGGCGTCGGCCGGCATCGTGTAGGCCGGCACCTGCCAGCCGGCCGCTCGCAGCTCGTGCGACACCTCGAACACGGTGAAGCCGGCATCCGGGGTCACCTCGAAGGAGATCACCGGGATGGCGCTGCCATCGGTGATCACCGCGAGCTGCGGGATCTCGGCCAGGCGCCCGGAGATCTCGACCGCCGTGTCACGCAGCGTCTCCATCACCGCGCGGTAGCCACCCCGGCCCAGCCGGAGGAAGTTGTAGTACTGGCCGATGACCTGGTTGCCGGGGCGCGAAAAATTGAGCGTGAAGGTGGGCATGTCGCCGCCGAGGTAGTTCACCCGGAAGACGAGCTCGTCAGGCAGGTGCTCCGGCGAGCGCCAGACCACGAAGCCGATGCCCGGGTAGGTGAGGCCGTACTTGTGGCCGCTGGCGTTGATGGAGACGACCCGGGGTAGCCGGAAGTCCCACTTCAGATCCGGGTCAAGGAACGGCACGACGAAGGCCCCACTGGCACCGTCGACGTGGATGGGGACGTCGGGCCCGCCGTTGCCGGCCAGCTCGTCAAGGGCCGCCGCGATGTCTGCGACCGGCTCCAGCTCTCCGGTGAAGGTGGTGCCGAGGATCGCGACGACGCCGATCGTGTTCTCGTCGACGGCGGCCACGACCTGCTCCGGCGTGATCACGTACCGGCCGGGCTCCATCGGCAGGTAGACCGGTTCGACGTCGAAGTAGCGGCAGAACTTCTCCCACACCACCTGCACGTTGCTGCCCATGATGAGCTTGGGCCGCGACTGGTCGGCCCCGGTGGCCGCCCGCGCCGCCCGCCAGCGCCACTTCATGGCCAGCCCGGCCAGCATCACCGCCTCACTGGAGCCGATGGTGGAGACGCCGGTCGCGCTGCGCGGGTCGTCGGGGTCGAGACCGGGAGCGTTGAACAGGTCGGCCACGATCGACACGCAGCGGCCCTCGATCGCCGCCGTTGCCGGGTACTCGTCCTTGTCGATCATGTTCTTGTCGAAGGACTCGGCCATCAGCTTGTCGGCCTCCGGGTCCATCCACGTGGTCACGAAGGTGGCCAGGTTCAGCCGCGAGCTGCCGTCGAGCAGCAGCTCGTCGTGGATGAAGCGGTACGCACTGCCCGGATCCACCGGTTCTTCGGCCAACCGCAACAGCGGATGCTTCTCCCGCGAGAGGCCGTCGGTGTAGGCCGGCGCGTAGTCGTGGGGTTTCGGCTGATTCTGAGACACGTAGTTCTCCTTGCCATGCAGCGCACCGGGCCGGTCGGCAGAGAGAGCGTCTAGCGGCGATGCGGGATCGAGTGCTCCCTAGGCACGCTAGCCCGATTCGCCGGGGCTGTACAGGGTGTCTGCGCATTGCCCGACGTCGATCAGTTGCTAACATGTTCATCACGCGCATCCGGCATCGGATGCCGCACGCCGATGTAGTTCAATGGCAGAACTTCTGCTTCCCAAGCAGATAGCGCGGGTTCGATTCCCGTCATCGGCTCCAGTTTTCACGTCTCGAGCCCCCAACGCCCGTATGGCTTGCCTCACTCAACGTGAGGCTGGAGGTCACTTCTTGAGCTAGATGAGACTTTTCCCACCTTGTTGAGAGTAGGAGGCCACCATCACCTCCCTCTCGCTCGGCCCGCATCCCCAGCGTTCAGGCGCCTAGGCACATGGCTCGGCCGTTTCGGGACCGTCCCCGCGACCTAACTCCGTCGTGGCCGGACGTTCCGTCAACGTCTACCGTCGGTGAGGTCGCCAGGCTGTTCGCGCTCAACCTCCGGACTGCGGTTGGTGATAGGAGCCTCCGCACGGCCGCCACTGCCTGCGACTTGTCGCACGTCACACTCGCGTCGATTCTCGACGGGCGTGTGTGGCCTGACCTCGAGACCATTGCGAAGCTAGAAGGCGGTCTTGATATGACTCTTTGGCCGATTCGCCGTTAGCCACATGGTCGGAGAGGGATGCTACTCGAGGCCTTCTAGTGGAACGTGACTTGAGTTTCGGAGGGAAAGGTACCGGGCCGACGCTGGTTCGGTGAGCTAATCTCCCCCGCGAGCTGCATCGGCTTCAGCGTCTTCACCTTGATGTGAGTCTTCGCGAACGGGGTATTCACTAGAACGTAGTCTTCAATCATCTCGATGCTCACGGTGCGCCCCGAGAAGACCCTCTTCAGTTCAGCGCGAAGTGGACCCGTGTCGACTACATCATCAAAGAGCACTTGTTGGCCGGCAAGAATGTCGGAGAACCTGTTCCCCGCTTGCGGGTCGACCCTCCACATTGCATCCTTCATTTTCTCGAGACCGAGCTTGTGACGCGTGCAGAAGAATAGGTAGTTGCCTGTACGGCCTTGTGAATTCACCATTTCGAAATGGCGAACGTACTTGAATCCACATTCCTTCATGAGTTGGTCTCTATACAAATCTCGGAGGAACGTTCCTCGGTTCGGGTCTGATGCCGGTGGGGCGTTCTTGAACTCGTCCGTCCCGAAGAGGGCCTCGAACTGCACGTCGACGTTGCCAGCAGTGCTGAATCGAACTGCGCTGTTGTGGTCGAAATAGATGAAAAGCTCGCTTCGGTCGAACTTCATAAGGTCAGCGATGAGCTTTATTGGAACGTCCTTGTAACCAAACGGGTCGAGGAACGCGAAAGTTGGGGCCAGCCGCCCGGTGCCCAATTGGGCGAGAATCTCAGTGGCGACGCTAGTGAAGTTCTCGTTTTCAACAAACACCTTCACATTTGCGGGCCAGGCGGGGTGCCTCGCCTGCTCTGTGGCGACGACCTCAAGAAGCTTCTGGTGACGGGTCCGGTCCTTCTCGTTGAAGATGAAGATGAACTCGGTACCCGACATTTGGGGCAGGTGACTGTGCTCGAGGAGCGTCCTCAGAGCAATCGTCGGAGAGCCTGGTTCGCCGGAAGCATAGACGCCGGGGCCTGCGAAACCATCGAGGAAGAGGATGCGCTTGTTGTGGCTTGCGAGCGCGGGATACCACGCACCGAGATACCTTTCAAGCAGGTCATGCTTCGCTCGAGTGTGAGGCTCGAGGGACCAAACAGCGTGACTTCCACTAGACAATTGCGTGCTGGTCAAGAGCCCCCCTTGGTTCAACTTGGGGTCAATGCTGGCACACCAATGCAAAGGTCCGGACAGCGCCCGTGGAGCTGAAGCTCAATTCTTAGGACGGGTGGCTCCCCTTGTCCCAAGATTCGAGGGGTACCGCAAATTCGACGGCCCTTGAACTGGGGGCACTAGCGAGGGGCATGAACGCGCGTCAATTCCGTCCCTACCGCTTCAACCTCATCGGCCTGCTGGGCAAGTTCATGAGCCCAAGCCCACGCCGCACTCGGGTTGCGCGTGTAGTACCGGTACTTTGAGTCCGCGTCCGGAAGCGCACTAATAAGTTGCGTGGCGAGGAGGCTATCCATCGGCCGCTGAAGGCTGCTCATGGTCACGTCTAGCGCCTTCGCCAGTTCAGTGAGCGAGAAGATTCCGTCTTCTGCGTTGGCGATGCAAAGCATCAGCTCCAGCCTGTGCTGTTGCCCAAACGCAGCTTGGGACACGCTGCGGAGCGCTTCGCGATTTTCGGTGCCCATTCACCTATGCTAACCGAAACGCGTTACGCGATTTACGTAACGCGCAACGCGTAGAAAGGTCGAGCATGGCGCAGCGCTCTGGCATTGAGTGGACCGAAGTGACTTGGAACCCGACAACGGGTTGCGACAAAATCACGCCCGGCTGCGACAACTGCTACGCATTGACGTTGTCTAAACGGCTGAAAGCTATGGGCGCGGAGAAATACCAGAACGACGGGAATCCAGTCACCTCCGGACCAGGGTTTGCGCTGACGCTTCACGAACCTGCTCTTGCCCAGCCCTATCGCTGGGGCGGAAAGAAGGTCGTGTTCGTGAACTCAATGAGCGACCTCTTCCACGCTCGTGTCCCGCTGGATTTCGTTCGTCGAGTGTTCGACGTCATCGCAGATACGCCGCAGCACACCTACCAGGTCCTTACGAAGCGCTCCTCCCGCTTGCCGAAGATTGCCGACAAACTCGACTGGCCAACGAACCTATGGATGGGCGTGAGCATTGAGGACAATGACCACGTGTACCGGGTCGATGACCTCCGCGCCGTGCCTGCTGCGGTGAGATTCCTCTCCTGTGAACCACTTTTGGGACCGCTTCCAGATTTGGACCTCGACGGTATCGACTGGGTGATTACTGGTGGAGAATCTGGACCTCGAGCCAGACCGCTTGACGCGGACTGGGTGCGCGAGATTCGAGACAAGTGCGCTGACGCCGGAGTTCCGTTCTTCCACAAGCAATGGGGTGGCCGAACGCCCAAGGCGGGCGGCCGCACACTTGACGGCCGCATTTGGGACGAGATGCCCCAAGGCAGAAGCGAACCCACAGCCAGCTAGGGGCGCGCTGCCGGGTCGCTCGCGCGAACGTACGCCGAGAACGGGCGGATGCCGCTAGCCGGAGACGGCCGTTCTTCCTGCGGCAACACTTGACGGACGGCGCTCTGTGAGCTGGTCAGTGAACGAAAAGCGTCCGCGCCCTATCGCCAACGGAATCGGGGAACGCGCATATTAGTCTCGTCCGCGCGCCTTGTCAACACCAATTTGAAACTTGTGGTAGACTGTCAGATGGGCACGCGTTACTTAACGCAAGAATGCCTCGTCCGCAGGAACGGGCGAGGCTTCTGCTCTTTAATTTCGAGAGAAAGAAAGAACCATTTCAACTAACTTCAACATTACCCGCAAGGGGCTGACGGTGCAAATCTCAACTGAAGTTTGCATCATTGCTCTCATCATCCTCCTCGCTATGTTCTTCCCGACGGAATCAGAGTTTCTCATCGGAATCTTGACGGCGCTGGTTCACTAACGATGCACGCATGTGGCGGCCAGTCGTCGCCACATGCGGTCGCGTCGTCGACTGCCGGCCTGAATCCCCGGCAAAGGCTCCCGTCGCGCGCATGTCCAATACCTGGGCTGCCCGGCACTCGACAGCCACGAATGCACCTGCGACTTCGCTGAACGCCATGCTGCGGATGGACCAATCAAATGGACTTGACCACGACATCGGCACGACAGCACCACTGATGGCCGCTGAGCTTCAGAGCGACCAGCACGGGCCTGCGGAGGTTTCCCGAATCTTCGCCGGCACCAAGGAGTACTGCTTGAAGTGCATGGCCCACGGCCATATCTTGCGCCAAAGCGGTGCCCACCGACTGCTTTCGCGGGGTTGCACGAAATGCCCGGCGGACGAAAGAGTGCTGGCTGGCCTGGATGATGCGTAAATGCACACGCGAACAACCCGCGGGCAGTTTGAGACAGCCAGCTTTCGAGAGAGGGGCCGCACAACTTCGAGGTTCCCCAATGCCTAACCAGCTTCGGTGGACGATGTCTCGAGACCGCGGTTGGCTGCCAGCGAAGTGCTCGACGCACCAGTTGCACAGCTGGCGACAGCAAGGGCGGGCCTGCGCAAGTTCAGCGGGCCAATGAGGTGGACAACGATAGGGTGCAGGGAGCGCCAGAGACGCCAAGGTTCGGGGGAAATCAGTGCCGTACATCTACACCTTCAGGAATGCCTCAACTAACGAGTTTTATGTCGGTATCGGCGAGAGTCTGCAGAGGCCGTGGGGGGTTCACACGTCAGAAGTGGACGCCCTTCGGGATGCGGCAGAGACTGTCGTTCGCATCAGCGACCGACAGTTCGATACTCGACGTGACGCGGAGATGGCCGAGGCCGTCGCGATTCACGTCGCGACGGAAGGCGCGATGCGGGTCCTCAACACATCCCAAGCGCAACAGTCGGCAGTCTTCGTCCCCGCGCTCGTTTCGCGGGAGGGTGATGTTCGATTCACCGAGTTACGGAAAACAGTCGTTGTCGTTGTCGGTCTAGATTCGCTCGATGTTCGACCGACTATTCATGGGGAAGGCCGCAATCGACCTTCGCTTCAAGAGCAAGGCAGTGGTGGCCTATTGCGGACACTGTCCGCAGTGGCGGAGTCGATGTCACCCATTTGCTCATGGTTGCGAAAGGGAATGGTCGAGTTCTCGGTGACTGGGAGCTCGCTGCTCTCGAGGACTGGATTCCGGAGCCGCGCACGTTCACTTTCAAGAGTGATGCTGACAATGACTCGCGTGGGTATCTCGGAAAAACGCTCAAGTACGAAGGGGTGACCGTCGGGGATAGAGGAAGCTACAGCCTCGACCAGCGCGCCGGCGGAAAACGCTAGTCGGTTATCGCGGCGGGCAGAGGACGCGAGTCAGCCAGAGCAGGACCCGAATAAGTTGTGGGCGAACAAGGCCGAGGGACGCAGTGACCGAGAGTACAAGCGATGCAAGCACCTGGACCTGGATGACGGACGACGCTCTAGTGCATCCGACGGATGACCCAAGGTCCCGTTACTTCGAGCGCACCGCGTTTGTCGAGACGATGGCGGCCGCTATGGGGCGAGCTCGAGGTCAGAGCGATTCATCTGTGTTCGGGCTCATCGGCGCTTGGGGCTCCGGAAAGACGACCGTCATCGCTTCGCTTGAGGAGCAGTTGAGCTCGGCGGGATGGAGAATCCATAACTTCAACCCCTGGCTCTACAGCGATGCGGACTCATTGAGGTGGGGATTTCTCTCGGAACTTCGTGACGTCGTTCCCCCCGGCGACAGATGGGCAGACTCCCACGCGAACATTGACCGGCTGAGTCGTGCAATTGTGCCGATTGCAAAGTTGGCGAACGTTCTTGGCCCAGATTTCGGCGGCGCAGCTGAACATCTCTTCAACCCGGAGCGTGTCAGCGCGACCAAGCTACGCGAGACGGTCGCGGAGCAGCTTGTCGAGCTGCTGGAGCCAGTCCTTATTGTGCTCGACGATTTGGACCGGCTTAGTTCAGCGGAGCTTCTTGAAGTCTTCAAGTTGGTCCGATTTGTTGGACGGCTCCCGAACATCTATTACTTGCTCTGTTACGACGAGAAGACACTCATTGACTTGCTTGAGAACACCGACCTCGTGGGCGCGCGCCACTCACGTAGAGCATTGGACTATCTCGAAAAGATAGTCCAGCTGCGCTTTGACATCCCACCGATGAGAACTGACCTGGTCATGCAGCTGTTTGAAGAGGCGCTCCGAGGAGTCGTGACGAAGTCCGGCGCGACTCTAACTGCTCGAGACGAAAGTCAACTATCCGAGCTCCTTCAGACTGGGTTCATTGAGCGACTTACAACGCCTCGTGCAATCAAGCATTTCTTTGCTCAGCTTGAGGCGTTTCTGCCTTCTGTCGCCAACGAGGTCAACACATTCGACTTCGTACTCCTGAGCTGGGTTCGAACATTCGAGCCACGTCTGTACGGGATTATTCAGTCTGAGCGGAAATTCTTCTCGAGTGGGGATATCGGGTATGAGGCCGACGAGAATCTTCGTGCTGACAAGCGTAGGCAGAAATTAGAGGACCTGTTCTCAACCGCGGAGATTGACGATGCTCATCAGGAGACCGTCTTGACGGTGGTTCGGGCACTCTTCCCGGCAGTCGGAGCTATCTGGGCACGTGCCAGCATCGGCGACTATGGACCGCGAGGCGCGCGAAAGGTTGCTGATGAATTCTACTTCGACCGATACTTCAACTTCGGCGTGCATCATGATGACCTCCATGACGCAACAGTGCGATTGGTGCTCGAAAACCTAGATAGCCCTGACCAGGTGCGATTGCAGATTGAGGATGTCGAACGGCACGTTGTGACGGAACCGCGCCGAACGATTCAGAAGCTTAATGCGGAACGCGAAACGACTTCCGAACGTTCAGTGAGTCTGGCCCGGTGGGTACTCAAGCTGTATCCCAATCTCCCTTTAGGACACGGCTGGGCCTCCGCGCGCGACCAGATTTCACATTTCATCGCAGAAGTGCTCGTGGACGTCACCAACGAACAGTTGCCCCTCCTCGTGGACGAAGCATTTTCCTGCGGAGCGGAAACTGTCTACCTGATGTTCGACGCAACACGCATCCTGACTGGAAGAAGTATTGGCGGAATGGACGAGGTACGAGATTGGAATGAAAAGGGGCAAACTCTTGAACTCGATTTCTTAGAACGACTGAATGCGTTCGTCGCGCTTCACACCGAGAGACCGTTTGATGAGCTCGAACCCAACGTTTGGGAACTCATCAAGCTGTGGGGAGCTGTCGAGCGGAACGGCCCGAAACCGCACGTACAGAAGCACATTGAGAACAAGACGTGGTCGGCATTGGACGTGCTGTCCGCTCTGGTGAGCACTTCCCCTTCCGAGGCAGAAGAACTGGGAAAACTCGAGCGGTTAGATTTGCAGTGGGCATCCAGCTATCTCGATGTCGGACAAGCGATAGAAGCGCACGCCGGCGAAATCACTGAGTCACGCAGCGTCAGGGAATTGCAAGGCCAGCCCGCAACATCCGCAAACAAGCGTTCATTCGTTTTGGCTCATTTGAGCCAGGTACAGCATCAGGCCATCCTGACGGCCGCCCTCCAGATGGCCGCAGGTAGAAACGGTTAGAAGCGGCAAGAGAGAACCCTCGGGGCCAGGAAGTCTTATACCTGGAGCGCCCATCCCGCGCCCCGCCACTTCGCGAACAGCCCCCTGAATCCCGCTCACGCTTTCGCGCACCGCTGACGGTAAGGCAACCGTTCTCTGGCACGTGCAGTGGACGGTGACCCCGGAAGCCAACGGGTCTCAACCAAAACGAGAAAATCTGTGATGACCTGCAATCAGCGACTCCAGCAAAGACGTGGTCTCATTCTGGGAAGAAAGTCTCATCTAGCTCAAGAAGTGACACTGGAGCGCATCTCCCTCGGAGGCTGTTGGCGGGCTATGCGTCCATCCGCAGCTGCGCGCCGAGGCTGTGCGCGAATGCGCGCATCTCGGATTGGAGTTCGGCCCAGCGGGCCGGCGTGACATTGATCGGTTCGAAGCCGAGCCCGCGCAGCCGGCCGCCGGCGGAGACCGCCTGAACCAGGGCGAGCTCATCGCCGACGATGATGGAGCAACCATCCAACAAGGCCCGCGGAGTGATCGGGTCGCCGTCCAAGTGCCCACCCAAGGCGGTCAGGCCGATGCAGGCGGCTACCTCGTCCAACGGGGGTGCCTGCTCGACGTTCTCCAGGTCGGCGCCGGGTGCCACGACGATCAGATCCTCGGTCGGCCCGATCAGGGCAGGGCCCGCCCCGGTTGCGGGCACCGGTGTGGAGCCACGGTGGGGAACGAGCCGGCCCGGGTCATCGCGGGGGGCCGGTGCGATCTGGAGCAACGGGGTGAGGATGGAGCCCGCCGGCGGCAACACAACAGGGTGTGCACTCAACTTCAGGATGAACTCCAGCAAGTCATAGAACCGTGTCGGACTGTCCCGCCCGGGGCGCCCTTGCAGGAGGCGTGCCGTGGCATTGCGCGCCGGTTCCTCCGCCATGACCAGGCCCCAAACCGAGCAGAGCACGGCCGGTTCATTGCGGCGATCATCGGACTTGACCCTCCACGGATACGGCCCCCAGTGCGCATCCGGTGAGTACCGGCGCACCATCTCGAACAGGTAGTGCGCGAAGGGCTCGGCCGCATACGTGGCGCGCAAACTCTCCGTTGGACCGGTGAGGCCGAGGAACTGCGCATACGAGGACGACGCGCCTTCGGCGATGCCGGGAAAGCCAGCCCGCCACTGCTGAACATGCCATTCCCAGAGCGGGACCAGGCTGGCATGGCTGCCATCCATCAATTCGATTGGCCCACCGGTCGCGGCCATGTGATGGGCGAGGTCCACCAAACGAATCGGACCGCGTTGGATCACATGCTGCAGATAGCGCTCGGCATCGGCCCCGGGAACGTCAAACATAAACATGGTCTGCTCTTCTGCTTCGGCCAATGAATCTCAAGCGGGATCCCGCTGCTCGGGGCGCATCAAGGATGCGACTTCGAGCGTCCAATCTTGGCGGCCTCAGCACTCGCAACACAAGACCACCCGCCTTCGATCTCGGCTGCAACCGGATCCGCGCTCCGACCCTTGCGCAGCTACCGCTCGGCCACATCTCACTCCGGTTGAATCCCTCGCACCGCCCTGCGGCTGGCCCTGCCCCCGCTGAGCTGGGCGAAAGCAGGCCACTTCCGGCCAAATGCGCGCGAGCGGCCGCGGATGGCGCGAGAATCAGGGTGGCAGAATCCGTCACCGAGCGCGCATGAGGAACCCGTGGACACAACTCACACCGAGGCCTTGAGCGGGCTGAGCGCGGCGGATGTCGCGGAACGCATCGCGGCGGGGAAGACCAATGCGTTCACGCCGGATTCCAGCCGGAGCGCGTGGAACATCGTGCGCGCCAACGTGTTCACGCTGTTCAACGGCATCGTGTTCGCCTGCTTCTTCGTGCTCTTCCTCGTGGGGCGCTGGCAGGACGCCCTGTTCGGATTCGCGGCGTTCGCGAACGCGATCATCGGCTCCGTCCAGGAGTTTCGCGCGAAGGCGGCGCTCGACCGGCTGGCGCTGCTGAGTGCGCCGCACGCCCGCGTGCTGCGCGCCGGCGCGGAGGCGGAGATCGCGCCGGGCGAGGTCGTGCTGGACGACCTGCTCGTGCTCCGCGCGGGCGATCAGGTGCCCGCCGATGCCGAGATCCTCGGTGCACGCGGGCTGCAGATCGACGAGTCCATGCTCACCGGGGAGTCCGACCCCGTCGACAAGCACCCGGGCGCCGAGGCACTCTCCGGGTCCGTCGTCGTCGCGGGAGAGGGCTCGGCCCGGGTGACGCGCGTCGGCGCCGACTCCTACGCCAACCGCTTCGCCGGTGAGGCGAAGCGGTTCTCGCTCGTCTCCAGCGAGTTGCGCAGCTCGATCAACCGGGTGCTGAAATGGGTGAGCTGGGGCATCGGCCCCATCAGCCTGCTCGTTTTCAACGCCCAGGTCATGGTGGCCGGGGGCTATGCGACCGCATTCACGACCGGTGCCTGGGTGCAGGCGGTCGTCAACACGATCGCGTCGGTGACCGCGATGATCCCGCTCGGCCTCGTGCTGATGACGAGCATCGCCTTCGCGGTCGGCGCGACGAAGCTCGCCCGCCGGCAGGTGCTCGTCAACGAGCTGCCCGCCGTGGAGGGCCTCGCCCGCGTCGACATGATCTGCCTCGACAAGACCGGCACGCTCACCGTCGGTGAGATCGCCTTCGACCAGGCGCACCCCCTCGCGGAGGCCCCCGGCGCCCAGCACGGTGACGGGCCCGGCGACTGGCAGGGCGCACTCGCGTGGTACGCGGCATCCCCCGACGCGAACGCCACCGCCCGCTCCATGCGCGCCGCGTACCCGGTCGACTCCGCCCGCAGCACCGCCGGCTACATCCCGTTCTCGTCCGCTCGCAAGTGGAGCGCCGTCTCCTTCGACGGCGCCGCCGAGACCTGGGTGATGGGCGCCCCGGAGATGGTGTTCGGGGATGCCGCAAGCTCGGCCTCGACCGAGCTCGGCCGCACGGTGACCAGCCTGGCCGAGACCGGGCGCCGCACGCTGGTGCTCGCCCGCGCCGGCGAGGCTCTGACGGAGGCGGACGTGCAGGCGGAGCGCCTGCCGGCGGATCTGACGCCGACGGCGGTGCTCACGTTCCGCGAGCAGGTGCGGCCCGATGCCGCGCAGACGCTCGAGTACTTCCGGCAGCAGGGCGTCGGCATCCGCATCATCTCCGGCGACAACCCGCGCACCGTCGCCGCCATCGCCCGCGAGATCGGCATCGACGTCGCCGAGGGCTTCGACGCCCGGGCGCTCCCTGAGGAGGAGGAGGAGCTCGCCGAGGTGCTGGAGCAGCACACCGTCTTCGGCCGGGTCACCCCCGAACAGAAGAAGCGCATGGTGACGGCGCTGCAGAGCCGCGGGCACACGGTGGCGATGACCGGCGACGGGGTCAACGACGCGCTCGCGATCAAGACCGCCGACATCGGCATCGCGATGAACTCCGGGTCGCCCGCCACCAAGGCCGTCGCCCGGCTGGTGCTGCTGGACGGCCAGTTCTCGCACCTGCCCGACGTCGTCGCGGAGGGGCGGCAGGTCATCGCGAACATCGAGCGGGTCTCGATGCTGTTCCTCACCAAGACGGCCTACGCGACGCTCCTCGCGATCCTCTTCGGCGCGCTCGTGCTCGAGTTCCCGTTCCTGCCGCGGCAGCTCTCGATCACCGACGGCCTGACGATCGGCATCCCCGCGTTCTTCCTCGCGTTGATGCCCAACGCCGCGCGGTACATGCCCGGATTCCTCCGGCGCTCGCTGAGCTTCGCAATCCCCGCTGGCATCGTCATCGCGCTCGGGCTGACCTGGTACACCTTCGTCGCGCAGGGCATCGGGGTGTCGCCGGAGCAGCTCCGCACCGGGGCGACCATCATCCTGGCGCTCGTCGGGATCTGGGTGCTCGCCGTGCTGTCGCGCCCACTCAACCGCTACAAGGTACTCGTCGTCGGTGCGATGTTCGTCGGCCTCGTGCTCGTCTTCACGATCCCGGCCGCTCGGGCCTTCTTCGAGCTCGTCGACCCGGGTGAGGAGCTCGCCATCGCCCTCACCGGCATCACGATCGTGATGGTCGCCTGCATCGAGGTTGTGCGGCTCGTTCATCGCCGGCTGCTCTCCGCGGCGAGCGCGCCGACCGGTGCGACTCCGCTCACGACGGGTCAGCCCGGGGTCCGGCCCTCGGTCACCGGCCGCGTTGCCACGACCATCGTCGCCGTGCTCGCCTACGCCACCGGATTCCTGTCGACGGGGATCGGCATTCTCGTGCTGCTCAGCCGTTACGAGGGCGAGTCCGACGAACGGCTGGCGCTCTCGGTCGTCGGCGCCGCGATCGCTTTGTTGGGCCTGCTGACCGTTGCCCTCGCCGCCGGGCTCCGGCGCGGGAGCGGGCTCTCCCGCCTGCTCATTTCGATCTTCCTCGGCATCCTGGCCCTGCTCAGCGTCATCGTGGTGGTGTCCAGCGACCGGTGGGATTGGGGAGCAACGGCGACCGCCGTGGGCGCGGCCCTTCTGATCGTGCTGTTGTGGACGCCGCCGGTTGCCCGCGGCTTTCGCCAGATCAGGGATTCCTCGATGACGGATCTGCCGCGCGCCAACTAGGGCCAACGGCGCGGCACCGCGCCTGTCGCGCCGGATCGATCACCCACCACTCTCGAGGTGGGCCTTCAGCGAGGTCATCATCCGCTTGCTCTCGGCGGCGGCCATGCGCACCAGCATCGGCTGCGCGAGGCGGAGGATGCCGTGCGTGGTCAGCTCGCCGGTGCGGGTGAGGCGTGTGCCCGCCCCGGCCGCACCCAGCTCGTAGCGGATGCCCGCGTCCAGGCTGCCGGACGCCGTGCGCTGGTGGAACTGCAGCGCGCGAGCGGGCACATCCTCGACGATCTCGCCGCGCATCCGGCCGACCATGGTCGAGTCCTCGTAGCGCGGCGACGGCCCGGACTGTGCGACAGGCGCGCTCGTTCCGCGGTACACCGTGGAGTGCTTGAGCCAGCTCGGGTAGGCGTCGAGCGCGCGGAGGACTGAGTAGACCCGCTCCGCCGGCGCCTCGATGTCGATGGTGTTCGTGATCCGGACCATGACACCCGTCTTACACCGCTCGGCCCCTGGCCACCAGCGCCCGCCGGGGCGGGCAGCACTGACACGTCGCGCGCCGGCATCCGCTCAGAAAAAGTTCACTATTCAGTGTTGCTATCTACCGGTACTCGTGCTTACTATGTACCGGTAGTCAGCAACACAGAGTAGATAGAGGGTGAGCCCGATGGGCAAGCAGATGACCGAGATGCTGAAGGGAACGCTCGAAGGCATCGTCCTGGCCACGCTGGCCACACAGCCGGCGTACGGCTATGAGATCACGGCCCGACTGCGCGATGAGGGTTTCGCCGACATCGCAGAGGGCACCGTCTACGCGCTGTTGATCCGAATCGAGCAGCGCGGACTCGTCGATGTCGAGAAGGTCCCCTCGGAGAAGGGGCCACCGCGCAAGGTGTACTCACTGAACGCGGTCGGCGCCGAGTACCTCGACGAGTTCTGGAAGAGCTGGAACTTCCTCACGGAGCGCATCGAGCGGCTCCACAACCACACCGGCAACACCAACAACGAAGGAGAATGACCATGGCCGCGAAGTGGATCGAGACCCTCACGGGTTCACTCGAGCAGAAGAAGCAGTACAAGCAGTACAAGGCACGCATCGAGGCCCTCCCCGAGCCGTACCGCGGTTCCGCGAAGGCGTTCGAGCGCTACTTCATGTACTACGGGGGCGTCACCGACGGCGACACCCTCGTCACCATGGTCAGCGACTTCGCCGACCTGTGGGAGCGGGCATCCGTCGACGGCACCCCGGTGCGGTCGATCGTCGGCGACGACCCCGTCGGGTTCGCCGAGGACTTCGCCCGCGCCTACGACGGCAAGCAGTGGATCGACAAGGAGCGCAAGCGCCTGACCGATGCCATCGATCAGGCCACCGACCAGCAGGCGTGACCGCGCCGGAAACGGAGAACTGAAATGTCCACGAAGCTGGTGCTCGAACCCGCGATCCGGGTTCAGGGCATCGAGAAATCTTTCGCAGACCTGCAGGTGCTGCAGGGCGTCGACTTCGAGGTGGCGGCGGGCAGCATCTTCGCCCTGCTCGGCTCGAACGGCGCAGGCAAGACCACGCTGGTGCGCATCCTGTCGACACTGCTGCAGGCGGATGCCGGCAGCGCCACCGTGCACGGCTTCGACGTCGCCCACGAGCCCGCCGACGTGCGGGAGTCGATCAGCCTGACCGGCCAGTTCGCCGCCGTCGACGGCATCCTCTCCGGCCGGGAGAACCTCGTGCTGATCGCGCGCCTCCGCCACCTGGCGAACCCGGGCGCGATCGCCGACGAGCTGCTGGAGCGCTTCTCGCTCACCGAGGCCGGTCATCGCAAGGCGGCGACCTACTCGGGCGGCATGATGCGCCGGCTCGACATCGCGATGAGCCTGATCGGAGACCCGCCGGTCATCTTCCTCGACGAGCCCACCTCGGGCCTCGACCCGCAGGCGCGCCTCGAGGTGTGGCAGACCGTGCGGCAGCTCGCCGCCCGCGGCACCACCGTTCTGCTCACCACGCAGTACCTGGACGAGGCGGAGCAGCTGGCCGACCGGATCGCGATCCTGCACCAGGGCACGATCATCCAGAACGGCACGCTGAGCGAGCTCAAGCAGCTGCTGCCGCCCGCCACCGTCGAGTACGTCGAAAAGCAGCCCTCCCTCGAGGACGTCTTCCTCGCCCTCGTCGGCGAGGCCGGCACGACCAGCAAGACCGGCAACCCAGAAGAAGCGCCGGAAACGGTGCCAACAGGAAAGGAAAGCTGATGACCACCCAGGTGCTCAGCGACACCGGCACCCTGACCGGCCGCTCGCTGCGCCACATCCTCCGCAGCCCCGACACGATCATCACCACCACGGTGACGCCGATCGCGCTGCTGCTGCTGTTCGTCTACGTGCTCGGCGGGGCCATCACCACCGGCTCCAGCGAGTCCTACGTCAACTACATGCTCCCCGGCATCCTGCTCATCACGATCGCCTCGGGCATCGCGTACACCGCCTACCGGCTGTTCCTCGACCTGCAGGGCGGCATCTTCGACCGCTTCCAGTCGATGCCGATCGCCCGCTCCAGCGTGCTCTGGGCCCACGTGCTCACCTCCCTGGCCGCGAACCTCGTCTCGGTGACGGTCGTCATCGGGGTGGCGCTGCTCATGGGATTCCGCACCGGGGCGTCCGTGGCCGGCTGGCTCGCGGTGGCCGGCATCCTGATCCTGTTCACCCTCGCCCTGACCTGGCTCGCCGTCATCGCCGGGCTCTCGGCCAAGACCGTCGACGGCGCGAGCGCGTTCAGCTACCCGTTGATCTTCCTGCCATTCATCAGCTCGGCGTTCGTGCCCACCGCGTCGATGCCCGCGCCCGTCGCCTGGTTCGCGGAGAACCAGCCGGTCACCTCCATCGTGAACACCATGCGCGCGCTGTTCGCCGGGCAACCGGTCGGCAGCGACATCTGGGTGGCACTGGCCTGGCTGGTCGGCATCCTCGTGGTCGCCTACCTCTTCGCGAACCGCATCTACCGGCGCAAGATCAGGTGACCGGCGGCTGCCGTGCCGGGCGCCGATGCCCTGACCGCGCGAGCGGTCAGCTGACGTCGGCGCCCGGCGCCGACAGCGACGGCCGCAGGTTCAGCAGGTCGGGGTGGAAGCCCGCGGCCCGCTTGTACTCGGCTGCCACCGCCTCCAGCTCCTCCTGCGAGAGCACGTCGTTGATGTGTGCGAAACCCTCAGGGGCGCGTTCGAACGCCATCTGCATGACCCGCTCCGGCCCGAGCTTGCGGTTGCTCTCGATCAACCCGGCCGTGGCCGGCCGACGCACCTCCTCGTAGGCGGAAAGCGCCTCGGCGACGCTCGGCCGGGTCGCGAGCTCGTGGGCGAGGGTACGGGCGTCCAGGATCGCCTGCGAGGCCCCATTCGATCCGATCGGGTACATCGCGTGGGCGGCGTCGCCGACGAGGGTGGAGTGGCCGAACGACCACTGCGGCAGCGGGTCGCGGTCGACCATCGGGTACTCGAGGATCTCCTCGGAGGCCGCGATGAGCTTCGGCACGTCGAGCCAGTCGAAGTCCCAGTCGGCGAACAGCTCGAGGATCGGCGCGGGGTCCACCGCGCGGTTCCAGTCGGCCGTCGCCACGGCGCCCTCCGGCGCCCGGCGCTCGGCGATGAAGTTGATCCGCGCCTCGGCGCCTTGCTCGCCCTCGCTCAGCGGGTAGGCCACGAACTTCTGCTGCCCGTCGCCGGCCATGATCATGGTGCGCCCGCCCAGGTAGCCGGGAGCGGACGCGGTGCCGCGCCAGAGCGTCAGCCCGTTCCAGATCGGCTCGCCCTCGTTCGGGTAGTGCTGGCGGCGCAGGGCCGAGTGGATGCCGTCGGCGCCGACGATCAGCCCAGCCTCGACCGCCAGTTCCTCGCCGCCGTCGCGCGCGAACCGCGCCGTGTCGGTGTCGGCATCGGTGCCGTGCTCGACGCCCAGCAGGCTGTGGCCAAGCCGCACGGCATCCGTGCCGAGCCGGTCAATCACGGCGTCGAGCAGCAGCATCTGCAGCTCGCCGCGGTGCAGCGAGATCTGGGGCCAGCGGTAGCCGGCGGCTATCCCGCGCGGCTCGCTCCAGATGAGCTGGCCGAAGCGGTTGAAGTAGGAGAGCTCGCGGGTGGCGACGCCGATGGCGGCCACCTGTTCGCCGAGGCCGAGCTCGGTGAGCTCGCGCACGGCGTGGGGAAGCAGGTTGATGCCGACGCCGAGTGGGCGGATCTGGCTCACCCGCTCGTAGATCTCGATGTCGCGGTGTCCGGCGGCGTGCAGACTGAGCGCGCTCACCAGGCCGCCGATTCCTGCACCGGCAATGACGATCTTCATGCTTCTCCCCTTCGAGACGTGTGCGGTTAGTTTTGCAACAAAACTAAACGCCGTCAACCCCGGTCGGCAGACCCGGTCGGTTAGGCGGAGGCGCCCTCGGCGGCCGACACCTGCTCGAGGGCGCCCTGCAGCCGCTCCAGTGCTGGCAGCGCCGCGGCGAGCGCCGCGAGTTCAACGGGGTCGATCAGCGCCAGCGCCTGCCCCAGGATCGCATCGCTCGTCGAATCGAAGCGGCGGAGCAGATCGAGCGCCCGCGCCGAGGCCCGCACCTCGCTGCTGCGCCGGTCGTGCTCGGCCGGCGTGCGGGTGATGAGGCCGGCATCCGCCAGAGCGGCGAGCAGGTTGCTGATCGTCGAGGGCTTCAGCTGCAGCCGGGCGGCCAACTCGCCGGGGCTCAGCGCAGAGCCGGCCGGCAGCGCGCGCAACACCTCGATCTGGGCGTCCGGGATGTCGGGCAGCCCGTCGGCCTGCCGCGCCGCGCGCAGCAGGGTGCGCTTGAGCGGCGATATCACGCGGGTCAGGCGGGAGGGGTCGACGGCATCCACGTTTCAGAGCTTAGCCAGCCGGGGCTGAATCGGGCCCGCTCAGCCGGTCGTCAGCTGTCGTCGAGCAGGCGGCTGACCGAGTCGAGGGCTCCGGGCACCAGACGGCGGTACACACAGTACAGCGTGCGCTGTACTATGGGCGCATGCTGACACTCGCCTCGCGGCTGGACGTGATGAACCGGCTCGGCCGGGCCATGGCCGACCCCACGCGCTCCCGGATTCTGATGGCGCTGCTCGACGGCCCCGCCTACCCCGCCTCGCTCGCCGACTCCCTTGCGTTGACGCGGCAGAACGTGTCGAACCACCTGGGCTGCCTGCGCGACTGCGGCATCGTCGTCACCACACAGGAGGGCCGCCAGACGCGCTACGCGATCAGCGACCCCCACCTGACCCAGGCACTCACGGCACTGCTGGACGTGGTGCTCGCCGTCGACGAGTCGGCGACGTGCATCGACTCCGGTTGCTCTGTGCCCGGATGCTGCGGGGCGTCGGCATGAGCGCAACGAGCGCGCAGCGGATGACGGCGGAGCGCCGGGCCGTGCTGCACCGTCGCATCCGCTGGATCGTCGGGTTCACCATCGGCTACAACCTGATCGAGGCCGTCGTCTCGGTCGCCGCCGGGAGCGCGGCCTCCTCCGCCGCCCTCATCGGATTCGGCCTCGACTCCCTGGTCGAGGTGCTCTCCGCGGCCGCCGTGGCCTGGCAGTTCTCGCGGGCGGACCCGGAGAAATACGAGAAGGGCACGCTGCGCGTCATCGCCCTGGCGTTCTTCGCCCTGGCCGCCTACGTGAGCGCGAGCGCCCTGCTCACGCTGTTCGGCGCCGTCGAGCCCGAGCACAGCACACTCGGCATCGTTATCACGGCCGTCAGCGTCGTCGTGATGCCGTTCGTCTCCTGGTTCGAGCGCCGCACCGGCCGCGAGCTTGGCTCGGCGACCGCGGTCGCCGACTCCAAGCAGACCCTGATCTGCACGTACCTGTCGGCCGCCGTGCTTATCGGGCTGCTGCTGAACTCGCTGTTCGGCTGGACCTGGGCCGACCCCGTCGCCGCGCTCGTCATCGCCGTCTTCGCGATCCGCGAGGGCATCGAGGCGTGGAAGGGCGACACCTGCGCCACACCTGTCGCCATGATCCTGGAAGGCGACAACCGGGAGCACTGACCCGCTTCGGCGAGCAGCCCTCAGCGCACGAGGAAGATCAGCGCACGAGGAAGAAGCGGATGCAGACATCCCCGCCGTCGTCGCGGGCCATGCCGAGGAACTGGTTCTCCGCCAGCCAGCGGTGGGCGGGGGCATCCGTTTGGAACACCGGGGCGGTGCGGTAGTAGTAGAGCCGCTCGTCGACCTGCTCCCCCGCCTCCATCCGCGCCTCCAGCTCCGGCGTCGCGCGGTAGTAGCCGCGGTTCAGGATGTCGATGACGGCGCCGTCGTCGGCGCGCAACAGGTAGCGCGCCTCCAGCTGGCAGGTGTCGCCGCGCTCGACCAGCCAGTCGCCGCCACCGGCCAGGACCTCGCCGTTCAGCCGCGGCCCGCTCACCGTTCCGCCGGTGATGGGGGTGAAGTGCAGTTGCTCGTCGGCGCTGCGCCCGATGCGCATGGCCTCATCGATGGTGACGCGCACCTCGAAGACGAACTCGAGTTCGGGCTGGGGCAGGGGGTGGGGCAGGGGCATCATGTCTCCGGTTCAGTTGTGGTGCGGGGCGGGCATCGACACCAGAACACGCCCAGTGCTGCTGCCGTTCAGTACCGCCTCGAAGGCGCCGGGAACCTGATCGATGCCCTCGAAGTCCTGCGCCAGGGCGGGGCCGTCCGGGATGGCGGCTAGACGAGCTTCACGACAATGCACAGCGCGAGCATAACAGCGGGTCCGGAGGGGCCAGGGGCCCACCCTCTGGCCCTCTGGCCAACCGCCGAAGCCCGCGGCACGAGCGCCGGCCGGCAGCGCGACGGCCACCGCTCAGGCACCCAGCTCGGGCGCCCAGCGGCGGCGCGCATCCGGTTCTCGAACACTTCACATTTCAACGCCGCTCGCGATCGGAACTCCTGTAGAAAGAGCTGACGCCTCGCCGCTCCGTGCCCTGGCGCGCCAGACAGCCAGGAGGCGTCTCGACATGCTCGCCCGAATCAACTTCCTCTCTGAGGCGCTCAGCATGCAGACGAATGTGACCGTCTGCCTGCCCTCCGCGTCGTTCGCCGACAAGATGACGGGGAAGAACGAGAGCTATGTGCCTGGCACCCGCTTCCAGACGCTGTACCTGCTGCACGGCGGATTCGGCGACGACTCCGACTACGTGAACTTCACCAACGTCACGCGCTATGCCGATGAGCACAAGGTCGCCGTGATCATGCCGAACGGCTACAACTCGTTCTACGAGAACCAGGAGACGGGCGCGCTCCCGGCCAAGTTCTGGGACTTCGTCTCTGACGAGCTGCCGCGGGTCTGCCAGACGATGTTCCCGCTCTCCACCGAGCGCGACGACACGTTCGTGGCTGGCCTCTCGATGGGAGCGCACGGCGCGATGAAGCTGGCCGTCCATGGCGGCGACCGCTTCCACACGGCCGTGCTGATGTCTGGCGCCGGGATGGACACCCAGGCGGCCCGGGAGCCGGCCACCGCCATCGCAGAGGGCGGCATCGACGAGCAGGCACAGGGCCTGGCGAACTCGGTGCGCCCGGAT